>CAMYKT010000001.1 GCA_947259185.1 uncultured Methanobacteriaceae archaeon
AAAAGGAGGGGATGGTTTCGCTCTGGCCTGGAATGCAGGTGCAGATTTAATAGATATGGAACAGGTCCAATTCCACCCCACAGGAATGGTTTTTCCCGAATCACGTAAGGGTGTACTGGTAACTGAAGCGGTACGGGGTGAGGGAGGGATTTTACTCAACAATAACAAAGAACGCTTCATGGGAAACTATGATGATAGGATGGAACTGGCCACCAGGGATGTAGTGGTCCGGGCTATTTACAATGAAATCCGGGAAGGAAGGGGTACTGAAAATGGGGGGGTCTATCTGGATGTAACCCACCTTTCTGCAAAAATCATCCAGGAGAAACTGGAGACCATGCTGCTGCAATTTTTAGATGTGGGGGTGGATATACGTAAAGAACCCATGGAAGTTGCCCCCACCGCCCATCACTTCATGGGTGGAATTAAGATTGATAAATGGGGAAAAAGCACAATATCCAATTTATTTGCTGCAGGGGAGGTATGCGGAGGAATACACGGTGCTAACCGCTTAGGGGGAAATGCTCTGGCAGATACTCAAGTGTTTGGTAAAAGAGCAGGAAAAGCCGCTGCTTTAAATGCTTTAAAATCCTCCCTTAAACTGGATCTTAATCATGTTAACCAAATTAAAAACCATTTAAATGAAATCCACAAAGAAGGGGATATCCCTCCCCATCAAATTAAAAAGGAACTGCAATCTACTATGTGGGAGCAGGTGGCCATTATACGAAACGAAAGCGGCTTAAAAAATGCCCTGAAAGTTTTAAATAATCTTGAAACTCGCCTGAAGCGCATGCATGTTCCAGACGGGTCCCGCTATAATGTTTACCTGCAGCAGGCTTTGGAAGCAGAAAACATGGTGCAAATAGCTAAATTAGTCACTAAATCTGCCTTGCTCCGTAAAGAAAGCAGGGGTTCCCATTTCCGTGAAGACTTCCCGCAGATGAGGACTGATTGTAAAAAGAGCATAATCTTTAATAAAAATAAGGGATTCAGTTTTACTAACCGCTAAAAAATAGTTACCTGGATTTTAAAAATTCCATAAATTCTTTCTTATTTTTTAAGCTATCCAGCACAAAATCAGCCCCAGCATCTTTTAATTCCTGGTGAGAATAGATTCCTGTGGATATTCCGATGGTAAGGGCTTTGTTTTCCAGACCAGCCTTTATATCCCAGGGGGTATCTCCAATCACAAAAACATGGGAATTATTGCCTCTAAAATCATATTCCCGGTTGGCTCTTTTTATGGCAGTAGATACCAGATATGGCCGGTGGTGGCCATCACTTCCAAATCCTCCTAATTTGAAATATTTATCCAGGCCCACGTGTTTGAGTTTAGCCCGGGCAATTGATTCCAGGTTACCGGTGATTAAACCTAATAGCATACCCTGACTTTCCAGTTCAACTATCAGATCCCTTACTCCATCAAGCACCACAATGCGGTCATCTTTAACATTCAAAATAAAATAAGAGGATAATACCTCTTTAAATTCCTCTAATTTCTTTTTTATAAAATTTTCATCCAGGCCCTCTTTTTTTAAAACTTCACAGGCGATTTGGGGGTCAGTTTTGCCATGGTAATTGATAATATCAATATCTGCATCCCTCTCAAAGACTTCATGGAAGGCATGACGGAATGCACGATGATGGCACTCCGAACGATCAATCAGGGTTTTATCAATATCAAAAAGTAATAAAATCATTTTAAAACCTTTTTAATTTTAATTTTTGGAAAGCATCTCTTCAGCTGCATTTTCAGCTAACTCCAGCACTTGTTGCTCTTCTATGATCTGAAGATCCCGGTTTTCCATCAGGATACTACCATTGCAGATAACGGTATCTACATCACCACCCTGGGCAGAGTACACCAGGTGGGATACCGGGTGCCTGAAAGGAGTTAAATGGGAGGATTTAATATTTATAAGTGCCAGATCGGCTTTTTTACCCACCTGAATGGTTCCTATTTCCTTTTCCATCCCCAGGGCTGTGGCACCATGTACCGTGGCCATCTGGAATACTTTTTCTGCCGGGAGGGAAGTGGGATCTAAAGTATGGACTTTCTGCAAGAGAGCCGCCATTTTCATCTCTTCCAGCATGTCCAGGTTGTTATTAGAAGCAGCACCATCAGTTCCCAGTCCCACCACCATACCCTTTTTAAGTAATTTATTCACCGGGGATACTCCTGAAGCTAATTTCATGTTACTGGCAGGGTTATGGGATAAATTCACCTTTCTTTTTTTGATAATATTTATTTCCTCAGGGGAAAGCCACACTCCATGGGCTGCCAGAACATCTTCTTTTAAAAATCCTATTTCATCCAGATATTCAAATGGTCTTTTGCCATGGGCATCTGTAACTTGCTGAACTTCGGTCCGGGTTTCACCAACATGGATATGTATGGAAATGCCTTTCCTGGGGGCTTCCTTCCGGACCTGTTTAAGCAGCTCTTCAGAACATGTATAGGGAGAATGAGGGCCGTATGCCACCTGGATTCTTCCACTGGCGCTGTTATGGCATTTTTCAATCAGGTGGTGTGTTTTCTTAAATTCTTCTTTTCGCTTATCTGCATCTCCTAAATCTATCATTCCATGGGATAACTTACAGCGCAGCCCGGATTCTTTCACTGCCCGGGCCACATCCTCCATGTAAAAATACATATCATTGAAGGTGGTGGTACCGGACTTTATCATTTCCACACAACCTAAAAGGGCACCGGCATAACAGTAATCCTCATTTAAATTAGCTTCCATAGGCCAGATATGATCATTCAGCCAGGTATCAAGGTTCAAATCATCGGCCAGGCCCCTCAAGAGTGTCATGGAAAGGTGGGTGTGGGTATTCACCATGCCTGGTATTAATATTTTTTTAGAACCGTCAATGACTTTATCAGCTTCTTTCTTATCAATATCCGCTGATAATTCTCTTATTTTATCATTTTCAATTAAAATTGATCCTTTTTCCATTTTTTCCCCATCTAAAATCAGGGTATTTTGAATCAGAATACTGTTACTTTCCATGGGCACCATCTTCTACCATCTTACTTAAAAGGTCTAATATGTCGGGGCTACAATGTATATACATCGAATATATAGAATAGACCTGAATACATATAACTACTAAATTAAGATTATCATCATCACGTAATAAACTATCTGGAGTATAAAAATGAAGATTAGAATTGCCATTCCCTCTAAAGGAAGAATAAGCGATCCGGTGGTTAAACTTTTAGGCAAAGCCGGAATTGGTTTAAAAGATACAGTTAATAGGAAGCTTTTTTCAGATACCCATCATCCGGATATCAGTGTGATGTTTACCCGTGCTGCTGACATACCTGAATTTGTGGCTGACGGGGCAGCCGATATGGGAATAACCGGACTGGACCTAATCCAGGAGAAGGGAAGCCGGGTTAAAATCCTGGAAGATCTAAACTTTGGAAAGGCCAGTCTGGTGCTGGCTTCTCCAGAAGAATCCTCTATAAATAGTCTTAATGATGTAAGGGATGGCATGGTGGTGGCCACTGAGTTTCCTAACCTTACCTATCGTTATCTCCAGGAAAAAGGCGTAAATTCTAAAATAGTGGAACTGAGTGGTTCCACTGAAATAGCACCTTTTATTGGGGTGGCAGATCTGATTGCTGATTTAACCAGCACCGGCACCACTTTAAAAATGAATCATCTTAAAATCGTGGACACCATCCTTGAAAGTTCGGTTAAACTGGTGGCCAATCACCAGAGTTACCTGGATAAAAATGAAATCATGGAGGAAGTGCGCACCGGTATAAGGGGTGTTATGGATGCTGAGGGTAAAAAACTTGTTATGCTAAATGTGGAAAAAAACAAACTGGAAGAGGTTAAAAAGGCCATGCCAGGAATAACAGGCCCCACTGTCTCCCAGGTTTTATCCAGTGATAATATGGTGGCAGTACATGCGGTGGCAGGTGAAGAAGAAGTTTTTAATCTGGTAAACCGGCTTAAAAAAGTAGGAGCCCGTGATATACTGGTTATGCCTATTGAAAGGATAATTTAATTTTTCTTTAATATTTCCCCTTCAGAAGCAGGAGATTTAATAATGAATTATGTGGGATTGATTATAAAAAATCCATTCAGGAATAAAACCAGAACTTCCCTGGCCATTATAGGCATTGCCATAGGCATTGCCACCATAGTGGCTCTGGGTCTTGTTACCGGGGGACTCAAAGAATCCACCGAAAGCACCCTTAAAGCAGGGGGAGCTGAAATAACTGTAATACAGGCAGGTACCGATGGTTTCCTGGCAGGGAATGTTCAAAAAGAACGCATCACCGATATTCAAAATATAAACGGGATTCAGGATACAGCAGGTGTTCTCCGGACCAGTGTTCGTCTGGAAAATGGTTCCAGTTCCAACTTTGGCCCCAGTGGATTCATAGTGAATGGTATGGAGGTCACTAGACTTAATCTGGCCGGCATAGAAAGTATTGATGGGGCTTATTTTTCAGATGATGATGCCAATGAAATAATTATAGGTAAAACTGCTGCTCAGAACCTCAATAAAACGGTGGGGGATTCTATAAAAATTTTTAATGAGGATTTTAAAATCACCGGGATTTTCGAAACAGGAAATATCATCACTGATGCCGGAGCATATGTTTCCTTAACCAAACTTCAGGATTTAACCAATACTGAAGATAAGGTCAGTATAATACTGGTAAAGATAAATGAAAATGCCAATGCCACCCAGGTAGGAAACGACATTGAAGAGGCTTACCGGGATGAATTGGCTACCACTTCTGCTGCTGATCAAATGGGAAGGATTAATCAGGGATTAAGCTTTATAGATACTGCCACCTGGGCAATATCCTTACTGGCCATAATTATTGGGGGTGTGGGAGTTATAAACACCATGATAATGTCGGTTTATGAAAGAACCCGGGAAATTGGGGTCTTAAAAGCGGTAGGATGGAGAAGTAGAAGGATATTAGGTATGATATTAGGTGAATCCATAGTACTTACCCTTTTAGCGGCCCTGGTGGGTATTGCAGTGGGAATTATTGGGGTGGAACTGCTCTTATCCCTCACTCCAGAAACTCAGGGTATAATCCAACCAGCATATTCTCTGGAACTCTTTGCCCGGGCTTTAGGAATAGCATTCCTGGTGGGCATAATCGGAGGTATTTATCCTGCTTATCGGGCAAGCAGATTAGCACCAACCGAGGCACTGCGCTATGAATAAACCAGATTACATTATTGAAATACAAAACCTTAAAAAAAGCTATGATGAAGGGACCATAAAGGCTTTAAATGGCATTGACCTGAAAATCAAAAAGGGTGAATTTGTTTCTATTATGGGGCCTTCAGGTTCTGGTAAATCCACCCTCCTCAATATGATAGGGGCTCTGGATAAGGGAGATGAAGGTTCTCTAAAGGTAGCCGGTATTGATTTAATGCAAAAAAAGGATTTGAGTCAGTTTCGGTCTTCTGAAATTGGATTCGTCTTTCAGCTGCATAACTTAATTCCCAACCTCACGGTAGTGGAGAATGTACAGATTCCCATGCTGGAAACTCCAATTTCCAGTAAAAAAATGGAAAAACGGGCACTTGATCTATTAAAAAAAGTGGAACTGGAGGATAAAATTAACCAGAGACCAACCAAACTTTCAGGGGGAGAAAGACAGAGGGTGGCTATTGCCCGGGCTTTAGTAAACCACCCCTCTATTATATTAGCCGATGAACCCACAGGTTCTTTAGATTCCAAAACAGGTGACATAATTCTGGGCCTACTAAAAAACATCCATAAAAAAGAAAATGTGACACTGATTATGGTAACACACGAATCATACGTGGCTAATATGGCTGATAGAATTATTAATGTACTTGATGGTAAAATAAGAGATGATTCAACTAATAATATTGTGTCCTAACCCTATAATGGATCAAATCACTAAAATATTTTCCAGGAAATGGCAATTAAGGAACCATATACACCCTCATTATACTGCCTTTTTGTAAGAATTGTTAAAATGTCACTGTTAATATTATTAATTTGCTTTCTAAATAAGAACTAAAGGCACCGGGGATTAACTATGAAGATTATGCGATTTATAGTAGACGGAAAAGAAAAAACAGGCTTAATTGAGGATTTTAATATTATAGAACTTAGCTGTTCAGTTGTGGAAGCACTTAACGCTATTAATCTTGATAAATTCAAAAAAAACAGTTCTTATACTTTAGAAAATATTAAAATTAAAGCCCCGGTTTCACCTTCCAAGGTGGTGTGTGTGGGTCTAAATTACCAGGACCATGCTGCTGAACTAAACATGGATATTCCCGAAGAACCCATCCTATTTTTAAAACCCCCCAGTGCAGTTATTGGGCATCAGGAGCCCATCCTTTATCCTGGTTCTTCAACTCAAGTTGATTATGAGGCAGAAATGGGGATAATTATTTCCAAAAAAGCAAGAAACATAAAAGGAAAAAATGCAGGGGAATTTATAGGGGGGTACACGGTACTTAATGATGTAACGGCCCGGGATCTACAAAAAAAGGATGGACAATGGACCCGTGCTAAGAGCTTTGATACTTTTGCTCCTGTAGGTCCGGCGATTGAAACTGAACTGGATCCTGATAATCAAAATATATTCTTAAAACTTAATAGCAAAATTAAACAGCATTCTAATACTAAAAATATGATATTTGGTGTGGAGGAACTCCTGGAATTCATATCTCATATCATGACCCTGAATCCCGGGGATATTATTGCAACTGGCACTCCACCCGGGGTGGGCCCCATGCAGCCCGGTGACCGGATAGAAGCAGGGGTGAAAGATATCGGGGTCCTGGAAAATCAGATTATACGGCCTCAATCAAATCATAAAGCTTGAGGAAATATTAATCATGACTTAAGGGGATGACAATCTTTCTAATTTTATTTCATATTCTTTTTTCAGGCTTACTATTAAAAATATAATACTTAAAACCAGTAAAAAAGCAAAAAAACCTACCAGAGGCCATTCTCCCAGCTGAATATAGTAACCGGGACTCAAAATCAGGGTGTATATTAACATACCCAGGCCGATGAGATTAAGGTTGTATCCTGATCTTTTTCTATATAAAAGACTTATGCCAGCAATAATAAGTAGAATAGCAGTTGAAAATTCAGCTATAAGATGCAAAATGATTTCTGCCAGGCGGGTAGAAAACTCAGGTACCATACCTGCCACCAGAAAAAAGGTCCACATTACTATCATTAAACTACCAATAAAAAGGGAATAAATCGCTATAATATTTCTTAATGTCATATTAATCACTTTTTTAAGGATCATTAATCATTTTAGCCAAAAAATAAGGGAACAGGTAAACACCTATTCCATGAAAATAGCGGGCTTATAAGGCATGGCATTACGGGCTTTATTTTCTGGATCGTAATCTGCATCCTGATGGATTATTATCTCTGCTTTTGTTTCCTTTTGTAGATAATCCCGGGCATGAGATACTATCTCATATTCATCCAGGTGGCCTACGTAATGCACCCGGGTCATTTCTCTAGTTATTTTTTTGGCAAATTCAGCTATTTCTTTTTTATCATCATGCAAATTTTTCTGGATAGTTTGTCCCATAATACGGCCAATATCTGGCCTACCTACTTCCCTTGCTATATCAAAAACTTCCCATTTCCATGAAGGGGCCAGATAGATATGTATCTTTTCAGGATCCACATCAACTATCTTTTTAATCTCGGTGATGTCATGAACCAGGTCCTGAATAATCTCTTCGGCCTTTTGAATTTTTTCATCTATCAATCCCGGATCATATGCTGGCCAGGGGGCTTCGGATACCAATCCATCTCCACCATATTTTTCCCAGAGCTCTTCGCAAGTATAAGGTATAAATGGGGCCAGAAGACGTATCCATGATTCCAGCACGGTGGATAACACCTGGGAAATCTCTCCTCGATACTCCTCTTCATCAGAATAAGAATTCACCCGGTGGAAGTAATGGTCCAGGTCCTTTTTTAAAAGGAATAGGGAATCTTGAACTGCTTTTCTGGTCTGGAATCCTTCTAAAGCTTCAGTAGCATCTTTTATTCTTAGGTGAAGCTGACCTAACATCCATTTGCTGATAAAACTTTCCGGGGCAATGGAGATTTTATTTCCCACTTCATTCAGCTTAAGGGGACCGGGGTGCAAGGTGTTTACTTTTTTAGCAAATTCTACAAACCATTCCAGCCTTCTTTTGGTTCCTTTTACCTCTTTTTCCCTCCAGTCAAAGTCCTGCCAGGGCTCAGCTGAAGACATTAAAAAGAGACGTACCACATCAGCACCGTGCTTGGTCAGGGCATCATCAAGGAGAACCACATTCCCTTTAGACGAAGACATTTTATTTCCTTCCAGAAGCCCCATTCCAAATACAACAATTCCTTTTGGCCTTTTATCTTCCGGGAAAATGGCAGTATGGTGGAATATATGGAAGGTGAGGTGGTTTCCAATAAGATCCTTTGCAGAAAGCCTCCAGTCCAGAGGATAGTAGTAGTTGAATTCATCTTTTATCTCCTTTAAAAGATCTTCTTCCACGTTAACCTGGCCTGGTTCATCTAAAAATACATGGGAGAAGAATTCATCATTAAGGTCATCGGGATTCATTTTATTAAGATATCTGGCTATGGTATAGTAAGACATGTAAATGGTGGAATCAGTTAAAGGCTCTATAATCCACTGAGGATCCCATGGAATCCGGGTACCCAACCCTATTCTACGAGAACATGCCCAGTCATGTAACCATCCTATATAATAATTGAAATTAGCCCTTACTTCTGAGGGTATCATTTTCATTTTTTCCAGAGCATGCCGGGTGCTTTCTTTCCATTCCTCATCAGAATAAGTGATAAACCACTGGTCTTCCATTATTTTAACCACACAGCGATTACCGCATCGGCATATAACTGGCCTTTCTGCAAAATCATACATTAAACTGGCCTTTTTCTCTTCCTTTAATCTGGAACTGATCGTTTCCCGAATCAGGGAAACCTTCTCACCATTGTAACTGGGTATATGTTCGCTCATCACTCCCCGGGTGTGTTCCTGCTTGTAGAGTTCATTGGTAGCTTCCTGTAATTGGGGATCGTTCTGAGTTTTAATTCCCATTTTTTCAATAATTTCCTGGGCAGGGAATTCTCCATAACCTTTTAAGGTGATTACATTGATGGGCTGGAGTTTTTCTACAATTTCTTCCAGCTGATATTCCTTTAAAATTTCAGAATTATTTTTCAAATCATGCAGTGCCATGTAATCTGCGGGGGCATGACCTGGAACTGAAAAAACAACCCCACTACCATACTCGGGATCAACAAAACTGGCGGGCAATATGGGGTGCTCTTCACCAGTAACAATATTCTTCACCATCCGACCAATCAGGGGGCGAGGATCTACATCTTCCAGTATTTCCAGATTTTTCTGATGGGAAAGATTATCATAAGCCTCTTTACTGATTAACCATTTTTCACCATCTGCCTTCACCTTCACATAATCTGTTTCAGGGTTTAACCAGAGATTGGTAGCACCATAAATTGTCTCCGGGCGGAAGGTAGCGGGAACCAGATAAAACCCATCTATTTCAAATTTAAGGAGGGTTAATTCGTTTATACTCACACCTTCTCCTTCCAGAAGGTCATGATCCCCCACCGGGTTTTCACATTCTCCACAATATTTTACAGGGTGGGCCCCCCTCCGTACCCGTCCCTTACTTTTGAGCTGACGAATTTGCCATTCAATAAATTTCTGATAAGCAGGGTCAGTGGTTCTAAATTCCCTTCTCCAATCAATGGAGTAACCCATTTTTTCCATAACACGGTGGTATTCACTGCTGAAGTACTGCACAATATATTCGGGGTTGGTGAATTTTTTCAGTTCTTCTTCTGGAACTTTATGAACATTTTTATAAATATCCAGGGTCCAGGGGTCCTGCCTTTGTATCCGCCGGGCTATCCCTATAACCGGGGCCCCGGTAACATGCCATCCCATAGGAAATAATACATTATAACCCTGCATTCTTTTAAAACGAGCATATACGTCCGGTACTGTGTAGGTTCGGCCGTGCCCAATATGCATAGCTCCACTGGGATAAGGGTAAGCTACTGTTAAAAATAATTTCTCCCTTTTGTCGGGATTGGAATGAAATATTTTAGATTTATTCCATCTATCCTGCCATTTATTCTCCATATTTTTTTTCAATAAAATCACCGCACCATTACTTGAATGATAAATAAAATTTTAAATCTAATTGTGTTCTTGGGGTAAAATTAATTTATAAATTCAGGGATAAAAGATTAACAATCAATTAGAAAAAAGGTGTTAATTATTTTTTTAATTCAATCAGCATCTCTTTCCATTTCATCATTTAACCAGTTTAAATATTCAGGGGAACCATTTATTATGGGAAGAGCCACTATACATGGATTTTCATAGCTATGTAATTCTTTTACCCTTTTTATGATTTTTTCCACTTCGCTGGTTTTAGTTTTAACCAGAAGCACTGATTCTATATCTTCTTCTATATTTCCTTCCCAGTAGTAGAATGATTTCACATCCCCCGGGATATTGACACATCCAGCCAGACGGTCCTGAACCAATTTTTTACCAATTCGGGTTGATTCTTCTTTACTGGAGGTGGTAATGTAAACCATAGCAAACATTGTTTTTGTCTCATTAATTTTTAGGTTTATCCTCTAATTTATTCATATCTTAGCGAATAAGTGGAATTTCAGGGAGATTTATTTTATGATTAGATTGTTTAACTCTTTTTTTTATTCTTTTTATCTCATGCAATGGTAAATTTAGTTTCTGAGCTATTAAATCAGGGGATAAACTTTCATCAAACATTAAATGGAGAATCTTATCCAGAGTGATATAATCTATACCCAGTTCTTTTTCATCAGTTTGGCCTGGCCACAGACCAGCAGAAGGAGATTTATCAATTATTTCCTGGGGAACACCCAGTACCTGGGCAATTTCCCATACCTGGGTTTTATAAAGATCTCCTAAAGGTAAAATATCTACTCCTCCATCTCCGAATTTAGTGAAGTACCCTATCATGAGCTCGCTACGATTCCCGGTCCCTACCACCATCCGGTTTAATGAATTGGAGTGGTAATATAAAACCATCATTCTGATCCTGGGCTTTAAATTGGCCAGGGCCATTTCATCAGGCGGGTGATTGCATAAAAGAGGGAAGTTTTCTATTAATGGGTCGATGTTAATCACTTCAGATTCTATTTTAAGTAGATCTGCCACGTGTTGCCCATGCTCTAAATCCAGAGGAGTGTTGGTTTTACTGGGCAGGAGCAATCCCAGTACTTTAGATGGACCTAAAGCCCTTTGACATAGAAAAGCCACTACTGCAGAGTCAATTCCTCCACTTAGTCCCAGAACGACTCCTGAAGAACCAGCGCTTTCCACCTTATCTTTAATGAATTTCTCTATTTTTTTAATGGTGGTCTCCACATCCAGCTGTGGAATTTGTATATCTTCCTTATTCATTAAGCATCCCCGGTTTTTATTAAAATCATTTTAATTATACCATGCACACCATGTTTATTTTAATGGTCTAACTATAAAAATAGGATTTAATTATTCTGCTATTAATTATACTCTTTATATAAGATAAGTTTAAAAGTAAGGATAATATAGTCAGATATAACTTTTTATCAACTAATGATAAATAAAAGTTTATTCTAAATTATTCAACTTAATCGAAATTTAGGAGGAATATAATGGCATTTAAAGATCTTTTTAAATTTAATAAGGGAAAAACGACATTCGTATTTGTGGGAGGAAAGGGAGGAGTAGGTAAAACTACTGTTTCAGCTGCTACTGCATTATGGATGGCTAAACAAGGGAAAAAAACCCTGGTCATATCCACTGATCCGGCTCACTCACTGGCGGATTCTCTGGAAAAACCTATTGGACACCTGCCCACCCCGATTATGGAAAACCTCCATGCAGTGGAGATTGACCCTGAAGTAGCAATGGAAGACTATCAGGTCAAAATGAAGGAACAAGCCGCTTCAAATCCAGGAATGGGAATGGATATGCTTCAAGATCAGATGGACATGGCTTCCATGTCCCCGGGAATAGATGAAGCCGCTGCCTTTGATAAGTTCTTACAGTACATGACTACTGATGAATATGACATCGTGATTTTTGATACTGCCCCTACGGGACACACCCTGCGTTTACTATCTTTCCCGGAGATAATGGATTCCTGGGTAGGTAAAATGATTAAAATCAGAAAACAGGTGGGTAGCATGGCCAAGGCCTTTAAAAATATCATGCCGTTTATGGGTGATGAGGAAGAAGAGGACCGGGCTCTGGAAGATATGGAAGTAACCAAGAAGAAAATCAGGGAAGCAAGGGCAGTTATGGCTGATCCAGAAAGGACTTCCTTTAAAATGGTGGTTATTCCTGAAGAGATGTCCATTTATGAATCTGAAAGAGCTATGGAGGCATTAAAAAAATTTAACATCTATTCTGACGGGGTTATTGTAAACCAGATACTACCTGAAGAAACTGATTGTGAATTCTGCCAGGCCAGGCGGACCCTTCAGCAAAAGAGGCTCAAACAAATCCATGAAAAATTCCAGGGGCAACTGGTGGCTGAACTTCCACTTTTAAAAGAAGAGGCCAAAGGGGTGTCCACTCTGGAGAAAGTGGGTGAATTATTGTATGGTGATGTGAAACTGATTTCAGAGTAATATTCTGAAATTCAATTAATTCTTTTTTTATTAAGGTTTTGATTCTTTTTATAATAGCTCCAAACTGTATACTCTCTTAAAATAAGTATTTATCCTAAAATTAGATGTCCGGAGCATAATTAATGGATTTAGGGTTAGGTTAAGTGAAAATATAACTCTTATATAATAAAAGTAACTATAATTTCTATGTCAGATAATTTCTATAAAGAACTTAGATCAGTTATATAAGTTCCTATAATATCAACTAAAAAATAATAATTGTGGTGAAATATGATGAAAGTTGCAGTTTATGGTGCAGGAAACCAGAATCTTTATGTTAATCAACTTAAGTTACCTGAAAAGTATGGAGGAGAAGCTCCATATGGTGGAAGTAGAATGGCCATTGAATATGCTAAAGCAGGTCACGATGTTTATTTGGCTGAACCAAATAGGGAAATGCTTGATGAGGCACAATGGAAACAGGTGGAAGATGCAGGGGTAACTGTAACTTCTGATGATGTTGAGGCAGCTAAACATGCAGAAATAGCAGTTCTATTTACTCCCTTTGGTAAAAAAACCTTTGAAATAGCCAAGGAAATTACCAAACACATCCCGGAAAATGGAATAATCGCCAATACCTGTACCGTTTCTCCCATGGTTTTATACTATGTTCTGGAACGGGAACTAAGAAGAGATCGTAAAGATATTGGAATAGCCTCTATGCATCCGGCAGCAGTACCGGGAACCCCTCAGCATGGTCACTATGTAATTGGAGGACACTCCAGTAATGATATCGACATTGCCAGCAAAGAACAGATAAAAAAATGTGTTGAACTGGCAGAAAGCTGTGAAAAAGATGCTTATGTGGTTCCTGCAGATGTATCTGCTGCTGTAGCGGACATGGGATCTCTGGTAACTGCCGTGACTCTGGCAGGGGTACTGGATTATTATTATGTGGGTACCCAGATTATTAAGGCCCCTAAAGAGATGGTGGATAAACAGATTTTAATGACCCTGCAGACCATGGCTTCCCTGGTGGAATCTTCTGGAACCCAGGGACTCGTAAAGGCCATGAATCCAGAATTGCTGGTAAAAACTGCTAAATCCATGCACCTTTTAGAAGAACAGGAAGAACTGGATGCAGCTATAAATACTCTGGCTAAATTGGATTCAGAAGTTATGGACTGGGCCCAAAAAGCAGAGATAAAGCCAACCAATCTAGTGGCAGCCCAGGCACTGGCTACAGAATTACAGAACCTCATGGGAGAAAAAGCAGCCGAAGGTACCATACGACGATGCATGAGGAAAATGTTTGAATAAATATTTTCCTTTTTTCCTTCTAATAAGATAATAAATTATGGTGATTTTATTTTAATTAAAGACTTGAAAACTGCTTCTTATTTTGAAACTACTGATGGGACATTTATCTGTGAATTATTACACCCCCACCGGGAAGAAAAAGATATAAAAATAGACTTTAGTATTGCTCATGCTATTCTGGGCCCGGAAGAGTCATCCCATCCTCACCGTATTAAATCTGCAGGAGAGGTTTATTTTATCCTGGAGGGTAAAGGGTTGATGCATGTTGATAACAAACAGGCGCTTTTGGAACCAGGGCAACTGGTTTACATTCCTCCGGGATCCATGCAATTCATAAAAAATGTCTCTTCCGTTGAATTAAAATTTTTGTGTATGGTATCTCCACCATGGAAGAAGGAAGACGATGAAATTTGTCTGGAGTAAAGAATAAGCGGAATTTCCGCAATTAGTAGATAACCATAACGCACATGTAAGTAAATTCACTCTCAGCTACTTCTTTTAAGGTAATTTCCACCACCTTTTCCTCAGGATAACTCAGTCTCTCACAGACTGTCACTTTTCTATCCGGGGAAATACCATTATCCATTAAGAAATTCGCCATATCTGCCGTACTGCGGGAAGGCAGGGTAATGGTGGGCCGACCATTATCCAGGATAGGAAGAATTTCCTGGAAATTTTCCCGGCCATGAAATGTCATGAGATCTGCATCATCCCATGGAATTTCAACCCGGGCAGCACAAAGTTGTAACGAGCTTATGCCGGGAACCACTTCCAGTTCAATACCCTCATAACCTTTTTCCTCAATAATTCGTTTTACAGGACTTAAAACTCCTGAAAAACCAGGATCTCCAGTGGAAAGAATGCATACATTTTTTCCTCCCTGGACCATCTCCACCCCATATTCTAACTTTTCCTGCACATTCTTCACATTTAAAAGTACAACTTCCTGGGATTCAGGGAAAAGATCCACAGCTCTTTTACTTCCAATAGTGATTTCTGATGCTTTAACTGCTTTTCTAGCAGCAGGTGTTACGAAATCCTCTGAACCTGGACCTATTCCTGCGATATAGAGCTTTGCCAAGTTTTAACCTCTTTTTACAAATATTTTTTACCTATTATCCCCGGGATAGGGAACCTATTTAATTAATTAATTAATAAATACCTTAATAAGTAATTTTAAATTATTATAATTTTTTTCAATTTAATATGATGTGATACTATGCTTCAGATTGCAGTTACCGGAAAACCAAATGTTGGAAAATCTTCATTCTTTAACTCAGCCACCCTTTCCCAGGCAGAAGTGGCAGGATATCCCTTTACCACCATTGATGCCAATAAAGCAGTGGCCCATGTGGATACTCAATGCCCCTGTAAGGAATTGGAGGTGGTGTGCAGCCCTAATAATTCCAGTTGTGTGCATGGAAGACGTTTAATTCCAGTGGAACTTATTGACGTGGCTGGTCTGGTTCCGGGTGCCCATGAAGGTAGAGGATTAGGGAATAAATTCCTGGATGATCTGCGTCAGGCCAGGGCTTTTATTCATGTTATTGATGCTTCGGGATCCACTGATGAAGAGGGAAGGCTGGTGGAGGCAGGAACGCATGATCCATTAGAAGATGTGGAATTTTTACAAAAAGAGATAACCATGTGGCTTTATGGCATAATACAGCGGAACTGGGATCGGCTGGTTAGAAAAGCTTTATCTGAAAGATTAGATATGGGTAAAGTAATCCATGAACAGCTTTCCGGAACAGGTATAATGCTGGAAGATATTATAGAAGCTAGAAGGGCCATGGAGACGGATTATACTCAATGGGGAAAAGAAGAACTGATTGAATTTTTGGATAAACTCTTAAGAATTGCTAAACCCATGTTAATTGTAGCTAACAAGGCGGATTTACCGTCTTCTTCTGAAAATATCAAAAAATTAGAGGAAAAATACTCCAATGTGGTACCTGCATCTGCAGAATCAGAACTAGCCCTCACCAGAGCAGCTAAAGCTGGACTTATTAAATATCAATCTGGCGCGGGGGACTTTGAAATAGTCGATGGGGCCAATTTGAGTGAAAACCAGAAAAAAGCCCTGGAGTATATCCGGGAAAATGTACTGCTAAGATACGGGAGTACTGGTGTTCAAAAGGCCTTAAATCAGGCAGTATTCCAGTTACTGGATATGATTGTGGTGTACCCTGTAGAAGACGAACATAAGCTTTGTGATCAAAAGGGAAATATTTTACCTGATGCTTTTTTAATTTTAAAAGGTTCAAAACCCCGGGACATGGCCTATGTGATTCACACTGATATTGGGGAAAGATTCCTGCATGCAGTAGATGCCAGAAAAAACATGCGGGTTGCTAGTGATCATGAACTGGAAGATGGAGATATCATAAGTATAATTTGTCGATAGTGAAACATAAAAAACTAAAAGGGACTAATTCCCTTTTTCTGGATTTAAAAATACACTGTATACTGCCCCTTTTCAATTATTAATAGTCAAATAATGGTGAAATAATGAAAGGACTGGCAATGTTAAAAATAGGGGAAATAGGATGGATAGAAAAGGATAAACCAAAATGTGGACCATCAGATGCAATTATAAAACCATTAGCCATAGCACCCTGTACTTCTGATGTCCACACGGTATGGGAAGGAGCAATAGGCCAAAGACATAACATGATTTTAGGACATGAGGCAGTAGGAATTGTAAATGAAGTAGGTCGTGAGGTTAAAGATTTTAAGCCGGGAGATAGGGTAATTGTACCGGCTATAACTCCGGATTGGGGTTCAGAAGCAGCACAACGTGGTTTTCCTTCACATACCGGGGGTGCCTTAGGGGGATGGAAATTTTCTAACTTTAAAGACGGTGTTTTTGGGGATTATTTTCATGTTAATCTGGCAGACAGCAACCTGGCACTTTTACCTGATAAAATTCCTTTAGAAGCAGCAGTAATGCTTCCCGATATGCTGAGCACAGGTTTCATGGGAGCGGAAAATGCTAAGATTGAAATAGGATTCACTGTCGCTGTTTTAGGCATTGGGCCGGTAGGACTTAGTAGTATAGCTGGTGCAAAGTTAAAAGGGGCTGGAAGAATATTCGGAGTAGGTACCAGACCAAAACTAGTAAAAATAGCCAAAAAATATGGTGCCACGGATATAATTAGTTATAAAGATGGAAACACCTCCGAACAAATTTTAGATGCAACTGAGGGGGAAGGTGTGGATGCTGTTATTGTAGCAGGAGGAGGCCCTGATATTCTTATTGACGCATTAAATATGGCTAAACCTGGAGCAAAAATTTCAAATATTAATTATTTTGGCAGGGGAATTGGTGAGAGTGATATTATCCCTATTAGCCGTTCAGGATGGGGTTTTGGTATGGCTCAAAAAGATATAGTTACCGGCCTTTGCCCGGGTGGAAGACTTAGAATGGAAAGATTAGCACAGGTGGTACTCCACGGTCGCATGGATCCATCTCTAATGGTCAGCCATGTTTTCAAGGGTTTTGATCATCTGGAAAAAGCCCTGCTTCTAATGAAAGATAAACCAAAGGACTTAATTAAACCAGTAGTCCTGTTAGATGGATAATTTCTTTCACTTAATATCTCTTATTTCACTTACCTTTTCTTTTAAAACCCTATGTAGATGTTCTGCCCCTACAATTTCATCATCATCCAGATTCCAAGTAGAGGGATACATAATAAATGGTCTGCTTTGACCTCCACCTAAACCACCGTGGCTTCCCACCAGTTCTTCAAAGGCGGCCACTTCATTTTTATCAGGGTTGTAAAAACTATTTACCAGGATATCAGGTACGTATTCAAATTTATCTGTCCTTAGAAGGTGTGGGCGGGCATTTTCTCCAAAATCGAGTAATGGATTTTTCCCTTCAATTCTATCACATTTTAAATAATATATTCCCTCTTTTCCTATGGCAAGAGGTCCCCATTCCATGGATTGGACCATTATGAATCCTATTCCTTCATGTTGAACCAGCCCTGGAATTAAATCCGGAAATAATTTCTTGATTTTTTCAAAAGGCAACCTTTCAGTCCATTGTGTTAGATAAATCAGTCCCAGATTTCCAGAAGCAAGTACAATCACTTCTGATTCCTCAGCTGTGGATTTTAATGGTTTTCGTGATATTTCATAATCCTGGATGTATTCTAATACTTTTCCCTTTCCCACTGGACTTTTTTTAATGTTTTCCAGAGTATTATCCACCAGATCACGACTCTTTTTTACAGTATAATCTTTTTTATCTTTAAGATAGGATTTACTGGAGTCAATAGGGCGGGTAATAGCCTGGCCAAAGTGGTCTTCATTAGATGATAATTCACTGTAAATACTCAATTCTTCAGGCAGCAACTCCCGGACCAGATCTTCTAAAGAAATCCCATAAAGTTGCTTAAAGGTGGCACCATTAGTTTGGCCATGATCCGACTGCACCACCAAATAATAAGGTCTTTTGGTATATTTTAATGCATTTTCAAGCCTTTCGAATTGCTTATCAATACCGCGAAGGGCATAAAATGCATCGAAACTCTGCACTCCGGAGTGATGGGCAATTTCATCATATCCTAAATAAGTGGAATAAGCAATATCTATATCCGCGGTTAAAATATCTCCAATCAAAGTACAGGTGTTAACTTCACGCATAAATACATTGGCCCCGGCCCTTACAAAGGGGTAAACAAAACCTCTACGTATTCGTGGTTTGATATTTTTAATCCAGTGTATTAACTGGGAAATAAAATCCATTAAAGCATCAAAAATGAATAGAAGTAATATCCTGGCAAAATTAGATGGATTTGAGAAAAAATAGTACCAGGTATCATTGTAAAATTGGCGAAGATTTTTAAGCTTACTGTAGGTGAATATAACATTTTCTGCATCTCCGGAGAACAGGTTGGATCGACTGGCCCCCTTACATGATAATAATCCATTACCATCGGAAATACGCTTTTCAATGAGTGGGGCATCATGGAGTCCGGTGGAAACCATTATCTTATTATTATTGGCTTTCTCTACCCATCGAAATGCGGGGAGATTATGGTTATTACCATGCAATATACCTGCCTGACTGGCTCCGGTTTGACTGGATAAATCAGTTTCCCATGAAATTATTTTATGGGTTTCAGCTTCTAACCATTTCTTCAGGGTAGGCATATGCCCCTTTTCCATTGCTTCTGTTAAAATAGCTTCGGATAAACCATCTATTTCCAGGAAAATAACTCCGGGATAATTTTCAGGCTTTTTATTTAACTTTTTTATATTTCTATGTAGAACTAATCGATAGTAAGATGTTTCATCATCCAGGGTAACCACCGCCGAAAGCAAGGTGGTAATAATAGACATTCCCACTGGAGTTAAAATCAGGGCCCATCCTTCAATGACTATTCCTGGAACAAAAATGCTGATTAACCATATCAGAAAACCATTTATTAAAAGAGATCCTATGCCTACAGTGTAAACAAGGAATGGAAGAAAAATACGGGAGAAAATTGGCCAGAAAAGGGCATTTATCACACCTAAAATACCAACAACAATTATGGCGGTTTCCACTGAATTAATGGTCAATCCTACCGACATATCGGCAATGATAATAAGCCCAATAACTTCTGCTATCCATATCCCAATGGTACGTAAAATAAATTTGATAGAAGAAGGTTTTTCTGGAGGGTTAGTTTCCACCTGCTTTGTCATTCGACAGCACCTGGACTTTTAAGGGTTATTATAGTTATTTCTGGAGGACAATTTATTCTAAACCAGAAAACATTGGTTCCTACTCCTCTGCTGGTGTACTGGGTCATTTCTCCCACCTTATATTCCCCAGAAGGATACTTCTTAAAATGAGTTCCCCGGATGATGGTATCTTCCCATCCCGGAATTGTAAATTGGCCACCATGGGAGTGTCCTGAAAGCTGGAGAGAGAATCTACCTGCGGCTGAACTGATATCTGCGAAATCAGGTTCATGTACCATTAATATAGCTGGACCAACTTTCGGTATTTTATCCATAACTTCATCTAATCGATGTTGATTGAGCATAACACTATCCACACCTGCCACATGTAAAGATGCACCTTCCCGTTTAAGGGTATATATCTGATTACTCACATCAATCACCCCACTATTTTTCAGGATATTCCTGATTTTCCCAGCACCTAGCCAGTGGTCGTGATTTCCTAAAACTGCCAGTGATGCATCTGATGGTTCCAGATTCGTTAAACAGCGGGTCAAATCTTCTTCATAACCTTCCAACAAATAAGAAACATAATCTCCAGTAAGTGCCACCATATCAGGGTCTTGATCATTGACCAGTTCAATTATTCCTTTTAGATGGCAGGGAGTTATCCACTGACCCAGGTGAATATCAGTTAAATGTACTATGGTGTAATTATGGAAGAGGGGGTCCAGGTTTTTCACTGGCACTTCTATTTCTTTAATTTCAAAATCATGGATCCGGAATATTCCACTTCCCACTTTTTTTCGATGGCGGGTCATGAATCTTTGTAATTTCTGTCGGAGGACCATTCCCTTTGGTTTTTTGCTCATAATATTCAATTTAATTTAAGATTTTTTACCTAAATACACTAACTAACTATAAGACCTCAGAATATTTGTATTTTTTTATCAAGGTGGTAAAATTAAAACTACAACAACTAAAACTGACTAAAATCAGTTAGATGCAATGATTTTTGAATATAAATTTAACTAATTTCCAGGGTTTTATTTCCAGTGAATTATCTTTAAAATGGGTTTTAAATACCAGGGGGAATATGAAAACCTTTTTTTGCGCTGCATCTTCCAGGGTGCAGGAAAAGTCAGGATCAGTCTTGAAGTTAGGGGAGAAAACCAGGGCATCTTCTTTCATAATTAAAAAAATTACACCAGAAGCAAAACCCTGTTTTCTGCCTTCTATTAATTCTTCTAAATGCTTTTTACCCCTTATGGTGGGGGCATCTGGAAAAAGGGCCATATTATTTTCCACCAGGGTACAGCCCTTAACCTCCACTAACATTTTCGGGGGCATATCCTCTGGAATATCTTCATCCTCCTTCAAGGATAATAAAAAGTCTAAACGACTTTTTCCAAAACTATATTCTCGTTTTTCCACACCATAATATTTCAAATCACCCATAATCCCTGAATTTATGGCTTCTTCAGCCAGATCACTGTGGAAACCAGAATTTATAAGAACCCATTTTTGGTCCTTAAAAACAGCCACCACATCATATTTAGTTTTTCTTTTGGGATTAGGAGGGGCTTTTTTAACTAAAAGATCAATTCCAGGGATTAATAATTCTTTTAATCGCCCAGGATCTTTTAAGTGGCCTAAATCTTCCTTATTCTGGTAATGAAATTTCACTGTAAAACGATTAGGCCGTTCCACAAACGTTACCTTGATTAAACCATCTAATTTCATACATCCTCCCACTAATTTAGAATCTCTACTTTGATTTTAATTTTAATAAATCTATAAAACACCCATCGGGTAATTAAATTCCCTTTAACTAAAAATATATGGATGACATTAATTGGCCTTTATAAGATATAACTGGCTAATAGGATTATAACCATTATTAAAAAATTTCATTCATTATAATTATCTTGAGGAAATTTTTATCAATAACATTGTTTGAGGTGAAATATTGCATCCTAGACCAAGTCCAATTGCTGCTTCTTTATACACTCTAAGAGACATGAATGCTGATGTTGTTATTCTCCATGGTCCCCACGGCTGTTGTTTCCGCACAGGGAGGCTTTTGGAAAACGACGGGGTTAGAATAGTTACCACTGCCATGTCTGAAAATGATTTCATTTTCGGGGCGGGAGAAAAACTGGAAGAAACACTCCTTAAAGTGGATAAAATGTTTTCTCCAGATCTGGTGGGAATAGTGGGTACCTGTGCCAGCATGATAATTGGGGAAGACCTTAAAGAAGCCGTTCAACGAGCAAATATTAAAGCAAAGGTTTTAACGGTGGAATCACATGGGGGTTTTGGTGAGGGGGATAATACTGAAGGGGCCATCATGGTACTGGAAGCGGCAGTAAAAGAGGGTATAATACTTCCTGAAGAAGCAGAACGCCAGATAAAAATGCTAAAAATGGCCACTCAAGTGGAAAAAACTAGGGGAATGGCCCAAGGGGAATATATAAGTCCTTCCTTTGGGGATGATAAGGAGAAAGTTGCAAGGGAACTATTAACTCAAATAGAAAAAGGTAAAAAGGTGGCCCTGGTACTCAATGCTAAAAAAGAAACTTCTTATCTCTTTGGAGATATATTGAAGCTACCTTATTATTTGGTGAATCCAGAAAACCCCCCACTCATCATAGCCAATCTGGATGAGAATACGGGACTGGACCGTATCAGATCCCATGCCCGGAATATTGTAAATGAACTTAAAGAAGATGAAATCCATGTTGATTTTATTACAGGGGGCCTGGATGAGTATCCTGAAACCGGGAAATCAGCTGTACAGCTATTAAAAGAGAAAGAAGTTGATCTGGCGGTGATTGCCGGAGTGCCCCATGCACTTTCTATTGAAGAATTGGATTTAAAATCAATAGCAGTAACTGACGGGCCTCGTCTGGTGGAACCTCTGAAAAAACTGGGGTATGATAGGGTGGTGGCTGAACTGGATGCCCACGCCAAAACACTTGGAACAGATTCTATTGTCCAATCAGATTTTGGAGAGGCGATTAAAAAGGTCCTGGAGGAATATAAATTAAAATAATTGCTTCATTCCTCCTAAAAAATAATTTCTTTTGATATCCTCAAAATGAAAAATAGTAAGCATTAATTAATCTCAAGTCTTTATTATTAAATGTAATAAACAATCGCGGTGATTCATTTCTATATATAATGGTGATAAAATGAGTAAAACAGCAGGGATGATTCTTTGTGGTGGATTTGGTAAAAGATTACGTCCTTTAACTGAAACAGTTCCCAAACCTCTGGTTGAAATCAAAGAAGACTATACTATACTGGATAAGCAATTATTTGACTTTAAAAATGCAGGAGTAGATCAAGTATTTCTCCTGACGGGATTTTTAAGTGATAAAATCCAAAAGAGGTATGGCGATGAATATAAAGGGGTTAAAATTGAATATGTGGAAGAAAAAAAGCCTCTCGGTACTTTAAATGCGATAAAATTAGGAATGGATGTAATTGATGGTAATAAACAGTGTATTATC
This sequence comes from uncultured Methanobacteriaceae archaeon, assembly GCA_947259185.1. Classification (GTDB taxonomy): domain Archaea; phylum Methanobacteriota; class Methanobacteria; order Methanobacteriales; family Methanobacteriaceae; genus Methanobacterium_F. The sequence goes on from CAMYKT010000001.1 coordinate 23,220, forward strand.
CGTAATGGTGATGTGGTTGCAGATTTAAACTTAAAAAAGATGATATATCTTGGAGAACGCTCTGATTATCCTCTTTCAATTTTTATAACTAAAATGCAGTCACCCTATGGTATTGTGGAAGTAAGTGGGGACCGCCTGGTTTCTTTTAAGGAAAAACCCATTCTGGATTATTATATAAATGGGGGGGTTTATTTCTCCCAGGGATCCCTTGATTTTGGAGATTTTGATGTGGGGGATATTGAAAAAACATTATTCCCTATGATGGCCAAAGAAAATCAACTGGGTTACTATAAAGAGGACGGATTATTTTGGATGGCCATTGATACCTCTAAAGAACTGGAACAAATCCAAAAAGAATACCAGAACAGGGAAGATAAGCCATGGGGCTATGAAAAAGTTCTCATCAATACAGAAAAATACCTCACCAAAGAATTATTCATAAAAGAAGGATATCAGACTTCATTCCATTACCACGAGAAAAAAGACGAGACCATGTACATCGTTAGTGGGGCGGGATACATTGAGTTTGAAGACCGTAAAGAATACTTTGGCAAAAACGACACGGTGCGCATTGAACCTGAAAAACGCCACTCCATAGTGGCCATGGAAAATACCATATTACATGAGGTATCAACCCCCCACCTGGATGACACCGTTCGTATCAATGATTTCTATACTCGATAGCTTATATATGGCACTCCCAAACCCTATTTTAAATTTTACCTTATTTAAAAGTTAATAAAGGAAAACGGCATGATAAGTATAATCAATTATGGCAGTGGAAATCTGAAAAGTATAAAAAACGGATTTTCAAAAATAGGTGTGGATTCTCTAATTACAGATAATGCGGGCATGATAAAAGATGCAGAAGCACTGGTTCTACCAGGAGTGGGTGCCTTTGGTACAGCTATGGAAAATCTCCAAAAATTTCAAGATCTTATATTGGAGCACATAGATTCGGGAAAGCCTTTTTTAGGGGTTTGCCTGGGATTACAACTTCTTTTCTCCCACAGTCAGGAGAGCAGCAAGATTCAGGGGCTCAATATTTTCCCCGGAGAAGTGGCACGATTACCTCCAGGCAATAAAATACCTCATATGGGCTGGAACCAGCTAAAAATTATTAAAAAATGCCCCCTTCTGGAGGGCATTGGTTCGGAATATGTTTACTTTGTACATTCTTACTATGTAGTCCCTGAAAATAATGATGTGGTAGCTGCAGTGGCAGAATATGGTATTGATGTACCGGCGGTGGTCTGCAGAGATAATGTATATGCTACTCAATTTCATCCTGAAAAAAGTGGAAAAACCGGTCTGGATATTTTAAAGAATTTTGTAAAGCTGGTGAATGACTAAAAAACTTATTTTTGATATTATTTTTATATACGGTAGGAATAAAATTCATTATTTAATACAAAAAATTTTTATAGTATTACTAATATAAAATAGCATACTTAATATCATCGGGATTTATAGTAACTTACATCAATCTTACTCATTAGAAAATCTAATGATAATTCACATAAAATGGTGGTTATATGGATATCGAGGGATTTGTCAGGCGTGAAATAAATATCAAGGATCAAAAAACCATTGAAAAGATACTTTCAGAAAGGATAATTGAACATAAAGACCTAAATCCTGAAAACGCCTCTAAAATGGCACAAGCTGTCATGGAGGAAGTTAAAAATACTCTGGCAATCCAGGACCTGGATGATAAATTTTTAAAAGAATTAATGGAAGTTCATGGAGCGGGCATTTCCATGGGAAAGATGGGTGTAGGATCCAGGGGAGCAGGGGACTTTTTTGTACACCGCCAGATTGCAGAAATAGTGGCCAGCTCCCCCACTTCATCTTTTATAAATCCCACCGCCCAGGATGACGGGGGAGTAGTGGAAGTCCACGCTCCGGAGGATAAAATGTTCATAACCACTGCTGTAGATGGAATACATTCCCGGCTTAGCGAATACCCTTTTTTAGGGGGGTTCCATGTTGCCCGGGCTGCACTACGCGATGTATGTGTCATGGGTTCTGATCCGGTGGCCATTATAAGCGACCTGCACCTGGCTGATGATGGGGATGTGGGAAAACTTTTTGACTTCACCGCAGGAGTAGCTGCCATATCTGAACTGGTAAAGGTACCTATTGTTGCAGGCAGCACCCTCCGGGTAGGAGGAGACATGGTTCTAGGGGACCGTCTCGTAAGCGCAGTAGGGGCTATAGGTGTATCACCACATCCTCCCACCGCCCGAAAACGTGCTGAAGCTGGAGATATTATCCTGTTAACTGAAGGATCAGGTGGGGGCACCATTACCACCACCGCTATCTACCATGGTCTTTTTGATGTGGTGGAAGAAACCATGGATATAGACTTTATACTGGCCTCCGAAGCCATTATGCAGGATGGTCTTCTACCCCAGGTACATGCTATGACTGATGTAACCAATGGTGGATTGAGAGGGGATGCCCATGAAATTTCCACCACCACTGGCCTGGGCATGGAATTTTATCATGAAAAAATAAGGGAAATGATAAATCCCAAAGTCCTGGGAATGCTTGAAAAACTGAATATAGATCCATTAGGTGTTTCAGTTGACTCTTTAATGATCATAGCTCCAGAGGACGTAGCACTGCAATCTAAAAAATCCATTAGAAAAGCAGGTGTAAAAGTTGAAGAAATAGGAGTGGTAAATAACAGCGGATCCCCTATTCTGATTAAAGAGGACGGAAGTAAAGAAGAACTACGGCCCCTTTTTAGAGAAGCGGCATATACTAAAATAAAAAAACTGGTGGGAGATACCACCCCTCAAGACTTTGAGTTAATGAAGCAAAAAGTTCACCAGGCCGCACAAAAATCTATAGCAAAAAAGGATAGGGTGGTTCAATCCATTAAGGGCAATTAAAACTATCATGGGATTTTAATGGATGAAAAAGGATTCATTGTTTCTTTAGATGCAGTATTGGGATTACTGGTAGTTTTAATAATCATAGGAACCATCTCTTTTAATTCCAAACCCCTTTCTAATCCGGCCTACACCGAAAACAAGTTTATGGCCCAGGATATAATGGAACTTATGGCCAGCCTGGAACCTTACCCTGGGGAGGGTTCCTTACTGGAAAAAATGGCAGGGGTCCTGGATGAGGGAAACTGCAGCCAAACATCTCAAAATCAGGCAGGACTACTGGCCAGAATGTTTTTAGATAAAACCCATCCGGACATTAACTATAACCTCACTGAAATTAACCATCTTAAAGGAATGACAATATGTGCTAATGCTCCTATGCAGGATGCAGATAATATTAACTCGGCCCAGAGAAACTACAAGGACTACACTTTCCAGCTATATGTGTGGTACTAGTTTTTTAAAAAATTTACTTTATGAATAATAGATTCTAACCGGCAGGTTATGAAAATTATTAAATACTAAAAAATTCTAACCATAATTAATCTTGTTTAATTGTTCCAGACTCTGACTTTTTCATGAACTTATTTATTCAATTAATGGCCCTGATAGTGTAGTGGATATCACGTAGGATTGCGGATCCTATTACCCGGGTTCAAGTCCCGGTCAGGGCATCTTTAATACTAAATATCCTTTTTCCTGGTCCTAATTTTTCATGGTCTAATCTCCTTTTATAAATGAATTTAATTAATTATTTAGCAGGGTAATTACAAACCATATTATATGACTGATATAGGCTATTTTAATTCAGAAATTGAAACCATGGAACGGGGCGATCTGGATGCTCTGGTAGAAGAAAGGATAAAATACACCATGAAATATGCCTATGAAAACTCTCCTTTCTATTATAAATGGTTTAAAAAGAATAATATCGATTTTTCAGATATAAAAACCCACGAAGATCTGCAGGAGTTACCTATAATCACTGGAAGCACGGTGAGAAATAAACAACCTCCTGAGACCAAGGAATTTGAATTTAAATGTGGGTCCTGGGATGATATTTATACTATTCATGAAACCAGCGGAACCAGCGGCCGGCCCAAATCCTTCTTTTTAACCTGGGAAGACTGGCAAAGGTATGCTGAAAAATACTCCCGTGCTTTCACCTCTCAGGGTTTTGGTACTGGGGATAGGGTGGTGGTTTGTGCTTCCTATGGGATGAATGTAGGGGCCAATACCATGACCTTAGCTGCTAAAAATATTGGTATGACCATTATCCCCACTGGAAAATGTACCTTCCCGGTGCGCCTGATGCAGAATTACGAGCCTACCGGAATTGTGGCCAGCATATTTAAATTGCTAAGGCTGGCCCGGCGCATGAAAGCTGAGGGTATGGACCCCCAGAATTCCAGTATCAAAAGATTAATTGCGGGAGGGGAGAGTTTTTCACCTGAAGCACGTGATTATGTGGAAGAATTATGGGGGGTTAAAATTTTCAATACTTATGGCAGTACCGAAGGAACCATGTGTGGTGAATGCCATAAACGGGTGGGTTTGCATGTTCCTGAAGACATGGTACACCTTGATGTTTATAATCCTATGATGAAAGACTTTGTGCCAGATGGTGAATGTGGTAGAATAGTTTTAACCACTTTACTACCGGTAGGGGGTAAAACCGGCACATTGCTTTTAAATTATGACACCGATGATACCACCGTGGTGGTTTCCCGGGATAAATGTGCATGTGGCCGGACCCATATGCGGATTATGAACCCCCAAAGGGAAGCTGAAACCTTCTGGATATCTGGAAATCCTTTTAACCGGGTAGATGTAGAACAGGGAGTTTTCCAGAGGGAGAATATGGAGTACCTCACGGGAGAATATGAGTCCTTTATCTATGGTGATGAGGACGAGGGAGAAATTACCATGCGGGTTAGTCTGGAATGTGAAACCATGGATAAATGTGACCAGGAACTAATTGAAAATAACTTTATAAAATCTTTCTTCCAGTACAAACCAGGACTACAACAGGCTTACTCGGAGGGCACTTTTGATTTGTTATTTAATTTCACTGGACCCGGAGATCTGGAATTCTACCGGATAAAAGGTCGACCGCGAAGAGTGGTGGATCGAAGGTAATCTGGTTAATTTAAATACCTTTATTTACTTATTTTTCCAGGAAACTAATTAATTTAATTTTTGAGGAAATCAAATGCTTAATGCTGAAACTTTTATTACCCATACTAAAGGAACTGGAGGAACTATCCGGGTGGAATATGAGGATTTTTATGTAGAAGAAATCCCGGAAACAACCCCTACCGGTGAAGGACCCAATACATGGATGTGGATTGAGAAAAAAGGACGAACCACCCTGGACGTAGTGCTGGACATTGCCCGGGATTTAAACCTGTCTCGTAAGAGAATGGGATTTGCTGGAATGAAAGATAAAAAGGCGGTGACCCGGCAGTGGTTGGGTATAAGTAACTTCGAAGCTAAAGACCTGGAACCGATTATAGATAAATATTATAACGTAGAATTTATTAAAATTACTCAAAACCAGAAAAAACTTCGCATGGGGCAGCTGGTAGGTAACAAGTTCCGTATTTTAATTAGAAATATAGAAAACCCGGATAAAGCTGCTTTTGAAGCCCAAAAAGCCTTAAAAAAGTTAGAAGATGTGGGAACTCCTAATTACTATGGCTGGCAGAGATTTGGAAAACCACGCAGCAACACCCATCTGGTGGGCAAAGCACTTACCACCAATAGTCTAAAGAAAACTGTGGGGGCATACATTGGAAACCCCTATGATGATGAACCAGAACACATCAAAGCGGCCCGAGCAGCATATGATGATGGAAATCTGGAAAAATCATTTGAATTAATGCCCACTGGAATGCGTTATGAGCGAATGATGCTTAGAACACTCTTAAAGGAAGAAAAAAAGAAGCAAACTCTGGATGAAGAGTCTTATCGTAAGGCACTTTACAGTCTTCCTAAACCATTAAGTAGAATGTTTATCCATGCCTACCAATCCTTTTTATTCAATAAAGCAGTAAGCAAAAGATCAGCCCTGGGAATAAACCAGTACCAGGAAGGGGACATAATTATTGATAATGAAGAACATTTAATACATGATGGGTCTCCTGAAGAGCTGCAGGAGCAGATTGATAATTTCCAGGCCCATCCTACCGCACCGCTTTTTGGAACCAAAGTACCTTTAGCTGGAGGAAAATTAGGGGAAATGGAACAGGAAGTTCTGAATGAAGAGGGTATATCCCTTTCTGATTTTGAATGCCCAAAAATGCCAAAATTAGGTAGTCATGGATTAAGAAGGGCTATAAGATTTAAAATATGGGATGTTTCAGCTACTGCAACACCAGAAGGGATTTTAACTGAGTTTTCCATACCAAAAGGGTGCTATGCCACTGCAGTTTTAAGGGAGATAATGAAAACTGAGGCAGTTTAATAAAAATCAGGGAGAATTATAGATGCAGGTATTTAAGTGCAGAGTAATATCCCGGGGCAAGGCCCGGGGGAAAATCATTCACAGCAGTAAACCACTTAGTTTTTTAGGAGGGGTAGATCCAGATACTGGTAAGATCGTGGACATTAACCATCCTTTACAGGGTGAAAGTATAAAAAATAAGATCCTGGTTATCCCTGGAGGAAAGGGATCCACCGTGGGTTCTTATGTGATTTTCCAGATGTATAAAAACAATACGGCACCGCTGGCCATAATCTGCCTGGAAGCAGAACCCATAATAGCCACCGGGGCCATCATGGCAGGAATACCTATGGTGGACCATATACGTCCAGAGGTCATGGATATCCTCGCCCAGTCACTTGATGTGGAAGTTGATGGGGATAATGGCGAAATTAAAGTTTTTAATGACTAAGCTCCCCCTATACTCCTTTTTCTCTTTAATTAATTAAAGCAGTTAATATTCATTTTTTCTCATATTTTCAGCTAAAATCCCACCCAGGGCCCCTAACACTGTAAACATTATTAATATAATCGCAGTAAATAGAATACCGGCTAAAATTCCAATTAAACTGGCTATATCTCCTAGATTAGTGGAAATAAGTCCGATTAATGTACTCAATATTCCTATGCCTGCAAAGGAAATTAAACTAATAACCACACCACCAAATAATCCGGAAAGAGCACCATCTTTTGCTCCATCAATTTCATATTTTTTTGTTAGATATATGGTTATATAACCTCCTGCCAGAGGACCTAGAAAGAATAATGGAAAAATGGATAGTCCCAAGGCCAGGGTCAGTGCTGCTGTAAAAAGACCTCCGGCACTAATGGCTTTAATATCACTCATAACATAGCTCCTTTAACATATTTTAATGATATTTATCTGGAAAAATAATAAAAAGCTATCGTTTTAAACTTTACAATTCATTAAAAAAATAAAAAAGGGTTTAATTTATCTGCTTGCTATAACGGTACCTATGACTCCGCCTATGGCTCCGATTATACCGTTTAATATGGCTCCGATTATGATTCCAACTAAACCGATAGCAGCTAGGCCACCTTCACCTGCAGCACCTAATAGGACTAAAACTATAATACCTCCGATTATGGCAGCTACAATACCTACCAGGGCTCCATGGATTGCTCCATTCATGTAGTCCCCGCCAACAGTATAACCGACATATATAGTTGCTAATAAGTATCCTATGGTTCCACCCCATTCTCCGAGAACAGCTCCCAGGATAACTCCTAATACTATTGCTAATACCAATCCAATAATTACTGTTTTCCAGTCGACATCCATCTTTTCACCTCCCATTCATTATATACTTTGATACTTGTTTTATTGCATATATTTTTTTCTTTTTTTATCTAAGGAAATATTTTTTAACCTATTCCTATCCCGACGAATATTAACTATTCAATTTTATTAGAATTAGAAATAAAACATTATTTAATTTATTATAGTTATATTCTCTTTCTAAAAATATTCAATTATAAATTAAGATTAAATAACTTAAAAAATAGTATCAGGAATTATAAAACCTTAATCAAAATAAATTGTTTTTTTTGAGTTTTTAATTGATTGTACACAATAATTCAAATTGCTATATCTGAACACTTAGAATTTTTTCTTCATCTTTTTCATAATGGAAAATATCAAATACATCCAGACCAAAGTAATATCATATTCAATTCTTTATCTCAGAGGTTTACCCATGAAAAATGTGCTTATTACCAATGCTACAATAATTGATGGAACTGGTAAGAAACCCCTTGAAAACAGGGACATTCTGGTGGAAAAAAACATCATAAAAGATATTATTCCCTCCAATTCCCTTAAAAATCCGGAATTTGAAATTATTGATGCACAGGGATCCTTTATTCTACCAGGATTTATTGATACTCATACTCATTTAATGGCCAATGGTTTTAGAATGGAAGATAACATGCAAAAGCCCCTGGCCTTACATTTTTATAATGCCCTGAAAAACATGGAAAAAACATTAAATGCAGGTGTGACCACGGTAAGAGATGCGGGTTTAGCTGATGCCGGGGTTAAAATGGCAGCAGAAAAGAACCTGTTTCCAGCACCCCGTATGCAGATATGTGTTATGCCTCTTTCAATCAGTGGAGGACACTTTGACTTTTTCTTAAAATCAGGATTTGATATGAAGTTATCCTACCCTGGTCTGCCGGAAAGTATCTGTGATGGTGAAGCAGAAGTTAGAAAAAGAACCAGGGAAGTTTTAAGATCTGGAGCTGAAGTTATCAAGGTAATGGCCACCGGGGGAGTAATCAGTGCGAATGATAGTCCTGAATTTAGTCAGTTTACTTTAAAGGAGCTGCAGGCTGTGGTGGAAGAAGCAGATTATAAGGGGGGCTTAAAGGTCATGGCCCATGCCCATGGTATAGAAGGCATAAAAAATTCACTTAAAGCTGGTATCCACTCCATTGAACATGGTACCTATCTGGATCAGGAAGCAGCAGATATGATGGTGGAAAATAATGCTTACCTGGTTCCCACTTTTGTGGTAACTAATCTCAATAAAAAGAAAGCTCTGCAGGGTGAATTACCGGAATATAGTCGCAAAGAAGCTATTGAAATATCTCATGTACACCAGGAAAATATGGAGCTGGCCTATCACTCCGGGGTGCAAATAGTAATGGGAACTGATTGCGGGGTGGTGGAACATGGTAATAATCTTCTGGAACTGGAATATTTATGTAAGATGGGCATGGAACCCCAGGAAGCCCTGATGGCCGGGACCTTAAAAGCAGCCCAGTGCATAGGATGGGAAGAAAAGATAGGATCCATTGAAAAAGGTAAACTGGCCGATATGGTCCTGGTTAAAAAGAATCCTTTAGATGATATCAGTTCCCTGTCTGATGATGAGAATATATTAATGGTAATTAAGGATGGAACAGTATTTAAAGATAATTTAAACGGTTCGGATTAATTTAAACGGATTTTTTATTAATCCCTAACCTATACTGCATGTATTTAATTGGCTAATATGTATACCAATTATTATAATAATAGAATGACAACTCATCGAATCAGGTAAATTATATATAGCCTTAATTAAACTGAAACTTTGCTGGATTTTATCTGTAATTATTTAATCTACTTTAAATATAAGGCTAGTTAAGGCGATGTATATTTTTATAAATAGGAGATTAGCCCATGAACAAACAGTTCTTAAAAAATTTAAAATTAATAGTAGTCATAGCGGCGGTACTGGGATTTGCAGGGGTTCTTCTTTATCTGGCTTATAGTTTTTCTTTAATGTGGCAGGCTATGGCTGCCGGCTTTACTATTGGATTTTTATTAATTCTACTATTTTTACTTTTTATAGCGCTGATCTATGTTGGTATAAGGATACTGTGGATTCAAAGGGAGCTAAATAAATGCCGATTGGAAGTGGAGATTCTCAAAAAAAAGCTTGCAGAAGAAAAGTTGAAAAATGATTCTAAAATTGAATGATTTCTTTATATTTAAAAAATAAATAGATTAGAATAGATAAAATCTATTCTAAATTTGCTGCTTATTCTAACTGTATTTTGAATGAACCAATCTTTGGTGCCAGTATATTGTAAATAACTGCTGTTAAAGCATAGGCGATGAATACCAATATAAATCCACCTATAATATAAGTCAGCAAGATCAGTATACCAGCTTCTATAGATCCGAGGGCCGCTAATAATATCAGGAATATTATCCCCAATATGAGTCCCAGGACTGCAGCAATAGCACCGGTTATTAATCCGATGGCCACGGGATTAATGTTTTCTACACCAAAGAAGTTATCTGTCATTTGAGCTAATTCTACTTTTATTCCACCTACTTTTGGAGCCAGCAGATTATATAGCAGGGCTGCAATGGCGGCACCAATAAATACGAAGATAAAAGTAAGCAGAGGACTGATTATGATGTTCAGTATAGCACCAAGTGCTCCTGCACCACCTATTTCAGGTAGTTGTCCGGTAGTTGCATTGGTAGCGGCCAGGGCCAGGGTACCAATACCTCCAATCAGTTCAATCAAAACCGCTTGCAGGGGAGCAATTACCAGTTGCATAATTAACTGGAATACAGCTGTTATTCCTGCCAGTATAAGTGCAAAAGGGACTACTTCTGCTCTGGTGACTTCAGTCATTTCCTCTAATTCAATTTTGATTCCACCGAGCTTGGGTACCAGTAAATTGTAGAGCAATGCCTGCAGAAAAGAGGGCATTATACTTAATAAGAAGGATCCAACCGGGAAAACAACAAGACCTGCTACTGAAATACCAAGAATAACTCCACTTAGAGGAGCAAGTTCGGTTCCAGATAGTAGTGAGGCAAATGCACCTCCAAATATCAACAGTATAATTGCAAATATGAAACCCCATACTGCATTAAGAGCAGCATTCATAATAGTATAGGGCACTATTTTTATCGATTTCAATTCTTTCATAGTTTTCATCTAAAAGCACCTCCCTAGGTACTATTTATTATTATGTTAAAAGGAGCATAAATAACTGCTACCTTTAAAAAATAATTTAGAACTAAGTGGTAGATTTACTCTTATAATCACTCAAAATAAAAAATAAAAAAAATGAATAGAACTTATTCCAGTTCTAATCTTATTCCACCCAGTTTAGGAGCAAGGAAATTATAAATCAAAGCTATAATAGCGTAAGTTATAAATCCGGCTATAAAAGCGCCTATGGTTGCAAATATAATTAAAATAATAGCTCCTAATATTCCTCCGGCTATTACCGCACCCACTTCTTGAGCCGGTACCAGAGCCAGTAGAGATGCTCCGAATATTACTACTATAAGGGACCATATAAATCCTAAAACCCCACCTATAGCTCCTATCATCAGAGCAAAGGGCATTACTGGTATAGATTTTATTTCTTTTGTTTCAACCATTCAATCACCTCTTTTGTTGGTGTAAAAATCCACCTTTTATTTTTAAGATGATTAAAGTATAATATTTTATCTAAAACCCGCTCGAACTCAAAAAAATAAAAAAGAGAAAATAATTAAATATATTTAAAACCAGTTTTTAGAATTTTCCAGCACTTTTTCCACCATTAAAACTGCAGACCCGATATAAGTATGGGGATCCATAATTTTTTCAACATCTTCGGGGGAAAGATACTCTTCCAACTCCTTTTGGGATAATATAACCTCAGATAACAATTCATTTTCCTTATTGGCTTTAATAGCACATTTTCTTACCAGGGCATAAGCAGTCTGGCGTCCCATGCCTTTACGGGTTAACTCGGCCATGAGTCTTTCCGCCATAATCAAACCACGGGTGAGGTTCAGATTCTTTTCAATGTTATCTGGATAGAAAACCAGATTACCCATTAATTTCAGGGTTAAGTTCAGGATATAATCCGTTAAAATGCAGGCTTCCGGGAAAATTATTCTTTCACAGGAGGAGTTTGTTAGATCTCTTTCATGCCATAATGGATTATTTTCCATGGCAGCGACTACATAGGAGCGTACCACCCGGGACACTCCGCATATCCTCTCGGCGGTTATGGGGTTCATTTTATGGGGCATGGTACTGCTTCCCACCTGCTTTTCAGGATCGAATTTTTCCCCAATTTCCATAATTTCTGTTCGTTGCAGGTTACGGATTTCCAGGGCGATTTTATCCAGAGTGGTGGCTATATTGGCCATTACCATCATGAACTCGGCGTGGTTATCCCTTTGCACCACCTGGTTGGATATGGAAACCGGATCCAGCCCTAAAATTTCAGAAACCTTTTCATGAACCTGCAGACCTTCCACTCCCAGGGCAGCTGTGGTACCTACTGCTCCCGTCATCATGCCCACACAAAGTCTTTTCTGGACCCCATCCAATCTTTCTTTTTGTCGGTACATCTCTTCAGCCCACAGAGCAAATTTCATACCATAGGTGGTGGGCAGGGCATGTTGTCCATGGGTACGTCCCATGCATACATTATCTTTATTAGATTCAGCCAGGTCCAGAAGCAATCTGGTGAGCCTTTCAATTTTTTCCTGGAGTACGGCAATAGACTCCTTAAAAAGTAATGATTGGGAGCTATCCACAATATCATTAGAAGTTGCCCCAAAATGCACATATTCTCCTGCATCACCCTGGCATTGTTCGGCCAGAGCCTTCACCAGAGAAGCTATATCGTGATTGGTTTCTCTTTCTATTTCATTTACCCTTTCCAGTGTCACGTAATCTGTACTGGCCTTTTTTTTTATTTCTTCTCCTGCAGAATAGGGGATTATGTCTAATAATGCTTCAGCCTGGGCCAGTGCAGATTCCACATCCAGCATTTTTTGCAATTTATTTTCCGATTCCCAGATATTTTTCATTTCAGGGGTACCATACCTGAATTCAATAGGGTGGATAGCCATAAAAATCACTCCTTTATTGTAAAAAACCTTTATAAGAAATTTAAAAATAAATTATTTAAGCAGAGAAATGAAGGGCCAGGCAGAATATTGCTAAAATAACGGTCATTACCACTACCTGTTCCGGAGATAATTTAGGACCTCTGGTTTCTTCTTCAAAATACCTTACTAAACCTGCACCACTGGGGGGTAGGGTTTTTTTATCTTTTTTTGCCATTTTATCACCATAAAATTGAATAAATTTAACTTCATAATTTTAATTCTATTAAAACGTAACTCTTAATTATATATCTTTAATCTTATTTTTATACTTACACCTTGATATATATTTAAGCAGAACTATTCTGAGAATAACTTCTAATCGGGATTTATAAAAACTATCATATTATTTAGTAAATCATTTTAAATTTTAATTTTCGCCCGGTTCTTTTTTAAAATAAAATATAAAATGACCAGGACTATTATAACCGTCACCAAGTTATCTATAAAAGATATCTGGGCTTTCACCAATAAGTAAATATTTCCTGAAAACCAACCCAGCAAGCCCCAGAAAAATATCTGCACTGTGGTGCCCAGGAAGGTTATAATAACGTAATCCCGGGGATTATATTTTATCAATCCACAGAAAATATTCACCGCCACACTGGGGATAATGGGTAAACAGCGGGCTATGAAAATAAATAGATGTTCATAACGACTTTCTTTAAACTTATTTTCCACTTCCTGAACATCTTCTACCCCAAAACCCATATAACGGCCAATTCGCTCTATAAATGGAATACCTGCCTTATAGGCTATTATATAAAAAACCAAAGATCCAATAGTTATTCCTAAAGAAGCAGGTATTACAATATTGAATATTAAAACTCCTAAAGATGGTACTGATAAATCCACCCCTTTAAGGGTTACCACACTGGAGGTTAAAACAATTAGACTGGCAGGGAGGGGGACTATAATCTGTTCAATTATACCTCCTAAAAAAACTGCCCAGGCACCGTAAGTATTAAAAAATACTTCTATATTATTTATGATTGAATTTAACATGGAAATGCAGTATAAGTGGGATATTAATTTTAATAATTATTTTCATTTTTTTTAATTAATCCAATAATTAAATATCACTTCTAACATATGTATAGCTAATTAATTTCAGGTGTTACTTCACTCTTAAAAATATGGATATAAATGATTTTTAATTTAATTAAGACTTTAAAATCTTCAATACTTTTAAAGGGATTATAATGGATTATTTTGAACAACTTGAAAAAGAAACTAAAAAATTGTATGATCTGGCTGCTAAAGCAAGATCCATGGGTCTGGATGTACAGACGGAAATTGAGATTCCCCTGGCCAAGGATTTAGCTGAAAGAGTGGAAGGATTGGTGGGCCCCGTAGGTATTGCCCAGAGAATAAAGGAACTGGAAAGTGAAATGAGCAGGGAAGAAGCAGCATTTAAGATTGCTGCAGAAATAGCCTCGGCGGATTTAAAGGACAACAAAGAAGAAGAAATAACCCAAAGAGAATTAATGGCGGACCAGGCTCTGCGTACTGCCCTGGCCATACTAACTGAAGGAGTGGTGGCCGCCCCTTTAGAAGGGATAGCTAAAGTAAGAATTAAACAAAATTTTGACCGTACCAACTACCTGGCAGTGTATTTCGCCGGACCTATAAGAAGTGCAGGAGGGACTGCAGCAGCACTTGCAGTTCTTATAGGGGATTATATTAGATGGGCTATTGATTTAGCACCTTATAAACCTACTGATAGGGAAATTGTACGTTATGTGGAGGAAGTAGAGTTATATGAATCGGAAGTAACCAATTTGCAGTACTCTCCTAATCCTGATGAAGTGCGTCTGGCTGCCAACAACATTCCGGTGGAAGTAACCGGGGAACCCACTGACCAGGTTGAAGTCTCTCATCGGGACCTGGAAAGGGTGGAAACTAATAATATAAGGGGAGGGGCGCTTCTAGCTATGGTAGAAGGGGTTATACAGAAAGCCCCCAAAGTATTCAAGTATGCCAAGAAATTAAATCTGGAAGGTTGGGAATGGTTAGAAAAATTCTCAAAAGGTCCTAAATCACAAAAAATAGAAAAAGGAAAAGATTTAGTTAAAGCAGATGACACTTACATCCGGGATATCATTGGAGGGAGACCTGTACTGGCTAATCCTTCTGAAAAAGGAGGATTCAGACTTCGATATGGCCGATCCCGAAACACCGGCCTGGCAGCCATGGGGGTTAGTCCGGCTACCATGGAAATTTTAGAATTTCTGGCAGTAGGTACCCAGATGAAAATTGAAAGGCCTGGTAAAGGAAACTGTGTGGTGCCGGTGGATAGTATTGAAGGACCACTGGTGAAATTAAAAAATGGCAGTGTGGTTAAGGTGTCCACAGTGGAGCAGGCCCGCAGTCTGAAGGGCAAGGTGGATGAAATACTATTTTTAGGAGATATGCTGGTTGCCTTTGGCGAATTTCTTCGAAACAACCATGTCCTGCTTCCTGCAGGATGGTGCAATGAATGGTGGGTGGAAAAAATCGCCCAATCCCCACATTACGATCTTGAAAAGGATCCACTGGATATAAAATCTTTAGAAAATAAATCCATTACAGCTAAAGAATCATTTGACATATCTGAAAAATACGAAGTTCCCTTACATCCAGAATATACTTACTTTTACCATGATCTGTCCCTGGAGGATTTTAATATGCTCCGGGAGTGGATAATAGAAAAAAAAGAAGATTACCAGAAAGGGAAGGAATTTAAAATTCCAATAGCTCCTCAAAAAAGAATTCTGGAGATTTTAGGGGTTCCTCATATGGTCGAGGATTCTCAGGTAATTATTGATTCGGATAATGCTTATGCACTCTTTAAAACCCTGGAAAAATCATTGGGGGAAGAGGAAGAATCTACATTACCTGCATTAAATAAGGTTTCACCAGTGCAGATTATGGCCAAAGCCCCAACTTATATTGGGACCCGGGTGGGAAGGCCAGAAAAAACAAAAGAACGTAAAATGAAACCTGCACCACATTCTCTTTTCCCCATATCTAATTTTGGGGGAAGCAGGCGTAATATTGTGGAAGCTGCTAAAAAAGGAAAAATATCAGTGGAAATCAGCCGTTCCAAATGCACCCAATGTCAGATTAGTTCTTTTCAGTCTATTTGCCCCCACTGTGGATCACATACAGTTATTACTGCCCCTGGAAAGAAAAAAATTAATTTATCTGGGTTATTAAGAAAAGCTTCTGAAAATGTGGGAATCCGAAAGATCGATGAAATAAAAGGGGTTCAGGGAATGATTTCCGAAGAAAAATTTCCAGAACCTTTAGAAAAGGGCATTCTAAGGGCAAAAAATGGAGTATTCGTCTTTAAAGATGCTACAATTCGTCATGATTCTACTGACCTGCCCTTAACTCATTTTACTCCTCGAGAGGTGGGAGTGGGTATTGAGAAACTGCAGGAATTGGGATATGAGAAAGATTGTTATGGCCATGAATTAGAAAATGTAGATCAAATAATTGAAATTAAGGTACAGGATGTGGTGATTTCCGATAACTGTGCCCAGTACCTTATCGGGGTGGCGGGTTTTATTGATGATCTTTTAGAAAAATTTTATGGTATGGAACGATTTTACCAGGTGAAAGATAAAAATGACCTGGTGGGCCAAATGGTAGTAGGATTAGCCCCTCACACTTCTGCAGGAG
The DNA here is from genome assembly GCA_947259185.1 of uncultured Methanobacteriaceae archaeon. Classification (GTDB taxonomy): domain Archaea; phylum Methanobacteriota; class Methanobacteria; order Methanobacteriales; family Methanobacteriaceae; genus Methanobacterium_F. Next base: position 39,697 of record CAMYKT010000001.1, read on the forward strand.
TATTAGGACGAATTTTGGGCTTTACGAAAGCCGCAGCGTGCTATGCTCATCCATATTTTCATTCTGCTAAAAGAAGAAATTGTGATAGTGATGAAGATTCCATTATGCTGTTAATGGATGCTCTTCTCAATTTTTCCAAATCATACCTCCCCAGTAGTCGGGGAGGAAGTATGGATGCCCCGTTGGTTTTATCCTCCCGTATTGACCCGGAAGAAATTGACGACGAATCCCATAATATAGATGCCATGGCTTCCCTGCCTCTTGAATTTTTTGAAAAATCCACAGAATATGCTAAACCTTCTGAAGTGGTGCATATGATGGATAATGTGCAAAAAAGACTGGGCACAGCTAAACAATATCAGGGTATCATGTTTTCTCATCATACTCATAGCATACATCAGGGGCCCAAGGTCTGTCTTTATAAATTGCTCCCCACCATGAAGGAAAAGGTAGAGTCACAGGTGGAACTGGCTGAAAAAATAAGGGCAGTGGATCAAAGAGGGGTGGTGGAAGGAGTACTCAGTTCCCATTTCCTTCCGGATATGATGGGAAATGTAAGGGCATTTTCCAGGCAAAAAGTTCGCTGTACCAAATGCAATAAAAAATACAGGCGAATTCCCCTTACCGGGGAGTGTAAATGTGGAGGTAATCTCATACTCAGTGTTTCCAAGGGCTCGGTGGTCAAATACCTGGAAATTTCAAAGAATTTGGCTAACAGATACCCTATAAATCCTTATTTAATGCAAAGAATAGAGATTCAGGAGTTTGGAATTAATTCTCTCTTTGAAAGTGATAAATCAAAGCAGAGCTCTCTGGATGTATTTTTATAGATTTAATTAAGAATTTTGATTATAAAAAAAATCAGAAGTTTGTAGGTTTGGGGAAAATTTCGTCAAAATCCATATTTATTGGTTTTATTGCGAACAAAATAAACAAACTTTTTATACCTTCATTTACAAAGAATAATGTAGTATTTAGATTCAGTTCTCTTTATAAAAGGACTTATATTGCTTTTTAGGAACAATTTGTTCCAGGCCAAAATATTTTAAATGGTGATGATGTGATGAGGGACGCGCGTATTATTGCGGCTCTGCCTACCAAGGCAGAGACCTGCGTATTGAAAAATAACGGCATATATGAAAAATTTAGTCACGATAAAATAGTTAAATCTCTTTTAATGGTCGGTGCCCCATTATGGGCCTCAGAGAAGATCGCATCTCAGGCGGCTACCGCTGCTTATGATGGGATAAGCACGGCGGAGATTAAAATGCTGGTTTATGATTCTCTTTGTGAAGTTAAAGAGGATGTTGCGGATCGTTACCTGGCGGCCAATAAACTTCGGGTTCGTACCAGCCGTGATAAAATAGAAACTTTTGATCAAACTAAAATCGAAGATACTTTAGTTGTGGAAACCGGCGCCTCCCGTGAATTAGCACACAGTATTGCCTCCGATGTTTGGAAGGAACTTAAAAAATTAAATGTAGAATATTTAACTGCTCCCATGATCAGGGAGATAGTTAACACCAAACTGGTAGAGCACGGCCTGGAAACACTAAGGAAAAAATACACCCGTCTGGGTATTCCGGTTTATAATATAACTTCCCTTATTCAAAATGGGTCCCGGGATAATGCAAACATGATACACAACCCGGAAACCGTTCATAAATACGTGGCGGATGAAGCCCTCAAACAATACGCCCTTCTAAATCTCCCCAATGAACTGGCTGATGCCCACATGTCGGGAGATATTCATATACATGATCTGGAATTTTTCGCTGGCCGACCTTTAAACTGCATGCAGCACGATTTAAGACTTTTCATCAGGCACGGACTTAAAGTAGATGGTACAGGAGACCATACCTCTGTTGCAGGACCTCCCAAACACATAGAAACACTCATGAACCATGCCGGTGAAATTATGCTGGCCGCACAGCAGAATATGAGTGGGGGGCAGGCCATGAGTCTGTGGAATATATTCGTGGCCCCTTTTGCAGCTGGAATGCCTTATGAAAAAGTTAAGCAGGCTGTACAGATGTTCATTTTCAATTTGAATATGGCCTATGCTGCCCGGGGATCGCAGGTACCATTTACCAGTATTAACCTGGAATTTTCAGTTCCTGATTTCCTCCAGGAAGAACCTGCATATGGGCCTAAAGGGAAACTGGTAGGTACATACGGTGATTTTGAAGAAGAAACCCGTATGTTGCAGCGGGCTATTACTGAGACTCTCATGGAAGGTGATTCGGATGGAAAACCGCATCTATTCCCTAACACCATTTATACTGTCCGTAAAGAATCTTTAAAGAGCGATATGGAAGAGGACCTGATGAGGGTTCATGAACTATCTGCTAAATATGGATCAGCCTACTTTGTGAATATGCTGGCCAGTTACCGGGGTAATATGGCCAACTACATGGGTTGCAGAACCGCACTCCAGGATAACTGGACTGGCGAATGGGAAAAAGATTGTTTTAGAACCGGAAACCTGGCTTACGTTACTTTAAACCTGCCCAGAATTGCTTACCAATCCCGGGATGATAGTGAGATATTTGAATACCTGGATTCCTATATGGATATGGCAGTAAATGTACTAAACCTTAGAAGGGAATCGGCCTTAAATTGCTTAAATGAGTACAATATGCTACCCTTCCTTCGTCAGGAATTTGAAGATGAATTATACTATCGTATTGAGAATTCCACTCTTTCATTTGGTTTTGTAGGATTAAATGAGATGATGCTTTCTTATTTAGGAAATGGAATAGAAGACCCGGAATCCCACAAATTAGGAATAAAAATTCTGGAATATATTAACCACCGGGCAGATCAACTTAAAAAAGAAACTGGCCTAAGGTGGTCTGTATTACAAACTCCTGCAGAATCCACTGCTTATCGATTTGCCAGCTTAGATAAAGAAAAATTCAAGGAACAGGCAATTACCCAGGGTGACAGAGATGCCTATTATTACACCAACTCCTCCCATGTACCTGTAAATTCGGATGTACTCCTCCCGGAAAAAATCAGACTGGAAGAAAAATTCCACCCCCTGACCCCTGGAGGGCACATATTCCATGCATTTATGGGAGAATCCTATTCCAGCGCGGAATCATTAATGAGTTTGACAAATAAGATAGCTAAAAAGTCAGATATCGGTTTCTGGGCATACAGCTCTGCTTTAAGTTTCTGTATTGGGTGTAAGACTCTCATGAAAGGATTAAATTCTCAATGCCCTACCTGTGGAGAAAAAGATGACGTAGAATGGTACGATCGTATTACAGGATACGTGCAACAAGTAGGAAGGGCTAAATCTTCTTCTGGAGGATGGAATAAGGGCAAAATGCAGGAATTAAAGGATAGGCGCAGGTTCGAACAATAACTCTTTATTTTTTTTTATTTATTCTTTTTAACCCAGCTAATGATCTTTAATTTTTCTATATGCTACTTTTAAAGCCCATAAAATCTTTAAAAAGCCTTTAATTTCTTAAAAATATATAAATAGAAAAAAATAATCTACTTATTCTATATTAATGAAAATAATTAATGAACGCAGTGATTTTATGAAAAAAACTAACAAAAAAATTATAATCATTGGCGCGGGCATTGCTGGATTATCAACCGGGTGTTATGCTCAGATGAATGGTTTTGATGCCATTATTTTTGAGATGCATAATAAACCTGGGGGCTTATGTACTTCATGGAACCGTAAAGGATTCACTTTTGATTACTGTATACATAACCTGGCTGGGACCGGAAGGTTAAAATTGGCAAAAATGTGGCAGGAGCTGGATGCTTTTGATAAAGAGGATATAATCCAACATGATGTTTTTGTGAGGGTAGAGGATGAAAATGGCCAGGAACTAAATATTTACACCGACATCCTGAAACTAAAAAAACACCTTAAAACAATTTCCCCTGAGGATGAAGATGTTATTGAGGATTACTTAAATGCAGGGCATTCCTTATTAAATGCTGATTTTTTTTCAATGGGTATGGATGGCTTTTTTAGCAAATTACGTATTATTCCCCAATCTTATCAGATAATTAAATGGAGTAAAATAAATTTAGAAGATTATGCCCTGCGCTTCAAAAACGGTTTTTTAAAAAAGGCATTTCCCCATGTGCAGTACAATATGGATGGATCTGGCATTCCCATGTTTCCCCATTTACTATTCATGGCAGGTTTTGAAGCAGGAGATCTGGGCTGGCCTAAATATGGTTCACTACAATTTAGTAAAAGAATAGAAAAACGATTCAAAAAACTGGGAGGGAACCTTCGATATAATAGCCCGGTTAATAAAATAATTCTAAATGACAATCGGGCAGTGGGAGTTATTTTAAAAGACGGTACAGAACATTACGCTGATATAGTTATATCTGCCGGGGATGGCCACAATACCATTTATAATCTTTTGGATGGGAAATTCACCAATGATTTTATTGATTCCTACTATCGATCCTATAATGAGAGTCAGGAATTTGGCTTACAGGTTTTCATGGGATTAAACCGGGATCTGAAAGGAGAACCTCACGCTATTGCACTTTTAATTAATCAAGATCTGGAAATCGAGGGCATAAAAAGAGATTCTCTTTATGTGGAGATATTTGATTCGACTACTGGCCTGGCAGCTGAAGGAAAATCAGTAATAAAAATAGTGATGAAGGGGAATTATAATTACTGGAAAAAGTTGAAGTCTAATAAAGAGTCCTATAATCAAGAAAAGGAAATAGTTTACCATAAAGTGATTGATGTTCTTGAAAATAGATTTCCCGGAATAAAAAAAGACGTGGAAATATATGATGTTACCACACCCTTAACCGTGGAAAGATATACTCATAATTTTCATGGCTGGCAGGTTTGGAGTCCCCCCCGCGGCATGCTGAAGGTAATGTTTCAGGGACTAAGCAAGACATTACCCGGACTTCAAAACTTTTATATGGTGGGTCAATGGGCAGAAGCTATGATTGGAATACCTACAGCAGCTTTAAGTGGCCGTAACCTCATTAAGACTCTGTGTAAAAAAGATGGTAAAAAATTCCGCACAAAAGAAAATTAATTTTCATAGGGGTTTTAAATATGCTTGAACACCAAAAATTCATGAAAGAAGCCATAAAAGAAGCTAAAAAAAGTCTTAAAGAGGGAGGAATTCCTATTGGCGCAGTTCTAGTAGAAAATAATCACATTATAGGTCGGGGCCATAACCGCCTGTTGCAAAATCAATCAGTTATTCTACATGGGGAAATGGACTGCATGGAAAGTGCCGGAAGGCTACGAGGGGAAAATTATCAAAAATGCACACTTTACACCACTTTATCTCCCTGCACCATGTGTTCTGGGGCTGCACTACTTTACAAAATTCCCCGGGTAGTTATAGGTGAAAATAAAACTTTATCTGGTCCAGAACAACTTTTAAGAGATAATGGGGTGGAAGTTATTGATTTAGAAATGGAAGAGTGCTGGGAACTGCTGGAAGAATATATTCGGGGGAATCCTGAAACCTGGGAATCAGAACTGGAACGGGTAGGAGGAGAAACTAACTTAAAATAAAGCCCTATAAAACTTAAATAAAAATTAAAAATCCTGGATTTAATCCAGAGGGAGGGTTACTGATTCACAGGAAGTACCGAAACCATGGGCCAGCATGGTGTGCCTTCCAGGACCACCAGCCACCACTATTACCACATCATCTATTTTTCGGGTAATAGGGACCATATTTTCTTTACACCATATCTCATCCAGTTTACGACCGCCTCTATCAGCTAAATTTACTGGAACCACAGCATGCTGGTGTATATATTTTTTAACATCTTTTTTTTCCCATCCCTCATCGGAAATGGTTCGGGCATGTTCGGGACTCATAATAACCAGTAACTCTCCTGGCACATGGCTGTTATTACAACCAGGAGTAGCAGCAGTATGTATGATGGTATCCAGTAAATCAGAGGCATTTTGACTGCGGTGGTCATTAACATTATGTGCTGCTTCCATCCCTAAAAGAGTTACTGCACCAGAGTCTGCTAAAATATTCCTTTCAACATTTAAAGGTTCCCATGGACTTTTTTCCTCATTTTCCGCAAAGCAGTAACTGTACTTGGAAGAAGAACCCATGGTGGAATGATCTCCTATCCCGGGAACGGCTCCGGCAATGTTTATTAAACAAAAGCGAATAGCCCTACCAATAGTTGCATTGGGCAGGTTTCCAGGACCTAAACACCCAGATTTGCTGTTGAATTCTAATTCATTCCGCACAGGACCATTTATGATGGTGCACACCGCCACAGGATGGGTGGTAGAATTTACTCCTGCCAGGTTGAATTTCTCATCACCCAAACCCATAACTGCTTTTTCCAGAAGAGGCATAAAATGGGGCAGACAGCCGGCCATGACTCCATTTACGGCAATTTTTTCCCGGGTAGCTTTTCCCTGGAGCGGGGGCAGGATAGCCATTACTTCCTGGGGATCCCCCTTAGAATATTGATAAAACTTATTAACCCTACTGCGGGTGGGGGGTATAATTGGCAGACCGTCAGTGAACTTTTTTTGATAAAAATCCAGGCTGATTTTTTCCACATCAGGATCCACCATTATCCTCTCTCTTTTATTGTAATCTGAATTTTCAGGCTGTCCGGTGCATTTTGAATCCTCAGATTTAGTTAAAAGATCTTCAATTAAACACCCGCAGGACTTATCAACATTATCTGGAATCTTGTTGGACATGGCATCTCCTCAATCTGCGTTATACAGGATTTTTTCGATTTCAGGAATTATAAAATTTGTTTTTTCTTTCACTTTCTCCGGGTCCAAACCGGCTATAGGGTGTGCAATTTCCACTATTCTTAAATTTGGAGCACCATGTGCCTGAGCCAGTTTACGGGCAAAAGGGGTAAATTTATGGGAACAAATAGATAAAGTAGGCACTCCCTCTTTTTCCAATCTTATAGCATCTAGAATAACCCAGGTAGTACAGGAACCACAGTCACCCAGTGCCAGAATAGAAACATCGCCTTCTGCAGCTTTTTCTAACTGTGATTTACTTGCAGCAGCTCCAGCGGGCTTTTTAGATTCTATTACATCCATTTGTTTTAACCGGGTTTTTAGGAGATTTAATATTATATCTGCCCCGGGCTTTGTATTGTCAAAAAACGATATTTGGTGGACCGGGGAAGGTATATCATTTAAAAGTATATTTTTCTGGCCGGATTCAGCCAGGGGATCCATAACTTCCTTTTCTACTAAATTAACCTTCATTTAAATCACAATAGCTGCAAATTTTCAAGAACTATTCCTGCATCCTCAATCTTTTAATCACAAAATCCTTATCAAGAGATAATATAAATGAAGCTGCCCTTGGGCCCATTTTTTTATTAATTATAACTTTATAAAGTGCTTGAAATGCTTTTTGAGGTTTTAAATCATATTTTCTCAATATGGTGTACATTTCGTCATGCAACTCCTCTGGATTTAGATTTTTTTCTTCCATTAGAGTGGCCATATCTCTTAAAAAACTTTCCTGTTCCGGAGACAATGTTACCGGAGGTATTTTTTTCTGTACCTGGAACTTTACAAATGGAGGAGCATATTTGTCCAGCCAATTTTTAACCTGGGTAACTCTTTTATCTAACTGCTCTTTTTGAGAATCAGATAAATCTTCAAAAGATAGAATTGCCATTTTATCACTTAACTGGGAATTCCTCTTTAGTATCCGGTATATATTTTCCAGGTCATCCCCTGCTATCTGATAGGCCACGGTGAGGAATCGGTAGGAAGGTCTAAATGGTAATTCAGCTTGGTTTTGAATTTGGGATACCTGGTATATTTTTTTAAGCTTTTTTTCTTCCTTTTCTGATGCAGCCTGCTCTTCTCCAAAGTAAATCTGCTCCACCCTATCAAACTGCTCAACGAAATCCAGAAACGGCATTTCTGGATTGAAATCTTTATGTTTCATAGGTTTGCTTCGGAATAGGAAGTAATAAAGACTTTCAGGTGGTCCAATTTCCAACCACTCTCCGGGGGTGAAAAATACTCCCTGAGATTTACTCATAGCATCTCCTTTAAGAGTTATCCACTCATAAGGAACCGGATACGGTGCTTTATAATCAAAAATTTCCTGAGAAATGATACTACTAACATCATATGATCCTCCACTGGCGGCATGGTCTTTACCAAATGGTTCACAGGTTATATTAAAAATTTTCCAGCGGGCAGCCCATTCAACCCTCCAGGTTAATTTTCCATTTCCGGATTTTATATCCATGGTACCCTCAAATCCACAACTACAGCGATAAGAAACCTTATCCTCCTGATAACTGTAGGCATAAGTGGTATTAACTCGTCCGCAATCTTTACATATGGGGTTATATGGTAACCAATCTTCTTTTAATGGGCTTTCACGATATTTATTAAATATTATTCTGATCTCAGGAGCTTTTTCAAGTGATTTGCGTATGTAATCGTTGTAAAGGCCATCTTTATACATCTGAGCCCCGGAATAAGCCTCCAATTCTATGCCAAAATCATCCAGGGTGTCCAGGAATGGTTTCTGGAAGTGTTCCACAAAACTTTCACAGCATCCTTCCGGGCAGGGTATCTGGGAATAAGGCAACCCCAGGTATTTTTCGTAACTTTCTGGAAGAGGATAAGGAACCTTACGCAGGGGGTCATGGTCATCTGCTATCCATATGGTTCTGGATGAACTTTCATTATTAATAAGAGCCTTGCTTACTGCATTAGCTATAAAAACATCACAAGAGTTTCCAATATGTATTGATCCAGAAATGGATGTGCCACTGGCTACTACGTGATTATCCACATCCCAATCTTTTAATTCATCTGCTATCCTTTCAATCCAGTGTTTCAATTAAATCACCTTGTTTTTAGAGTAAATAATATAAATATCCCCTACCCTACCAAAGGGCAGGTTCTAATCTCTTTAGCCCCTTTTTAGTTAAAACAGTTTAATAATTATTTTAGTCTTTGGTCGGGGCACTAAAAATAATCCTGCAAATATCATTATAAATCTATTTTATTTTAATATTATGTTATCATGAAAGATTCAACTGGTAGGGTTTTAAGTACAAATTATACATTTTTTAAGGCCCTTAGAATAATATTAGATTTTATATATTTATTTATAGAAAATAAAGAATATAAAAATAATATTTGTTTAAAATAATTCCTTTTAAAATGAATTAAATAAAAATAAAAATAGTTTAATTAATTAAATTAATCAAACACATCTACTTCGGCATTGTCCAGCCATTCATTCACAATTTTAACTGCACAGTAGTCACCGCACATGGTACAAGTGTCAGGGTCTTCTGGCGGTCTTTCATCTCTTTTCTGCCGGGCTTCTGCAGGACATAGTGCTGCGTCATATTGTGCTTCCCAGTTTAGTTTTTTACGGGCATTGGCCATTACCAAATCCTTTTCACCATTATGGACGCCTTTGGCCATATCTCCTACATAAGCCCCTATTCTGGTGGCAATAACTCCTTCCTTCACATCATCAGGGTAAGGTAAAGCCAGGTGTTCTGCAGGGGTCACATAGCATATGAAATCTGCTCCAGCTCCAGCAGAAGCAGCTGCACCTATTGAGGAAACGATATGGTCGTATCCTGCCCCAATATCTGTCACAATTGGTCCTAACATATAGAAAGGAGCTCCACGGCAAAGTTTTTTCTGCAGGGTTACATTGGCTGGAATTTCATTTAAAGGTATGTGGCCTGGTCCTTCCACAATGGTCTGCACTCCCACTTCACGGGCTCTATCAACCAGTTCTCCCAATATAATTAATTCCTGGACTCCGGCCCGGTCAGTTGAATCTGCAATTGCACCAGCCCGCATGGCATTGGCCATGGACATTACAAAGTCATGTTCTTTGGCTATTTCCAGGATGTAATCATAGTTCTTGTATAAAGGGTTCTCCACTTCATTTTCTACCATCCAGGCAGATACAAATGCTCCTCCGCGACTTACAAGCCCCCCTTCACGACCCTGTCTTTTTAACCTTTTTAAGGTTTCCCTATTCACACTACAGTGTATGGCCATAAAGTCCACACCGTCTTTGGCCTGTTTTTCAATGGCCTTGAACATGGATTCTTCTTCCATGTAAATGGCAGAACCCTTTTCCTGAATGGTCTCCACTGCAGCCTGATAAATAGGAACACTTCCCACCGGGATATCAGACATTTTTAAAATCCTCTGTCTGATTTCATTCAAATCTCCCCCAACTGAGAGTTCCATCAAAGTATCGGCATGATGGGCCATGGCCACTTTAGCTTTTTCCTCTTCCAGATCGAAATCACAGATGTCTGTTGATGTTCCGATGGTAGCATTTACTTTGGTTCTGAGACCTGCTCCAATACCTACTGGTTTTACTCCTTCCCTATTTAAATTACTGGGAATGGCTATGGTCCCCTGAGCTACAGATTTTCTTATGAATTCTTCAGAAACGTTTTCAGCCTGGGCCACCGCTTTCATTTCCTCTGTTATAATGCCTTTCTTTGCGTCATCCATTTGTGTCATAGAATCACCATGTATTTTTTAACATTTTTACCCTTAGCTTTTTCTTGATAATTATAATCAAAATCATCAAAGCCTACTATGTTGAATCAAAATTTATCAATATATTCTAATAACGAAATGATAGTATCCTTTTCATATACTATCATGATTTCATTTTTAAATATTGTATTTCTTAATAAAAGATGTACTGTTTTAATTTTCCTTTATATATAAATAAAATGATTCTACACAAAGGCTAGTTTATAGTTATTAATTCATTATATATTAACAATAGTTATAGTAACTAATCCCTATTTGCAGAATGCCCTCCAACCAAAATAATATACTAAACTTTTTTTCCCTCCATACGAATTTTAACCATATCGTAATTTGGAACATTGGTTTGACAACCTTCAGCTTCAATAATAAAAGAAGCCACAGCTGATGCAAATCTTCCACAGTATTCTAAGTCATTATCCTCTAAATAGGCCGTTATAAAACCCGCTCGGTAAGAATCACCGGCACCGGTAGGGTCCTGCACCACACTTTTCGTGGCATCTATCTTAATTTTTTCAGGAGTATAAATGGTGCTCCCCCGGGAACCATAGGTCTTAACTACAATTTCCGGACCATTTTGCATTATTTCCTTTAGACTCATCCCCAACGTGTTTTTTATGCGATCAATTTCAAAATGGTTGCCAAATAATATGTTACATAGTCCCACCACTTCTTTTAACTCCTGAGGGGAATACATGTAAAGGTCCTGACCGGGATCAAAGGAAATTAATTTTCCCTGTTCCCGGGACACCTCACCACATCTCCAGTTGAACTGGGGATCTCCAGTTGCTAAATGTATAGCCTTTGTTTTCTTAATTGACTTAACTGGCACCTCTGAATCTTTGAAGTTTTTAGCAGCTCCCCAGTAAAAATAACTTATTTGATCGCCATTAGAATTGGTTAAAACAAAAGCAGTGGGGGTTGTGTCGTCTTCCACCACTATCATATCTGCGGTGTCAATTCCCATTTTATCTAAGATTAACTGATATTCTGAACCGGCAAAATCACCACCTACAGCAGACACCAGGGAGGTATTAAGTCCTAATCTGGATCCAACTACTGCTACATTAGCAGCAGCTCCGCCGTGTAAGTTTTTCATTTTCTCTATGGCAGTGGAGGAGTTAGGATCAGGAAAGTCCCCTACCTGGATAATATAATCAAAAGCAGTGTGGCCAATTGCCAGTAAATCCCTTTTTTCACTCAATAAATCACCGGCCCTATGTTGATTTTAGAAGTACTTAAAATTTTTCTAACGCCATTTTAAATAAGATTGTAACTTGGTGAAATTAATTAAAAACTCAGCAATCGCTTTTTACTATGATGCCCAAAATAGAAATAACTATAAAGTTCCGAATCCCTGTTTTTTTACAATTTTCTGGCCAGGGCCAAGTATATAATTAATAAATTCTTCTATTTGCGGATTAAAGTCTCTAAAATTCACCATACTAATAACGTGGCGGGTTTCCTCTTTAAGTAAATCTTCACCATGAAAGAAACTACCATTAAGGAAGGTGTGCAAGTTATTTGAGTTTTTAACTATTTTAAAGGCTTCGTAAGGGGATTTGACCTCATTATAAATTTCAAATGGCACGGAATTATCTTGCAGGGTTTTCCAGGCCAGTCTCTGGGATGAACTGGAAACAGCCACAAACTTTTGATTTTTAAGTTCTCTAATATCACTTACTTCCCATCCCGGACTGGATACCAGTACCAGGTAATCATAAGCAAGGGAAGTAAAATCTAAATCATTTTGAAATGCCAGAAGAGGATCATCCAGGCTCATAATATCTAAAAAATCTTTTTTTGCCAGATAAAAAGCACTTTCATCATCGCTACTGTAACATGCTACTTCCAAACCACTTTTTGCAGCTAAAACCTCTAATAACCCGGATGAAATATGACCTCCGCTAATTAAAAGGCGATCACTATCTTTAATTCTACTAACATAACGGTTATATTGTTCCAGTATGCTTATTCCTTCAGAGGTTAGTTCTGAACCGGCCCCGGTTGCTTTTAATATCTGAAAACCTAACTTATTCTCCGCATCCAGAATGCGGCGATTTAAAACCGCAGGGGACACTCCCAATCTAATGGCGGCTTTTCTCTGGGACCATGTTTGGGATACGCATTTTAAGGTCTGAAAAAACTTGTAATTAAATTCATGGCCGTTTATATTCATTCCCAGGCGGGGATAAAATTCCATAGAGCACCATACCCTTCATTCTTACAATAAATTCGAAACTTCGGCAACTTTATTATTTTTGGCTGTTAATATCCAGTAGGCCCTAATAAAAAATAAATATAGGACTTGCAGATATATTATGCTGTTTATATATTGGGTAATAGAATGATTATAAATGTATTACCTGGTAACTTAATTTCTCTTAATTTACTTTATAATTTAAATCAAGTTGGTGAAAGACATGATAATTAATGACGCCATTAAAGAAATCCTGGAAAATGCTAATCAAGCTTCTCACTCACTGGAAAAAGATAATCTAGAAAACGTAATGGAGGTGCTCACTTCTTCAGCAAATGTCTTTGTTATGGGCATGGGGAGATCCGGACTGGTGGCCAAAGCATTTGCCATGCGTTTGATGCATTTGGGAATCAGTGTATATGTGGTGGGTGAAACCATCACTCCTGCTATAAATAAGGGGGATACCCTTTTAGCTATAAGTGGATCGGGACAAACCAGTACCATAATCAGTACAGCCAGAATAGCAAAAAAGAGAGGGGCTAATATTATTGCTATAACTTCTTATCCCGAATCCATTCTGGGGGATCTTTCTGATCATATAATAACTATTAAAGGAAGAACCAAAATAGACTCGGAACAGAACTATATTAAAAGACAGATAAATGGGCGACATCAGTCACTGGCCCCTATGGGGACTCTTTTTGAGATAACTTCCCTTATATTTCTGGATGGTTTGATTGCTGAGCTCATGCATAAAATGGATAAAACCGAGGATGACCTGAAAGAGAAACATAATGTGCTGGAGTAACACACTTAAATTAATTTAGATATCTTAAATTTTTCCAGCAAATTTTTTATTAAAGTCTTCTAAGGGCAATCCCCTACTAAAAAACAGACTTTAAATTAATCAAGCACTATACGATGGGCATGAGTATATATATTAAAACGATCTCCCCTCACAAAACCCACCATGGTAACTCCTGCTTCCTGAGCCACCGCATATCCTGAGGTGGTGGGAGCCGCATTGGAGGATATGATGGGTATTCCCACCCGGGCAATTTTTATAAGCATGTCCGCAGGCATCCTACCACTGTAGGCGATGTAGCTATTTTTAAAGTCCACTTTTTCCAGTAAACCTGCCCCGATAACCTTATCTACTGCCACGTGCCGGCTGACATCCTCCCTGGACAAAAATTTATCTTTATAGATTAAAGAAGCAACATGGGTACCTCCTGTTTTTTGCCAGGTATAGGCACTATTTTTTAATCTTACAAAAGATTCAAGCAGATTTTCTTTATCAACCCTAAATTCAGACTTAACTTTATCCACAAACTCAATCTTCTGACGCCATCCTCCAAAACAATCAGAACCCACCACCAGTTCCTGGACTATGTCAAAGTCTTCCATATCTACCTGGACCTGAATAGTATTTTCCTGGACGGAAATATCTTTAACATTTTCTAATGAACGAATGAGACCTTCTCCTAAAAGATATCCTATTGCAAATTCTTTTAAAGAGTCAGGACTAATTGAAAATTTACGAGTTAAGGTTTTATTTACAATAAGTTCTATTTCCGCGTCCTTGACGATTTTTTCCTGTACTGATTTACTGGTTTCACGGACTGCAAGGGCAGATACTTTTTCATACATAGGGGACATGATAACACCATTAGCAGGCATATACCTTAACTTAACATTAAAAAGAAAGTGATTTACAATTAAAGAACTATTTATCCATTAATATATCATCCGCCCAGGATATGGCTGCTGCTACACTGGGGAATCCGATAATACTGGTTACCAGCATAATAGCATGATAAATTTCTTCAGGTGTTGCCCCGGCATTAATAGCTCTTTTTACATGGCTGTGAACTGCCCCTTCAGACTTTATGGCTGCAGAAGCAGATAACTGAATTAGATGTGAATGTTTATGATCAATGGGTCCGGATTCCCTTACAACTTTACCTAAATCTGATAATATTGAACTGTATTCAGGATATCTGGATCGTATACTCACATGATGGTCTGGATATTTTTTTGTCATTTTTTCCCACCTTTTTCTCTTAAAAATCAATTTAAATTTATACATTAATTTATATACTGGAAGACTATAATAAATTTTATTAAAAAATCAATCCTATGTACTTAAATCCTTTTTAAATACTATTTTTATAATATTCGCAGGATAAAGATTACTTTGTGAATATATTATTGCTAAATTCATAAAATTTGATATTAAATATAATAATCAATGCTAAGTATTGGGGAAGTTATATGCAAGTCTTGAATAAAATTTTATCCAGATACGCTGGGGAAAAATCTGATCTGGTTCCTTTACTACAAGAAATACAATCAGAATACGGTTATTTATCAGAAGAACTCATGAAAGAGGTATCTCATTTCACAAATGTACCTGAAAGTGAAATATATGGTGTGGCCACATTTTATACTCAGTTCAGATTCACACCTAAAGGAAAAAAACACATATCCGTATGCACCGGAACAGCCTGCCATGTAACTGGTGCTCAACAGATAATAGAAGGCATGGAAAGACATTTAAATATAAAAGAAGGTGAAACAACTCCTGATGAGGAATATTCTTTGGAATCAGTGGGTTGTTTAGGATGCTGCGCTTTAGCACCTGCAGCCATGGTAAACGATGAAATAAAGTCTAAATTATCCTTAAGAAATATTAAGAAACTATTCAAGGGATATAAACCTCCAGAATCATCAAAATAGATTATCATGAGCATAAATGGGGTCAATTATGAAGTTTGAAGAAATGGTCCAACAGGAAAAAAAGGACTACAATCTATTATTTTCTGATAAAACAGCAGTATTAGTAGGTTCTGCAACATGTGGAAATTCTGCAGGGGCTCAAACTGCAAAGGATATTATAAGGTCAGAATTATCTGACTTTGAATGTGAAATTATCGATGTGGGTTGTATTGGTTTGTGCTATGCTGAACCAATTGTAATGGTTTTAAAGCCACAGGAGCCTTCGGTAATCTATGGTAATGTCACTAAAAAAGTGGCCCGTAAAATTACCAGATCCCATATAATGCAGGATACACCCCTTCCAGATTATGCCTTAGGGAGCTGGGGGGCGGGGGAAATCGAAGGAATAACTCCTCTATTTGAACAAAAATCCATGAGAATGCAGGAAAGGAGAATACTACGAAACTGTGGATTCATTGACCCCACTAATATTGGACACTACCTGGCCCAGGGAGGATATTCTGGTTTCATGCGGGCATTACAAATGGAATCATCTGAAATCATTAAGGAAATAAAAAACTCAGGCCTGAGGGGAAGAGGAGGAGCAGGTTTTCCTACCTGGATGAAATGGCAGTTTTGCCTTGATTCTGGCAAAAAAACCAATTATCTGGTTTGTAATGCAGATGAAGGTGATCCTGGAGCATTCATGAATCGTTCACTTTTAGAGAGTGATCCCCACTCGGTACTGGAAGGCATCCTCATAGCTGCTAAAACCATCCGTGCCGAGAAAGCATACTTATACTGTCGAGCAGAATATCCTCTGGCTCTAGAAAGACTTAAAACTGCAATTAAACAGATGAAGGAGAGAGGATTTTTAGGAAAAAATATCATGGGTTCTGAATTTAATCTGGAGATCCTCATCAAAGAGGGTGCCGGAGCCTTTGTTTGTGGTGAAGAAACTGCTCTTTTAGCATCAATAGAAGGTGAAAGAGGAACTCCCCGTACCCGACCTCCATTTCCCACAACAGAAGGACTTTTTGGAAAACCTACTGTAATAAATAATGTGGAAACTATGGCCAGCGTCACTCAGGTTATGCAGCAGGGTGCTGAAAAATACTCCCAGATGGGAACCCAAGAAAGTAAAGGCACCAAGACCTTTTCCCTGGTGGGCCAGGTTAAAAAAACAGGTCTGATAGAAGTACCACTGGGAACCACCTTAAAAGAAGTCATATTTGATATAGGTGGTGGCATACTGGATGAGGGGGAATTTAAATCAGTTCAAATAGGAGGCCCTTCCGGGGGATGTGTCCCTGTTCAGCACCTGGATACCCCTATTGATTACAGTTCTCTATTAGAAGTAGGGGCTATGATGGGGTCTGGTGGTCTGGTGGTCATGGACCACAGTACCTGTATGGTGGAAGTGGCCCGCTACTTTCTGGAATTCATTCAAAAAGAATCCTGTGGAAAATGCGTACCTTGCCGTCTGGGGACTAAACAGATGCTGGATATTTTAACCGACATAACAGTGGGCAAAGGAAAGAAAAAAGATCTGGATGTACTGCCTGAATTAGCAGAAGCAGTTAAACTGGGGTCTTTGTGTGGACTGGGTCAATCAGCACCTAATCCTATATTAACCACCATGTGCTTTTTCATGGAAGAATATCAATCCCACATTGAAGAGGGGATTTGTCCGGCTAAAGATTGTAAGGAGTTTATTACTTACACTATAGACTCTGAGACTTGTGATGGATGTATGGGATGTATTAAATCCTGTCCGGTAGGTGCCATATCTGGAGAAAAAGATAAGGTGCACATTATTGATACATTAAAATGTGTTAAATGTGGGACATGTCTGGATTTATGTAAAAAGAAAAAGAATGCGGTTATACTGGCCAATAGCTGCTAAGTGGATGGGCCAGCACCACCTTTAAATGAAGTCTTCTCCGGTATTCACATTATAGAGGTGTATCTGGACGAAATTACCCTTATCGGTCCATTTTCCATTTTCCAGATAAAAGGGACCACTCCATATAGAGTCAAATTCATCAAGGTTAGAGTCAATGAAGGTTAAACTTACGGTAACCTTAACTTCAGTATTTGATACCTTGTTCAAACGATCTATTTTCATGCTATTAATTATATATCCTGTTTTAACTCCATCGTAATTAAATAAGGTGTTGAAATCTTTAAAAAAATCTGTTAATCCCTGCTTTACCTCATTTTCAAGTTTTTCATCTTCTGAAATTTGCTTGGTATTATTTTTTGAGGTGGTAACTTTTTCTTCTGAAACATCTGTTTGGGCAGTATCCATAGGTACAGCAGATATACCCCATATAAGGAACAGTGCTAATAAGGCAGTGCAAACAGCCGGCACTGTTTTATTACGATAGGGATTATTTATCCATACCAGAACGGGATTAATGCGGGGATAGGCAATAGACTTTCTTTTACTTAAATCATAGCCGGATCCTACTTCCTTTTGAAGCAAATACCGATTTAAGAAAACCCCTAAAAATCCTCCTAAAGGACCTAAAAATATGAAAATAGGACTAATCCATAGCAGCGAAATTAATGCCGAAATTAATCCAATTATCATCCCCACAGGATATTCAATTTCATTTGCAAAAAATACGGATAAGGCACTGCTAAGCATGGGTAAAAGTAGCAGAGCATAAATTCCAATAAAAAATTTAAGAATTAGTGTTATAAGCAGGCTTATTAAAACTCCTACAATTATGGATATCCCAAAGCGGTTGATTAAATACTTCCCCATATCCGATCCTCCCTTTAAAGGCATATAATAATTTTATAATTTTAATTTTTATTATATAATTAATTATTATACTTATAAAATTATCACTATTTTAAAAGAGGCCTGCAATGTATATTTTTCCCTGCTTTTATAAAGTTAAGGAAAAGATTTAAATTCCCCGGGGAGGAAGATGGAAATAAATCAATCAAAGGTTAAGATAATAGAATTAATGCTAAAAATAGTGAATTTGCTGCCCGAGTACTCTGATTCTGATGCAGAGCCTGGAACAGAATATTGCTTTGTATGCTGAAATGTGTTCAAATATCGGCAACCGGCTTTTTTTAAGAAGGATAATTAGAATAAATAATATTAAATAACTCATAAATTTTAAGAATAAAAATGCTAGAAGAAATGAATCTTTCCCGGAAAATTAAAAAACAGGAACTCCTTAATATTCTCAAAAAGGAATGTTCTGGGATTGATATACAGGATTTGATTGCATACCATGTGCACCTTTGCCATGAGGGCAGGTACCTGCCTGAGGACTACTTTAAAGATTATTTGAAGGCATATGTCTTGGGATTCATTATCAGAATAAAGGAAATAAAGGATAATTCTGAGTTTTATGATGGATATGTGGACCCGGAGGAACTTAAAAAAGCCTTAAATCTTTTGAATAGTCAGGAAGAAACTGTAAAAAAAATAAGGAGATATCCCCGGTCATTTAAAATATATGCCCTTATAAGTCTTTACACTACTTTTATTCTGGATGAACCGATTCACATGGTGGGTACCCTTTTCCCAGGGGGATTTCGGGTTAAATATGAGGATAATACATATTATTGCCCGGTAAAAGATGGCCAAAAAGATAACCCTCAGGCTGTTTGTGCTTTCTGCATTGCCTTACAAGATGAGGATGTTTAGAATATTATTTTGTGATTATGATCGTGATAATTATATTGAATCATTTTTTTATAATTAATACTCTATTTAGTAATTTAATAACTGCATTTTTTTGGGATCATTTTTTGGGGGATAGTTACGGGGGCTCTAATAAAAAAAATAATATATAAAATTTCTAATCTCAACATCCACCATAAAAAGGTTCTCTATTCTCAATAGCATCAATAAATATCTTTTTTAAGTCTTCTGTACTTTTACCTGAACGAATAGCTCCAATTATATCCACTAAATTATCATTACGTAGTAAACATGGTTTAATCTTACCATCTGGTGTTATACGTAAACGAGTGCAGTTTTTACAAAATTCAGTATTGTCCATGGGCTTTACAATTTCTATTTCACCATCATCCACAAAGTATTTTTTCCTATCCTGCATGAATGCCCTGGTTTTTACTTTATCTGCCCTATCTGTTAATTCATTCTCCAATTGATTCATTTCAAAGTGATACTTATCTATGAATTCTGTATCAGGACAGCTTTCTGTTTTTAAAAGTTCTATTAACTGCAGCACCGCCCCGTTTTCCTTACAAAATTGGAACATATCCCATATTTCTTCATGGTTGATGTCCTTCATAACCACCATGTTCACTTTTACCGGGTCCAGTCCTGCCTGGGCAGCGGCTTTAATCCCCTTTTTAGCACTATCCAGATAATTTTTGCTGGTAATAACTTGATAAGTTTCAGGATTTAGTGTATCCAGACTTACATTGACTCTTTTTAATCCGGCATTAACCAATTTTTTAGCATAGCGTTCCATTAAAGTTCCATTGGTGGTTATAGAAACGTCTTTAAATTCCAAAGTGGATATTTTCTCCACAATTTCCACAATATCGTTTCTTATAAGGGGTTCCCCTCCGGAGAGCCTTATCTTTTTAATACCTATATCGCGGGCTACCTGAGCAATTTTAAATATCTCATCGGCGCTCATCTCATTATCCTGAGGCATTATACCGTCATGGTGACAGTAAAGACACTTTACATTGCATCGGCTGGTTATGGAGATTCTCAAAGAGATTATAGGTCTCTGGTAACTGTCATGGGTAAGCATGGTATCGTTTATATTTTTGATCTGGTCTTTAGTCTTTGAAATCTCGGGTTTTAATCTTTATTGCGCACCAGTATTTTTATAGTATCAATATCTTCTGAATCTTTATCCAGAGAATCTACCATTCCGGTAACGGTTTTAGCAATGATATTCTGCACAAATGGGTTTAATGGTATCCTTTTACCATTAACTTCCAGTAATGCCTTCTTAAACTGACTTTTACAGTGAACTTCCGGGGCCTGACCCTGTACTTTAGCTCGGGAAAAGTCTGCACAGGATTCAAATCCACATTTTTTACAATTTAAATCCTGAAGGAGACCATAACTTCGTTTTTCAATTATTTCCACCATTTCATCCATTTTTTCATCATTCAGTGCTTCTACATCCACTTGATGGATGGTATAATCGTCTTTTAATGATGAAACAGATATTTTTGCAAATTTTGAGCTTTTAAATCCTTCTATGACTAAAAAATCAAGTTTAGCGTAGGATTCAATGGTTGTAATTATGTTTTCCACATCAAGTGGATTGTCAAAAAGAATAAAGGTCTCTTTTCCAGTTCCAACCACGATTTTAGCACCGGCCTGGCGATGTTTTCCTGTATCCTTATCTGCCAGATCAAAATGAACATGGCTGAATTTCATTGTCCCTACACTATATCCTTTCTGTGAAAGTTTTTCCACCACTCTGGTCACCAGGGTTGTTTTTCCAGTGTCTTTAGTCCCTATGATAGATATTATTTTCATTTACAAGCACCACTGTACTTATTATATACTCTCTAATATTTAAGAAAATAAGGAATGGTTAATTAATAAAAAGATTATATTTAAATTAAATAGTAGTAGTAATAGTAGTTAAATACATTATGTTGTTTATCCCAAATTAATTAAAAATGAATATTTTAAAATACTTCATACTATTTTATACTCCTTAAATTTCTATATTTTAATATAAGCTTTAAAAACGGATAGTTTTGATAAAAACCATTGAATTAATGTTTAATTTTTAAAAAAGTTTTCAAGGATACCATGAAGAAGAAGATCAAATTTTTAATGGATGGATTGGAGTTCGAAGCAGACGAAGGAACCACCATCCTTCAATCAGCTATTGAAAATGATATTTATATTCCCCATCTTTGTTATAATTCCCAGTTAAAACCCTATGGTGCCTGCCGCTTATGTCTGGTGGAGAATGCTGATGGTCAGCTTATAACTTCCTGCGAGAATCAGGTGGAAGCGGGAATGGAAATCAAAACCCACAGCACGAAACTAAACCGGGTTAAAAAGATGTTAATATCTTTACTTATTTCTAATCATGAAAAAAACTGCCTTAGCTGTGCCCAATCGGATGATTGTAAGCTTCAAGAAGCAGCATCTTATTTGCAGGTGGATGAAAACGAACTGGAAAACTTAAGGCAATCGGTTAAGGATGTACCCCTGGATGAATCCAATCCTTTTTTTACCAGGGATCTTAAAAAATGCATACTTTGTGGAATCTGCGTTCAGGTATGTGGGGATATAATGGGAGTAAATGCTATCGATTTTGGTTTTAGAGGATATGATACTCGGATAACCACCTTTGGTGATAGGGATATTCTGGAATCTAACTGTGTATCATGTGGTGAATGTGTGGAAGCATGTCCGGTGGGTGCTCTGGTTTCCCGCAATTCTCTAACTCCTTCTCGAGAAGTTAAAACTATATGCCCCTATTGTGGGGTAGGCTGTGGCATATATCTGGGAATCAGGGGAAGTGAAATAGTCAGTGTAAGAGGGGATCCCGACAGTCTGGTAAATCAGGGAAAACTCTGTGTAAAGGGTAGATTTGCTTATGAATTTGTTAACCACCCTCAAAGACTCAAAAAACCGTTAATTAAAAAACAGGGTGAATTTGAAGAGGTTGAATGGGATGAAGCCCTGAACTTAATTGCAGATAAATTCTCAAAATATTCCGGGGAGGAATTTGCGGCAATTGCCTCGGCCAAATGTACCAATGAAGAAAATTATCTCTTACAAAAGTTCACCAGGGGGGTAATGGGGTCCCCTAATATAGATCACTGTGCACGATTGTGTCATGCTCCTTCAGTGGTGGGACTCTCTCGAAGTATTGGCAGTGGGGCCATGAGCAATTCCATAGCAGAAATTGGTCAGGCGGGCTGTATTATGGCCATAGGAACCAACACCACGGTAAGCCATCCCGTACTTGCCCTTCAAATAATTAAAGCAGTTAAAAATGGTTCGAAACTCATAGTGATTAACCCCCAGAAAATTGAACTGGCAAAACACGCAGATATATTTTTACAGCATAATCCTGGAAGCGATGTGGCCCTTTTAATGGCCATAGCCAAGGTAATAGTGGATGAAGGCCTTTATGACCAATCTTTTATAGAAGAAAGAACAGAAAACTTTTTAAAACTTAAAAAATCACTTGAAATTAGTTCATGGGATAAAATAGAACATATAACTGGGGTGGGAAAGGAAAAAATTAGACAAACAGCTTATATGTATGCTGAGGGAGATCCATCTTCCATTTTATATGCCATGGGAATTACCCAGCATTCTCATGGAACCGACAATGTACTGGCAGTTAGTAATCTGGCCCTTCTTACTGGAAACCTGGGAAAAGAATCTTCCGGAGTCAACCCCCTTCGAGGCCAAAATAATGTACAGGGGTCCTGTGATATGGGCTCCCTTCCCAATGTATTCCCTGGATATCAATCAGTAGAAGACCCTGAAATTGTTGAAAAATTCCAGAAGGCCTGGAACATGCATCTAAAACCCGTCAGCGGTATGATGCTATCTGAAATTTTTGAAAAAGCTAGAAGTGGGGACCTCAAGTCATTATATATCATGGGCGAAAATCCATTACTCAGTGAACCGGATATTCAGAAAGTAAAAAAGGCTCTGGAAAATGTGGAGTTTTTAGTGGTTCAGGACATTTTTTTAACTGAAACCGCTCTCCAGGCAGACGTGGTACTGCCAGCTGCTTCCTTTGCTGAAAAAGAGGGAACTTTCACCAATACCGAAAGAAGGGTGCAGAGGATAAAACAAGCTATAATACCACCAGGAGATTCTAAATCAGATTGGGAGATAATATCGGCCATTGCTCAGAAGATGGGAAAATCTGGATTTGATTTTAAATCATCTGAAGAGGTATTTTCTGAAATGTCAGCTTTAACCCCTATTTATAGTGGAATTTCTTATGATAGATTAGAAAATCAGGGATTGCACTGGCCTTGTCTGGATAGTAATGATCCCGGAACCCCTATACTGCACATGGATCAGTTCAATACCCCCTCCCATAAAGGAATATTCCATGCATTGGAATATATTCCATCGGTGGAAATCCCGGATGAAGATTATCCCTTCATACTCAGCACCGGCAGAAGCCTCTATCAATACCATACAGGGTCCATGACCCGTAAAGTTAATGGTTTAAATTATATAGATGGTGAGGAGTTTGTAGAGATTAATCCTGATGATGCAGCTAATTTGGATATAAAGGGAGGGGAATGGCTGGAAATATCTTCTAGAAGGGGCACTATACGCGCTAGATCCAGAATAAATCCCGGCTTATTATCAGGTTGTGTTTCCATGACTTTTCATTTCCAGGAAGCACCTGCTAATTGTCTTACTCAGACAGCGGCGGACCCGGTTTCAGGCACTCCTGAACTCAAAATTTCAACTGTAAAAATAAGAGTTTTAAGTGATGATGAAATAGATATTGAGAACTGATTTAAGGATATTATTTCAACTAAAAAATATTAATATTCTTTTTTTTACCTAAAAACAATCTATTCATTGTTATTAACAGTATTAAAATTTTTAAACAGCTCACTTTATAATTTTCAAAACCTTTTTATGTGGGGATACTACACACCTATATTTATAACTTCCTATATGTTTTTAGTAGAAATGTATTTATAAAGCAGGGTTAAAAAGTGTTATTAACCCACATGGTGAACCAATGCCCAAACATATCGTTTCTGGATTAAAGTACATTGCTACAGTAAATCTGAGGAAAAAAGGCCAAACTCAAAGGGAGATAGCTCAGGCTCTGGGTATGGACAGATCCACAGTTTCTCATTATTTAAATGGTAGAAATCTGTCTCAGGATTCTATAGAGGTTGCAGAGCTGGTAGTTAATATGTGCCCTAAAGATTTTTTACTTTTGGCCCATACTCTTCTCAAAGATAAAGAAAGAACCAGAATTATTATTAAAACTTGCCAGAAAAATCGATATGAAGGTAAAATAAAAAATTCCTGTATTGGATGTGGTCTCTGTGTGGATACCTGTCTGATGAAGGCTATCGTGTTGAATGATCTAAAGGCACAAATAGATTTTGAATGGTGTTGTGGATGTTTAATCTGTGTGGAGATGTGCCCAACCAGCTCGATAGAAATTAAGGAGGTAGTAGATTGATGGAAACAACTGAATTTATGGACGGTAAGGACATTACCGTGGAAAGAGCAGGCGAAGAAGACCGAAAGTTGCTCTTTAAAGATGATTTATGTGCTGTTTGTGGACTGTGTGAAACAATTTGTCCAGTATCTGCAATTGATGTAAATCCTACTGGTGCGATGATTCGTACTGAACAAGACATGAGTAAAATAGACATTGATGAACATAAGTGCGTTTTATGTGGTATGTGCAGCAGTATCTGTCCTTTCCAAGCTTTAGACTTGCAGATAGATGGAGAAAGCATAAAAACCATGAGTGAGTATCCTCAAATAATAAAATCAGCAGAAATTGATGATGAGGAATGTATCCAGTGTAAAGCCTGTGAAACTGCCTGTCCTCAAGATGCAATTACTATTACCCGGGAACTGCCTAAAAGAGCAGATCTCATAACAGGTGAAATTGAAATAGACAAAGAAACCTGTATTTACTGTGGTATGTGTGAAGAAATGTGTCCGGTGGATGCCATTGACATAGATCACCAGGTGCCTACTTCTGATAATCCGGTGGTAGCTACTGACATTAATGTAAATGAAGATAAATGTGTGCATTGTGGAATCTGTAAGAGGATCTGTCCGGTTGACGCAATTATGCAGGTATGCAGGATATGTCCTTATGGAGAATATGAAATTGAAGTACCAGAAGTTACTGGAACTTCCTACATTGACCCTGAACTCTGTGTAAACTGTACCTGGTGTCAGGAAATTTGTCCGGTGGATGCAGCCAAAGTAAACAAGCCTTTTGAAGGTGAATTAACCATAGATCAGGACACCTGTCAGGCATGTGAGACCTGTGTAATGGTTTGTCCCTGCAATGTATTGTCCTTCCCTAAATCTGAAAAGTCAGGCTCCAGACCTGAAAAACTGCACAAGGACGAAAGGTTCTGTATTTACTGTGGTGCTTGTGAGAAATCATGTCCGGTAGATGCCATAGATGTTAAGAGGACTAAAATTAATTACACACCAACTAAATCCAAGGCTTGGGTAAAGGCCTTTGAATCCCTGAAAAATTAATTATAATATGGAGGCAATTGAATGGCAATTGGACTAAAAGCTTACCGTGATATCTGTCACGGATGTGGAAACTGTGTTGTAGCTTGCCCGGTTAACGCCCTCCGAAGCGAAGATGTGGCTGGAGGAAAGGGACCAAGTGAACTGGTGGACCTTATTATGATGGTGGAAGACGGAGCAGTACAACTTAAAAACGTGGATCTGTGCGGAAAGTGCGGAACCTGTGTAGAAAGCTGCCCGGTAGAAGCTATTAGACTGGAGGAATTGTGATGATAGTTAATCTAATCACAGGAAGAACAGTATGGCAAGGACAGGCAATTGAGTCTGGAAAAGATCTGCAAATGTACATCAACGCTGCGGCCATAGCCCATATAAGCGATGAAATGATGGCTCAAATGGGCATTAAGCCTGGACAAAACATAAAAATCACAGCACCTGACGGTGATGTGGTGGTTAAAGCAGTGGCTACCAAAGAAACTCTCCCTGTAGACACAATTTACGTCCCTATGGGCCCCTGGGCTAATCGTGTAGTTGATCCTACTACCAACTCCACTGCAATGCCCTCTTATAAAAATATACCTGTAGATATAATTCCTACTGACGAAGAAGTACTGGACATGCCTACTCTGATGAAGGTATATGGAAAAGTATAATATCCTACAACTATCTAGGAGGATTAAATAAAATGGAACGTATAATCAAGAACGGTGTTGTTTACTGTCCCCTAAACGGGATTAATGGAGAGAAAATGGATATCTCCATAAAGGACGGTAAAATCGTTGAAAGTGTTAGTGATGATGCAGAAGTATTCGATGCTTCTGGACAAATCGTTATGCCTGGTGCTGTGGAAGTACACGCTCACATAGCTGGAGCTAAGGTAAACGTGGGTCGTATGATGCGACCAGAAGACAGTAAAAAAGATGCGGAAGGCACAGTAGAAGCAACTCATCGTAGGGCTGGAAGTGGATTTTCTGTTCCTTCTACCCACATGACCGGGTACCGGTATGCACAGATGGGTTACACCACTGCTATGGAAGCTGCAATGCCTCCACTACTAGCCCGGCACACTCACGAAGAACTGCAAGCCATTCCTATTCTGGACCATGCTGCTTTCCCATTATTTGGAAACAACTGGTTTGTAATGGACTATTTAGGTGAAGGTGACATAGATTCCTGTGCAGCCTATATCTCCTGGTTACTAAGAGCCACCAAAGGGTATGCTATTAAGATAGTAAACCCCTGTGGAACTGAAGCATGGGGATGGGGAGGAAATGTGCATGGAATTCATGACACGGCTCCTCACTTTAAAGTAACCCCTGCGGAAATGATTAAAGGAATGGCAGAAGTAAATGAAAAACTGAGATTACCTCACTCCATACACCTGCACTGTAATGACCTGGGACACCCTGGAAACTATGAAACCACCATCGAGTCTTTCGAAGTACCTAAAGGAATTAAAGTAAACCCTGCTACTGGAAGCAGAGATACCGTAGTGCACGGTACCCACGTGCAGTACCACAGTTACGCTGGTACTTCCTGGAGAGACTTTGAATCTGCAGCAGACATAGTGGCGGATTATGTAAATAAAAACGACCACATCACCATTGACATCGGACAGGTTACCCTGGATGAAACCACTACTATGACTGCCGACGGACCAATGGAATACGATTTACACTCTCTCAATGGACTAAAATGGGCTAACTGTGATGTGGAGATGGAAACTGGTTCTGGAGTAGTTCCTTTCATCTACTCTGCTAAGGCACCAGTACCTGCTGTACAGTGGGCCATTGGTATGGAATTATCCTTACTTGTTAAGGATCCCGCCAAAATATGTTTAACTACTGACAGTCCTAATGCAGGACCATTCACCAGATACCCCCGGATATTTGCCTGGCTCATGAGTAACCAGTACCGGGAAGACATGCTGGAAAACAAACTCCACAAATGGGCCCAAAAAAGAAGTAGTATTGCTACTATTGATCGTGAATTCTCTTTCTACGAAATCGCACAGGCTACCAGGGGTACTCCAGCTAAAGTACTGGGTCTAAGTGACTTCAAAGGACACCTGGGTGCAGGTGCCGATGCTGATGTAGCAGTCTACAATATGAACCCGGATACCATTGACCCATCTAGTGACTACATGGCCATTGAACAAGGATTCCAGAAAGCAAGCATGGTATTCAAAGATGGAGAATTAACAGTAAAAGATGGAGAAGTAGTCAATGCGGGATTGAAAGGAAAAACCTTTTGGGCCGATACTCAGGTGGAACAAAACTCCTACAATGCCGTCTTAAAAGAAGTGGAAAGACAGTTTGTTAAATACTACTCCATTGGATTCAAAAACTACCCTGTTGAAGATGAATATATTGCCAAATCTGCTCCAATTAAAGGGGTGATGTTATGAGTGAAATAATATTAACTCCTAAAGAACAACCACAGGTACCTCTGGAAGCTCCCAACATTAAACCAGATGTTTTTGCAGGAAAAACCATTGATGAAATCAAGGAAGTAGAAATTAACTACGGTAATGACACCGTCAAACTCTCTGATTTCTTTGATGTTGAAGGAACTCCTGGTGAGACCGCTGGTGAAATCAAAATCATCATTGATGGGGATGTAAGCAACACCAAAAGAATTGGACAGCAAATGACCGCTGGAGAAATCCTGGTAAAAGGAAATGTTTCTATGTACGTCGGCCTGGAAATGGAAGGCGGAAAAATCACCGTTCAGGGGGATGCTACTGTCTGGGCTGGCCAGAACATGAGAGGCGGAGAACTGGAAATAATGGGTGATGCTGGAGATTACGTGGGATCATCCTACCGTGGTGACTGGAGAGGAATGAACGGAGGCCTTATAACTATCCATGGGGATGTCGGTTACGAAATTGCCGAGTACATGGGTGGAGGAAAAATAGTGGTTAAAGGAAACGCTGACCATATGCCTGGAGTACACATGAGTAACGGTGTACTGATTATCGAAGGTAATGTAACCTCCAGAACTGGTGGAGAAATGAGCGGTGGAACCATCGTGGTAAAAGGTGTAATCGGACAATTCTTAGCCGGCTTCAAATACTGGGGTGTTGAAAAGAACATTCAGGTAGATGGGGAAGACATACCGGGGGTTTTCTATAAATTCACCGGTGATAACGCCATAAAAGGAGCTAACGGAACAGTATATGTTGCTGTAGCTGGTAACAAACATGTGGCTCCTGAATAAGAAACTAAAGAGGTAATATTTATGGAATTAGTAAACAACGTGGTTTGTCCTTTCTGCGGAACACTTTGTGATGACATCATATGTAAGGTAGAAAATGATGAAATCGTTGGAACCTACAATGCATGTATCATTGGACACAGTAAATTTGTCCACACTGAAGGCGCCATGAGATACAAAAAACCCCTGCTACGTAAAAATGGGGAATTTGTGGAAATAAGCTATGAAGAAGCTATTGATAAAGCTGCCCAAATATTAGTGGATGCCAAAAGGCCCCTAATGTACGGATGGAGCTGTACCGAATGTTCTGCCCAGGAAGTAGGTATGGAATTAGCTGAAGAAGTAAGGGCAGTGGTGGATAACACCGCATCTGTATGTCACGGTCCTTCCCTTTTAGCAGTACACGATACTGGTTATCCAGTGTGTACCCTGGGAGAAGTTAAAAACAGGGCTGATGTTGTGGTTTATTGGGGATGCAATCCTTTCCACGCCCACCCTCGTCACTTATCCCGACACTCCTATGCTCGAGGATTCTTCCGGGAGCGAGGACGTGCCGATCGGACTATAATTGTGGTGGATCCTCGAAAGAGTGACACCTCTAAACTAGCCGACATACACCTGCAACTGGACTACAACAATGATTATGAACTGGTAGATGCTATGAGAGCGGCCTTAAAAGGCCATGAAATCCTTTATGAGGAAGTAGCAGGAATACCCCGGGATGATATTGTGGGAGCTGTAGAAGCACTCAAAAAAGCCCAGTTTGGTATTCTCTTCTTCGGTATGGGTATCACCCACTCCCTTGGAAAGCACCGAAACATTGATACTGCGATTATGATGGTTCAGGAACTAAACCAGTTTGCCAAGTGGACCCTTATCCCTATGAGGGGTCACTACAATGTGAATGGATTTAACCAGGTATGTACCTGGGAAAGTGGATACCCGTTCTGTGTGGACTTTGCTACCGGAACTCCTAGATACAACCCGGGAGAAACTGGATCCAATGACCTGCTCCAGAATAAAGAAGCAGATGCCATGATGGTAATTGCTTCTGATCCTGGTGCCCATTTCCCACAGAATGCGTTACATACCATGGCTGAAATTCCAGTAATTGCCATAGAACCTCACCGAACACCTACCACTGAGATGGCCAACCTGATTATTCCTCCTGCAATTGTAGGAATGGAAGCAGAAGGTACTGCCTATCGTATGGATGGTGTTCCACTGAGAATGAAAAAAGTGGTGGAATCTGATCTACTTTCTGATAAAGAAATCTTAGAAAAGATTCTGGAAAAAGCTCAAGAGCTTAAAGCATCTAAATAGATTATTTAAGCCCTTCTGGGCTTAAATTTTATTTTTTTATATTTTAAATTAACTTTCAAGGCCTATTTTAAAGCAATACAAGCTTTTCTATCCTCTATATCTATTATTTTTACATCAATACCATAAACTTCTTTCATGTTCTCTTCGTTAATCACTTCTTCCGGGGATCCCATATCAATTAAAGACTTTCCTTTCATTAAAGCTACTTTTTGGGCTGAAAGAAAAGCATGATCTGGAAAATGAGAAGACATTATTATAGATAGTTCTTTTTTAGCCAGCTGGTCAATAATACTCAGGGTTCTTATCTGATTTCCAAAATCCAAATGAGAGGTGGGCTCATCTAAAATTAAAACTTCTGGCTCCTGAGCCAATACACGGGCAATAAAAACCAGCTGCTGCTCACCTCCGCTTATTTCAGCATATGCTTTATCCTTCATATGGTAAATTTTAAGATCTTTTAAGGATTTTTTGGCTATTTTAATATCTCTGGTGGAGGGAGAAGAAAAGGTATCAATATGGGGCGCCCTCCCCATTAGTACTACATCTAAAACTGTAAACGGAAAGGTTGAATTATGTATCTGAGGTATATATCCCATACTTTTAGCTATTGTGGAAGGTTTAAGGCCCTGAATATCAATTCCCTTCAGCATCACTTTTCCAGAATCAAGCCGAATCAGACCATTTAAACATTTAAGCAACGTTGTTTTTCCAGCACCATTAGCACCTAAAATGCATAGAACATCCCCTTTTTTCAGCTTAAAGCTTATTTTTTCAAATATGTTCTCCTGTTTATTATAGGAGAATGTTCCATCAAGCATTTCCAGCAAGTAACTCATGCCCACACCTCTTTACTTTTCCTTAAAAGATAAAGGAAGAAAGGCGCACCTATTATTGCGGTTAAAATTCCCAGCGGAATTTCGGTGGTGGTAATTGTACGGGCAACATTATCTATTAAAAGGAGAAAAAAAGCACCTAAAATGATACTGACTGGTAAAAGTACTTTATGATCTGGACCAACAATCATACGGCCTACATGTGGTATTACAAGACCAATCCACCCAATTATTCCGCAAATACTCACTGCTGATGCAGTAACAATGGTACAACATAGGATTATGATTCCCTGCAGTCTTTTAGTATTAACTCCCAGGGTTTGAGCTTCTTCCTCCCCCATGGAAATTACATTTATTCTCCAGCGTATCATTAAAAGGATAATAGATCCTATTATTATGGGGATACCCATGATGAATAAATCTTGATTATTAACTGCAGCTAAACTTCCCATCAACCAGAAAACAATGGTCTGTAGCTGCCCATAGGGGTCAGCTACATATTTAATAAGCGATAAAAGCGCGGAAAACATGGATGCAATGGCAATACCACATAAAACCAGGGTGAGTATGGATGTACCCTTAAATGCCCTTCCTAAAAAATAAGTTAATCCCACAGCGGTTAATCCCCAAAAAAATGCGGAAAATTGTATCATGAATACACTTGCTGATAATAGAATAGCAATGGCAGCTCCAAAACCAGCACCGGCAGAAACCCCCAATTTATCTGGAGAAACCAGAGGATTTTGAAATAATCCCTGAAAACAGGCACCAGCTAAAGATAAAGAACCCCCCACCATCATAGCGGCCATTATACGGGGTAACCTAATGTCAAAAATGATGGTATTTACTGTAGCAGGTAAGCCAGATTCCATAAAAAATATTTTGGAGATCAATGCGACAATTACATGATAAGGAGAAACGGGATATCTTCCAATAAGAAACGAAAGGAAGAATAAAATAATAAGGAGGATTGAAATTAAGGCTGCCGCTGATATTTGGCGCGTTCTAATCCTATTCTGAATATTAATTTTTATCATCATATGCACCACTATTTAGAATTCTTTAAGACCAGAGCGCCTTAAAATACTGGTAACTTCTTCATCTGTAAGATTGTAATGATAAAACTCAGCATAAAATTCTTTGGTGAGGTTTTTAATATCAAGGTCTTTGAATTGATCCGGATAAATTACTTTAGCTGTCCATGGAATCCCAATTATTGTGTTAGCTCCCGGTGGACCTTCAAACCAACTGAATGGAGACTGGGGAACCAGATATACTTCTCTACTTTTCACTGCTTCGATGTTCTTCCACTGGGGATGGGAATATATACTTTCATAGAACTGTGTATCGCTGGTTATAATAACCTCTGGATTCCATTTTAAGATCAATTCCATGGAAACTCCCACTCCTCCTTTTGTGATAGGGGCTTCCACTACATTCTTACCTCCACACATAGTTATTAGATTTGCATGCTGAGCCCCGGGGGCATAAGTCTTTAAACCATCAGGATCTTTCCCATAATAAACTTTTTTTCTTTCATCTTCAGGAATAGATGCAATTGTACCATTTACCTGGTTTAAGACCTTATCATAGAAATTTATAAGCTTTTTTGCTTTTTCAGGCTCTTGCAAAACAGTTCCCATAAACTCAATCGAAGGAATGATACTGGTTAAATTATTATCTCCTTCTACATCTAAGACTGGTATCTGGCCAAATTTATGCTGTATTTCTTCCACAACTTCCACAGTACCTCCATGCCCCACCAGGATGATATCTGGATGAGAAGAAATAATGGATTCATAATTAGCATCCTTTTTTCCACCACCCAAAACTGGTAGACTTTGATATTCTCGGGGCATGTACTGATTTTCTTTTTCTCCCCGGGCAGAATCCCAGCCTACCATCTTATCTGGTGCAAGCATGTAAAGCTGTACCGTAGTCGAGGAACTGAGAGAGTACACTTTATTTATATCTGAAGGTACTGGAACGGTTCTGTTTAACATATCTATAATATGATTACTTTCACCAGAAACTGGAGGGTCCTGGCTTAAAAATGTTCCAATTAAACCTGCAGATATTAGAAATATTATAAATGATGCTATGATTTTTTTATTTACCATGAAAGGGACTCCCCTAAAATAGAATAATTTTTATTTATCGATATGAATTTATAAACTTATTGAGATTTAACTTTATTTAACAAAAAAATACCTTAAATAACGTTTTTATATAAATTATCAGTATCGATATGTATATATATACATTACTAAAAATTAGAATTATAAATACTCAAGCGAAATTCTATACAAATCTAACTGAGGAGAAAGGTTAGGAGATATTCAATCAAAAAAGAACGTATAAAAGTTAACAATGGCTATCAAATTTATTTATCCTTTAATTAATCAAATAGGGGTCGAATGAATGAATAAATCAATAATTAAGTTTATATTAATCATGGTTATAGTCTCCTCAATATCGGGATTGACTTATGCATCCGAATCGGATAGTGTTAATGGAACTTCTAATGGAACCAGCGGTGGGAAAGCCAGCGCTAAAATTAGCATCAATTTTGATAGAAGCGAAGCAAAAGTGGGAGATACCGTAATTATTACCGTTGCCATTATCAATGATGGATCCATAGATTTAACCAATATATTGGTTTTAGCACCCCTTCCAGAAGGTTTAAAGTACTTATCTCACGCTACTGATACCAATAAGGCACTTTATTCAGCTTCGGGAGTATGGGATGTGGGAAATTTAAGAACCACTTCCCGACTGGGTGGAGTTAAATATCTCTATCTAACTGCTAAGGTACTACCTTCTGCTGAAGGCAAAAATTTGATTGCCACTGCCACATATTTGAGTGTTGAACCTGAATCTAATGATGTTACTTTTCAAAAACCAGGCACAGCGAGTTCTGCTTTGAGAATTGAAAAAATTGAAGAAACAGGTAATGGGAACGCCACGGGCAATGGAACAGGCAACATGACTGGAGGTAATAGTAGCACAGGCAATAATCAAGCCATCCTCAATGAACTTAAAAATACCACATCAAAAGGTGGTTTGGAAACTTTACAGGAATTAAGTAATCTTCAAAATGAAGGAAAAGCATATGAAGTTACAAATGCTACTTCTTCAACTCCATCTAATGATCCCGGGTCAATATATGCCATTATAACTGGAATTATATTTTCACTACTAATATTAGCAGGATATTTAAAAGGAGTCCGGGGATAATCTCTACTTACATTTTTTAAGTTTTGAGTGCATGGAAGTTTTTTATGAATTTTTAAGTGCCGCCCTGCATTCCATGGCCCAGATTATGTTGATTCCAGTAATCGCACCACTCTTTTAATTTTCAGGATATACTCGAGTATATCCATGGACAGTTTTTTTATATGAATACCATCACCGAATAATACTAAAGAAATTGAAAAACAACGAATTATTATATTTAGAGGAATTAGAATGACCATATATATTGGAATTGATGATACTGATAATTTAAATTCTAGAGGGACGGGAAGACTAACCCGGGCAATAGCTGCCGAAATTTCTAATATATGTCCTGTAAAATGTGTAACTAGACATCAGCTTTATTTTCACCCGGACATACCCTATACTTCCCATAACAGCTGCGGGGTTATTCATGTTGAATCGGAAGATAAGGACCTGGTTCCCCACCTTTTCAAACTAGCCCGGGAAGAAATACTTAATGATTTTATTGAAGGTAGTGATCCGGGTTTAGCAGTTGCTCACCATAGTCAGATTTTACCTCCACTGGTGGCCTATGGGATCGATGCCAAGTCTACTATCTTAAATCAGGAAAAGGCCAGGGCACTGGCTGGAAATTTAGGCATAATTTTGGAAGGTTTGGGAGGAACAGAAGATGGGGTAATTGGAGCATTGGCCGGGATTGGTCTTGCCTTTAATAAAAATGATGGAAGATTTTTACAAATTGGAAATATAAGGGAACTTACCGGTACGCAAAGTGGGGAAGATTTACTAAAAGCAGGTGTGGAAGCGATTTTTACTACAGATGGACGCCAGATATTCGAAGGAAATATCTTCAATGAAGAAAATAAATCAGTTAAACCCTGTCCTGTAAATGGTAGGCCTGTTTTATTTGTAGAAGATATAAATGGTTGTTTAAAAGCAGTTAAAAGGAATTAATGGATATATAATTAAATCCATTTTAGGCAGACACATTAGGGCTAAACAGATATTTTCCAACTACCTAAATTATTCAAGTAATCCTTAATTAAAATACACACTGACTTATTTTCTAAGATTTAATTTAAGCTTTTTTAAAAATAAACAGGACTAGCTCCTTTAACTAATATTTTCATCTAAATGATATATATTTCACTCATCATTTTACTGGAAAAGATGAACCGCAGTTGCCTTGAATTCCATCCATAGTTCCGATCCGATATTGATTTTCATGTCCAGGAATGACTTACGGGTCATGTAAACTGTGAATAATTCGCTTCCAGCATCTATTTTAAGGTGAATTAGTGCTCCGTCATCTATAATCTCAACCACTTTCCCTTTTAATTCATTTAAAGAACTGGTTTTTACTTTATCCCAGGATAAACTGATATCTTCAGGACGTATTGATACAAATATATCACCTTCTGCTTGCTTAGAGGAATATATGTCAATATTTCCACTTTTTATAATGGTCAGTCCTTCTTGATCTTTCTTGGCCTGGCCTTTAATTACATTTTTTACTCCCACGAAATCGGCCACAAACTGATTTTTAGGTTTTCTAAAAACATCCTCAGGTTTTCCTATCTGGAAAATTTTTTGATTTAGTATGGCAATTTCATCGGAAAGACGTTGGCCCTGGATCAGATCATGGGTGGTCATAATTATGGTGGTATCCTTTTCTTTTTTAAGGTGCAAAATTAATGACTCTATTTTTTCACGGGACAGAGGATCCAGGTTGGAAGTAGGTTCATCCAGGAGAAGTAAATCGGGTTCGGTAACTAGTACTCTAGCCAGGGCCATTCTTTGAGATTCACCCCCAGAAAGGCTACCTGCATTTTGATGTGCATAATCTTCCATTCCCAGTAATTCTAAATTTTGGTAAACCTTATTTTGTATATATTCCTTATCATAACCTCTGATATTCAATCCATATGCTACATTATCATATACGGTTCCTTTAAAGGCCAGGGGCTTTTGGAATACCATCCCCATTCTGCGACGGATATGCAGATTTCCTTTTTTTGGTGAAATTTCATGGCCCTCAAATATGATTTTACCTGATGATGGAGTTTCTAAAAGATCAATTAAACGCAATAAAGTAGTTTTACCACAGCCGGTAGGACCAATCAATCCCATGTTAATCCCGGTTTTTACCTTTAAATTGATATCCTCCAGAATGGTTTTGGATCCATATTTTTTATTCAGATTTTCTATTTCCAGCAGGTACATACTATTTCTCCTGGATGTAATTCAGTATCAAGTTGATTATAAGCGCAATAACCAGTAAAATTATTCCTAAAGCTATTGAAAGAGCTATATTTCCCTTGGAAGTTTCAAGAGATATGGTAGTAGTTATGACTCTGGTGAATCCTCTTATATTTCCACCTATGAGCAAAGCCACTCCCACTTCCGATATAGCCCGACCAAAACCCAGTATTATAGCACCTATCAGGGCATAACGGGCTTCTTTCATAATGGTGTAAATGGTCTGAAAATCACTGGCTCCCAGAGATAAGGCCAGGTCTTCTATATTTTTTTGAACTCCACTTAAGGAGTTAATGGTAAATCCCACCAGTAAAGGAAGTATAAGTACACTCTGACCAATAACCATACCGGTGGGGGTGAACAATAGGTTGAATCCACCAAATATGCCCGAACGGGATAACAAAAGAAACACAAAAAGCCCCACTAGCACGGTAGGCACACTATAAAGGGTCTGAATCATATTTATTAGTCCTCTTTTGCCCTTAAATGCTTTGAAGTGAATCAATCCCCCCAGGGGAACTCCGATTAAGGTGGCCACCAGGGTAGAAGATAAGGAAATGTAGAGAGTACGCAATGTAATTTCCACCATTTCCGGGTCTAATGTGATTATGAGATTAATAGCTTGATAAATACCGTCTATAACCGGGCTCAACAAAATCACCAAAAAGCGAATTTAATAAAAAAGTTAGAAAGGGATATGATTTCCCTTTTATTTAAATATATTTAAGCTGCTAGTTCAGATTGTCCTACTAAAAATGAACTAAATAATGCAGTAGGCTCTGGACCACCATTTAATGCAGTAAATAAATTTTGACCGTATTCTTCTACTCCGAACTCTGCAATAATCTTCTGTCCTTCACTGGATAGTAAAAATTCAACCAGCTTGTTGGCAGCATCATTATTGGTAGTAGGAACCTTATCGGGGTTCATAGGAATAGCAGAATAAACATTTAATAAATCAGGGCTTTCTGTAATAAGGGCCTCCAGACTTATTTTATCTTTAAAGGCTAAAAATGTTCCAGAATCTGATATGGTGTAGGCTTGCTTTTCATCAGCTATGGTGAGAGTATCCCCCATTCCCTTACCACTTTCCACATACCATGGTGCATTCTGGACGGTATTGTTATAATCCAGTCCTGCGGCTTTCCAGATTTTTTTCTCACGGGAGTGGGTACCGGAATCATCTCCTCTGGATATAAATTCAACGGCTTCAGGGTCTTTTTCACCTTCTTCCTGTATTTTTTCAAATGCTTCAGATGCATCCATGCCTTTTATACCCGCGGGGTCACTGGAAGGTCCCACGATGTAGAAATAATTGTAAGCAAAAGGATTTCTTTTAGTTCCTATTCCGTCTTCTATTAATTCTTCTTCACGGGTTTTATCATGCACCAGAATTATATCCACATCACCATTTTTACCATATTCGATGGCTATACCGGTACCACCAGATATTACTTGCATATCAATATTGGGGTACTTTGCTTCAAATGCGGCTTCTATTTCTTCTAATAATCCCGTGTCTTCTAAGCTGGTGGTGGTGGCTACAACCAGGACCTCTTTTCCATCCATTGCGCCACTGTATACATAGGTTCCAACACCCAGTAAGACCACTATTAATATTATAACTGCTGCTAAAAGTCGGTTATTCATTTCATACCTCCTGAATATTAAAACTATATATATTCGATATGTAATATTTATACATATCGACTTGTGGATATAAGAAAATAATTTTATATCCCTCCTTAAACATAACTATTAATGGTGATAAAATGCAAATTAGTGCCAGAAATGCAATAAAAGGGAAAGTGGTTAAGGTGGATGTTGGTGCGGTAAATGCTACTATAAAAATCGAAGTAGAATCTCCCCACACCATAACTGCCACTATAACTAAGGAATCTGTGGAAGAATTGAAGATAACTGAAGGCGAAGAAGTAATGGCCATTATTAAATCCAGTGAAGTCATGGTTGCTAAAAAATAGCATTAGTGATATCAACTAATTTTTTTTAATTTTCTTCTTTTTTTAGCATTTTTAGAACTCTGATTAATGAATTTTCCTAAATTTGATATTTTTTTTCCAGAACAATTTTCATAGGTTTTTATGAATTTTTTAATCATTTGCCATCTAGCCGGATCCTTTGAATGGATATCCGTTATGAAAAAACAAATTTCTCCCAGGTCTAGGCGAGGATCACCGTAGATCTCTTCTTCAAAGTCAAGGCCATATATCTGATTTTTAAAATAAATAAAATTCCTTAAATTACAGTCTCCTTTTAAAAAAACACATTTTTTATTTTTTGAAGGAATTGTGTGAATTTTATGCATCCATTCTGCTAATGCTACAATCCATGAACCATTATTAATATTTAACCCTACTTCGCTTACAGGCTTTCACATTTTCACCTCCTTTTAATGAAATAAAACAATATTATCGATATGTATATTTATACATATCGATTATCATTAAAAAGAGGAACACATTTAAAATTAAAATAACAATTTAAAAGAAATAAAAAAAAGAAATATCAGGATTTAAGACTACTAAAACGGGCATTCCATGCCTTGGAACGCACATTGGTTAGATTTAAATCCTTTCGTTTAATAGATATTCCTTTTTGAGGACAAGCTCTGCTACAAGCCCCACATAAAACACAAAACTGGGGATTGATGTAAGAATGGTTATCTACCATACTAATTGCATTACAGGAACAAACATCTTTACAGGCATGGCAGGAATCTCCTTTACATTCAAATTCTTCCTCAAAAAATATTTCTCCAGAGAAAGGCTTGGTAATGTGGGCAGCGTCTACGGGACAAATTTCCTGACACCAGCTACAATTTATACATTTTTCTTCATCCATTACTATATGGCCGGATATTTGGGGATCTGGAATTTTATCAGAATACATGCAAGTGGTGCAAACAATTTTAATGGCATCTTCAGGACATATCCTTCGACATATGCCGCAATAAATACACTTAGATTCGTCTATCTTTGTGGAAGTGCCAATGAAAGGGTTACTTGAGTCTGGATTAATTTTTTCAATTTTTATGGCATCTGTGGGGCAGGATTCTTCACACATACCACAGAAAATACATTTATCCTGGTCTACTTCTGTCTCACCACTAACCAATTCTTTTCTATCAGGTAGAGTCCTATTCATAAAAATAGCGTCTCTAGGACATGCAGTACTGCATTTTCCACAATAAATGCATGTTTCTTCATCAATTCCCGATTGATGGTTCCATTTAGGATACTTATCCATGTTACGGCTGTTTTCACCATCAATAGTAAATTTTAATGCATCAAAAGGGCAAGCCGAAGCACATAATCCACATAAACAGCATTTGTTACTATCAAGGGCCACTAAATCTCCTTGCAAAATTCCTCGGGCAATAGGCAGTACCGGACCTAATTTCAGGGCGGTGGTAGGGCATATCTCTACACATATTCCGCATCCTAAACAATTTGAATTTTGATGCTCCAGGCAACGGTTTTCTTTACCTTCTCTTGCAATTTTAGACATTTTATCAGTCCTTAATTATTGCTTGGTTGGGACAATTTTGGATACATAGATCGCAATCATCACAATTTTCTTCAATAAGAACTATATGGTTGTTATCATTTTCTAAGGCACCTTTTTCACATAACTTTATACATAAACCTTCTCCAGGGCAGGAACTAATTCCGCCACATTTATCTTGATCTATTTTAACTGGCAAATGATTACCTCCTTAATCTTTTATATCAAAGTATACGAACTGCATATATAAACATATCGATAACAAAAAAAAATAGTTCAGTCGGTGGCAGTTCTATTTAAAAAACCGGTTATTAAGGATACTACCACAAAACTTATTATTATTAATCCCAGGACTTGAATAGCCATTTCCACGATATCACCATTTATTAATCGTCTTTAGCTTCTAGAATACATATAGTGTCGGCACATTCATGTTCTACTTCAATCAAATCTTTTTTGAGTTTGTTAACATCTATGGTAGTTAAACCTTTTATTATCTCACTATCGATTTCTATCTGAATAACGCCCTCATTGTTGTTAATAACGGTCCCTGGAATATAGACTCTTCCAATGGATAACCTTACTTCATCTCCTGATTTGACTTCGTCTTTAATATAGTGACAAATTTCATCACAAGTAGCACTAACATTTTCCTTTTTTTTCAAAGCTATCACCTGATAAATATATGCTTATATTTTATTTATTCAACTATTTATACATGTCATATTGGATAAAATAGATTAATATATCTTTTATACTGAATTCAGAAAATATCTAATGAATAAGAAAGATATTACTCTATAATTCATCCATATCTCTTAAATTAAGCAAAGTTTCAACTGCTTTAGGTTGAATATTTATTCCTTTCTCTTTGATTGCAGCTATGGGATTTAAACCACCTGGAGTTACAATTCCCACCCGATACCTCTCTACTTTAGCATTGTAGACCAGTTCGCTTGGTTTCCCTACTTTGGAAATGGATAAACCTATATCTTCAATTTGTTGTAAAATATCCAGTGCCTGGGGCCGGGCCAGATATGGTATCTCCTTTAAACTGGCTAACAACCGTCCTTTTCCTTTTAATGAATCATTTACTCCAGTCATATCCTTAGAAATATAAATTTCATGGGGATCCAAAGAAGAACCACTATAAGCTGTTAGTTCTACAAAACGAGGGCCTTTATTCTCAATTTCTAAAATTCCCCCATATTTGGGAACAGACATAATTCCATTTTTAATTAAAATACCATCCACACTTAAACTGCAGATAGTGGCAATGCCCTTTTTGTTTTTATCATCTGGATGGGAAACCACTTTAAAGAATCTGCTGGTACAGTATTCAGGCCTGCTTTTATAAACCCGATTGAGTATTTCCAGGGCATCATCAAGATTATAATTATCCACATAAGATATATTGGCGATTAAGTTACCTTTCTGTGATTCAGGATCAAAATCAACACTTTGTATAAGATTCCAGGCTTTAGATAATAAAAAACGAACTTTCTGGCCGGTTTCAGGTCCAGAAGATTTTATAACATTATTAACATCCGTTATTTTATTCATGTCCTGCAAATCCAGTAAATTTTCAGCAAGTTTAATATTAACTGTAAATCCTGCTTCTTTAGCAGCACATAGTGGGGCTATTCCTCCGGTGATAGCTATTCCAACCATGTTGTCTTCTACAGGAATTCCTAAAACATTTTCTCCATCCTTACCCATTTTAAGGAGCCCAGATATTCCTATTTTTTCCAGATTCTGGAATAATTCTACCGCCCGGGATCTTGATTGAGCAGGTATTACTCGGAAGTTGGCGGGAATCATCCCGGTTCCTATACTTGCAACATCCAGAACCGAAGTCATTTCTTTGGCAGTGAAAGCCTCTAAAGGCGTCATGGAAGTTTTTTTGTAGGCAATCAATTCTGTAAATCTCTGAGGTATATAATCCTTTACCTTAACCAGCCCTCCGTACTGAGGGATTACTGGTATGCCATCACCTAATAATAAACCATCAATTGTAGTTCCACAAACTGTTTTTAGCAGTATTTCCGGGCTTGAAATATCCTCTTCTAGGGCTTCATCAAATTTTACAAAAGAACTTACGGCCAGACCCTTTTCAAATACTTCCTTTATGGTTTCCATAGCCTGGTTTTCTAAAAGAATACTGGAGGTATTCACCACCACTTTTCCCTGACCTGTTAGAGGGTCTAAGGTGGTCTGGTAAATCATACTTTCAAATTTAGAAAATATAAAATCAACTTGATCGTAAACAAGGCCTTTTTTTAATTCTTTATGCCCGTCTGCGGTTATTTTTCTACCAGCGTATCCCATACGCTCTGTAAAACCTTTTTCGTCCAGGATGCGCATATGGTAACGGACTGCACGCTCTCCCAG
Source organism: uncultured Methanobacteriaceae archaeon (assembly GCA_947259185.1). Taxonomy (GTDB): domain Archaea; phylum Methanobacteriota; class Methanobacteria; order Methanobacteriales; family Methanobacteriaceae; genus Methanobacterium_F. The sequence continues at coordinate 82,161 of CAMYKT010000001.1, forward strand.
ATTATAACCCTTTTTTTTAAGTTCTTCCGCGATGGTTTTTGCTCCCAGAACCTGCTCTTTCTCAGAGAGTATTCTCAGAATTTCCATCATCTTACGGTCTGTTTCATCTGGCATCTATTCACCAACCATACATTATGGGCGGTGGTATTTAAAATTAACAGAAAAATTTAAAAAAAATAGAATAAAAAATGTGGTTAGATGGATAGGTAACGGTCTAACTCGTACTGGAAGACCTGCACCCGGTAGTCATCCCATTCTTTATGTTTAAGTTTCATGAAATTTTCATATACATGATTTCCTAAAGAGGATTTAACCACTTCATCCGCTTCCAGAGCATGATATGCTTCCCATAAGCTGGAGGGTAATACATCTATTCCCATCTGGCTTAATTCATCCATACTCTTTCCGAATACGTCAATTTCAGTTGGCTCTCCTGGATCAATCTTGTTTTTCAAACCATCCATACCTGCTTCTAAAACCGCAGCAAAAGCAAGATAAGGATTACAGGATGGATCAGGCATTCTCAACTCCACACGGGTACGTTTTCCACGTGAGGCAGGAATACGTATAAGTGTGGATCTGTTTTTGAGACCATAGGCCACATATACTGGAGCTTCGTATCCTGGTACCAAACGTTTGTAAGAGTTGACAGTAGGGGCACAAATTGCAGATAAAGCTTTGGAGTGTTTTAAGAGACCTCCAGTAAAGTGTAATGCCTCCTGGGATAATTGGGTTTCAGTGTCGGGATCATAAAATATGTTTTCACCGTTTTTAAACAGGGATTGATTAATGTGCATACCGCTTCCATTTTCTCCAAAGAATGGTTTGGGCATGAAGGTCACATAGTAACCCATGTTATCGACAATGGCTTTTATGGCTTGTTTGAAGGTGATTACCGCATCAGCAGTCTTTAAAGCCCTATCAAATTTAAAGTCAATTTCGTGTTGGCCGGGAGCTACTTCATGGTGAGATACTTCTATATCAAATTCCAATGCTTCTAAATCCATTACCAGCTTTCTTCTAAAGTCAGTTCCTTGATCAACTGGTTCTACATCAAAATAAGCACCGTTATCATGAGGTATTATATTCCCTTCTTCGTCCTGATCTATAATGAAGAATTCTGGTTCAGGTCCCACATTGTATTCGTAGCCCTGTTTTCTTACTTTTTCTAAAGCATTTCTAAGGACATACCGGGGATCTCCTTCAAAAGGTTTTTTGCCATCAGGCCAGTAAACATCACATATGAATCGGCAGGTACCTCTCTCATCTGGCCTCCAGGGGAGAGTGGAGAAAGTATCAGGATCTGGTTTTAAAACAAGATCGCTGTCATTAATGTCAACGAATCCCGAAACAGAAGAACCATCAAAGAGTAGTCCTTCGTTAATAATGTCTTCTATCTGATCTGGCCTTAAAAGAGGCACAGCCATATTTTTAGGGGTTCCGTGTATATCCACAAACTGAAGACGTACAAATTTTACATTGCAATCTTCCATCTTTTTAATTATCTGTCCTATTTTATCTGACATTCATTTTCCCTCCGTAAATTATAATTAATTTACAGATAAGTTTCACCGGAAAGATGTTTCCTTTTTCTTACATATAAATGTTTTGAAAACTACATTCCTGAGGCTTCGGATAATATATTTATCCGGTACAATGCTAAACCAATCATTTAAATATTTTTCAATATATTATATTTACTTTACTATAATTAAAACTATCTGTCCTTATTTATTAAAAAATGTCTATATATTTTAAAAAAATGCTGAAATATTTTCATTTAGCCTAGACTTTAATTATTCTAAAATTTATTATTTACTTAAATTGCTTTTTATTAATTAAAATTAAAAAAATTCTATATGGCTATAACTTATTTTAAATTATTTTATCAGTATTTGAATAATTATAAGATGATAATAGCTTAATTCCAGCTATATTTTTTTTAAAATTTATAATATAATTCAATATATCTGGATCAAAAGCAGATAACCGAAACTTTTATATACTATGGAGAACTTTTTTAGTATATCGGAACAAGGCTTCCGGTATCCGTGAGGACCTGGAGCCTGTTGTTCTCCGAAATATTGAATTATCATACTATTGACTTTGTATTTCAAAAATTTTAATTATGGAGGTTCAAAATGGCAACAGCAGAAATAATTGGTAGCGCTACAGATGTAAACTCCATCGTAGCCGCTCTCAATACCATAGCTAATTCCAATGATGTCCTCTTCCTGGTTGTATTTGGAGCCCTGGTGTTTATGATGCAGTGGGGATTCCTGATGCTGGAAGGGGGGCAGGTTAGGAAAAAAAATGTAAACAACGTGATGATGAAAAACGTAGCCGACTGGTTGATTGGTTGCATAAGCTTTTTATTAGTAGGGTATGTGCTTACCACTTCCCTGGATCCATCAGCCTTTACGGCCTGGTGGGGTAAAATATTTGGAACAGCATCCTTTTTAGCAGATAATGGATTAGAACTGGCAACCTGGTTCTTTGGACTGGTTTTTGCTGCAACTGCGGCCACCATAGCTTCTGGTGGTGTTGCTGAGAGAATGAAACTTAAATCATACTTAATTGCTTCAGCAATAATTACTGGATTATTATATCCTCTATTTGTATACATTGGACCATGGGGATCAGAACTTCTGGTTTTCCACGACTATGCCGGTAGTATAATGGTACATGCTCTGGGTGGTTTCCTGGCACTGGGATTAATTATTGCCCTGGGCCCACGTATAGGAAGATATGTGAAAGGAAAAGCCATACCTATGCCTGGACACAGCATCCCCATGGCCATGTCTGGTGCATTCATCCTGGCAGTAGGATGGTATGGTTTCAATGTAGGTAGTTCTCTGGCAGTAGGGGAAATATCCGGTCTGGTAGCAGCAACCACCACTCTTGCGATGGCGGGAGGGGGATTAGGAGCACTTTTAGCATCTAATAAGGATGTTCTCTTTACTCCTAATGGTCTGGTAGCAGGTCTGGTAGCAATATGTGCAGGTACAGATATTGTAAGCCCTATTGCTGCTCTGGTAATTGGTATCATAGCCGGGGTACAGGTGCCACTGGTCTTCAAATTCCTGGAGAAAAAAGGTATTGACGATGTTTGTGGTGTAGTCTCTGTGCACGGAACTGCAGGTATAATTGGTGCTATATGTGCCGGTATATTTGGTTCAGCGGTATTAGGTGGAAGTGGAGACGTAAGTCTCGTAAACCAGTTAATAGCGGTGGTAGTAGTGGTACTTTATGGTACTGGTTTCGGATTACTACTGGGTAAAGTAATAGGTTACTTCACCGGAGGTATACGGGTAACTGCAGAAGAAGAGAAATTAGGTCTGGATTTAGCTGAACATCATCTATCAGCTTATCCTGAAGAAGATTAAAAGGAGGTATTTGGTGAAAGAAATTGTCGCTATTATCCGGCCAGAAAAATTGCAAAAGGTAAAAAATGCACTGGAAGACGCACAATGCCATGGAATCACGGTCACCGAAGTAAAAGGCCGCGGCCGTCAATTGGGAATTACAGAAAGTTACCGTGGATCCAACTACAAGGTGGATTTATTACCTAAAACTAAACTGGAAGTCATTGTAAAGGATGAAAATCTGGACAAGTTAATAGAGGTAATAGTAAAAAATGCCCAAACCGGAGACATTGGTGATGGAAAAATATTCATATCCAATGTGGAAGACGTGGTACGTATAAGGACCAATGAAAGAGGAGAGAACGCGGTTTAAACCGATTTTAACCTCACTTTTTTCTTTTTTACATTCTAAATACTAAAAATATTTTTCTATCTATCATTTAGACTTTTCACTTAAATCATGTTTGGATATCTAAATGGTAATTAAAATATGGCAAATCTATTTTACTTTTTTTGTATGGTTTTTTATTTTTAATCAGATTAAACTTCATAATTTAAACATTCTAAGAAAGATAGATTTTATTAAAAATAATGATTAATTCTTTAACTTATTTATTAACATGAAAAGTTGATAAGTTAGAATTTAACAATGGAGAAAGGATCCTTACCTAATAGATCAAACATTAAAACATCAGGGGCCATAATGGATTCCCCTTCCATGGTAATAACTTTAACGGCTTCAAATGCCTGTAAACAGCCAACTATATTGGGAACAGGAGCTATTACTGGTGGAACTTCAGATCCCATTTCTTTTAACTTTTCTATTACTTCTTCAGTTAATTCGCCTCCAAGGGACGGTAGCTGGAATAATTCTTCATAAGTAGGCGTATCTCTGTTAAAAACACTTACTTGGCCCATGGTACCATGTATGGCTCCATGTATAAAGGGTATATCAAATTTCAAAGCACATCTACTCACTATAACTCTGGAAACAAGATTATCCAGGGCATCTATTACTAAAGTACTGCCTTTAATAATTTTTTCCACATTATCTGAGTCTAATTCTTCTTCAAATGACTTTACTTTTACAAAGGGATTAATGGAACGAATGATATCCTGAGTTACACTGGTTTTGGACTGGCCCACAGTGTAGAAATTACTCATCAATTGACGATTTATATTGGAAACATCAAAGGCATCTTTATCTACGATTCGCAGTGATCCTACGCCCATACGGGCTAACATCTCCAGAACTGCCCCTCCAATCCCTCCACAGCCAATCACCGTAATTTCAGAATCTTTTAGTCTCATTTGCTGATTTTTAGTCAGAATACCCATTTGACGGGATACTATTTCCCAGTAAGCCATTCCTTCGTATCTTTTCGGCATAAAAACACCTTATAAAATCATTATTTCCCTTTATTTATACCTGAAATCAGGGAAGTATCTACATACTTATGAATTATGATAGATTAATATGCTCCTATTTCTTAAAAAAGTTATTTGGAATGGATATGGGAATTAAAAAATTCAATCAAATATTTCCAGAATAAATTAATCATAACTAATCTTAGAAAAAATAATCTAAAAGGACCACTAATATATAAAAATAATGAATATTACGTAATAAATAAAAAAAGCATTTAATTTTTCTGGAAATTAAAAAGTGAAGTGCCGGGAGCGGGATTCGAACCCGCGGCCTCACGGTATCCCAGGAAAAAGTCAGAGCACTGCTTAATACCCTATGAGCCGTGCGCTCTAACCAGCTGAGCCACCCCGGCGTGTGACTTATAAAACGTCAGTTTTCATACAATTTAAAGTTTTCTATTGTCATGAAATTAACTTTTTAAAAATTGCAATTTATAAATACTTCGTTGCTTTAATACTGAATTAAGTAGTTCAATATCAGGTGATTTTCATGGATGAACATATTCTGGAAGCTATGGGTAAATCTAAAATTATAGTTAAAAAAGGCCAGGTGGTGGACGTGGGAGAACCACTAATCAAATACTGCCCTTTATTTCATAAATACCGGGGCATAGAAGAGCTAGATAAAAAAGCCATAAAAGAAAACATAGAATTCAGAATAAGTGATTTTGGTATGTGCACTCCCCACCGGGATGTAAAAATGAAAGATTTTCTTTCATTTGGCATATCTGAAACATTGTCCACCCTGCTATTTCATCATATAATTGATTGCGCGGTGATGGTCTGTGAAGGAGCAGGAACCGTCATTATCACAAATCCTGAGGTTTGTCAGGGTGTAGGGGGTAGAATATCAGGTATTATCTCTACCAGTCCTATAAAGAAGATTATAACTACTTTAGGATATGATAATGTAATGGATCCGGAAAATGCAGCTATAAATCAAATTAAAGGCGTGGAAAAAGCCATAAAAATGGGTTATAATTCTATTGCAGTTACAGTGGCATCTTCTGAAGATGCGGTGAATTTACGAAAAAAGGAGTCAGAAACCGAAGGAGTGGATATTTATATTTTTGCAGTTCATGTTACTGGACTGGATGACAGGGAAGCACAAAAAATGTTTGATAATGCTGATGTTATTACTGCCTGTGCTTCCAAAACCATCCGGGAAATTGCAGAAAAAAAGGCCATTTTCCAGGCAGGATTATCTATACCCATATATGCTGCAACTGAAAAAGGAAAAGAGTTTCTTTTAAAAAGAATAGATGATATTGGAGGATTAAAACAAAAAAAAGAATTTAAAATCCCGGATCCATTGATTTAATGGTTCTTTTCAATTTAAAGGATAGGGATCACCTTAATGGATATCTGCTACCCAATCAATCTAAATAATCAGCAACAGCCTTTATTATGCAGCTTTGGGTTATTAAACCTACTAATCTATCGCTTTCTACTACAGGAATTCTCTGGTAACCAGTTTCAGCCATTATTTTACTTATATCTTTGAGGGAGGTTTTTTTGTTAACTACCTTCAAATCTTTACTCATAAGATCCTCTACCTTTAATTTGAGGGCCTCACTACCAGCTAGTAAGATATCTCTATGGGTTATAAGTCCAATCAAGGTTCCATTTTCAATTACCGGCAATCCTCCTATATTTGCTCTCACCATTTTGAGCTTAGCTGCTGCTACCAAATCTTCAGGAGCAGATACAATTACCTCACTAATCATCATGTCCTGGGCAAGCAGTTTTTTTATCATATACTTATTTGTATGCACCACCATATATTAAAATTGAGGGATGAAAATTGACACAGATGGAAAATGCTAGAAAAGGTCACATAACTGATGAAATGGATTATGTGGCTCGAAAAGAAAATATTGATATTCAAAAACTCATAAAAGGTTTAGCAAGTGGTAAAATTGTAATACCAAGGAATATTAACCGAGAATCATCTCCTTGCGGTATAGGTAAAGGACTGAGCACCAAGATAAATGCTAATGTAGGTTCTTCTTCTCAAAAGGAGGACATAGGTCTGGAAGTAGAAAAAGCACTCCTGGCGGTGCAGTATGGTGCACATGCTGTAATGGATTTATCCACCGGGCCGGCTCTTAATGAAGTCCGTAAAAAAATATTAGAAGCAATTGATGTTCCTATAGGGACGGTGCCTGTTTATGAAGCAGGTGTTGCTGCCCGTTCCAGGGATGGTTCTGTTATTGATATGGATGAAGATGACATGTTTCGGGCTATTGAAAATCAGGCCAGAGAAGGGGTGGACTTTATGACCATCCACAGTGGCATCACCCGGGACACAGTAGAGAAACTCAAAAATTCAAATAGGCTAATGGGAATTGTAAGTCGTGGCGGGGCATTTTTAGCAGCATGGATAATGCATCATCAGCAGGAAAATCCATTATATAAAAACTACGAATATCTGCTGGAAATAGCTTATGAACACGATGTTACCCTTTCGTTAGGGGATGGCCTTCGACCCGGATGCCTGCAAGATGCATCGGACATTCCTCAGATTCAGGAACTTATTGTACTGGGGGGCCTGGTGGAAAAAGCCAGAGAAGTGGATGTACAGTGCATGGTGGAAGTACCAGGGCATGTGCCTCTGGATCAGATTTCAGCCAACATGAAAATGCAAAATACAATCTGTAAAGAGGCCCCATTTTATGTTTTAGGTCCTATTGTAACGGATATGGCTCCGGGGTATGATCATATAACTTCTGCTATCGGAGGTGCCTGGGCGGCATTTTCTGGTGCAGACTTCCTGTGCTATGTTACCCCTGCAGAACATATGGCAATTCCGGGACTTGAAGATGTTAAAGAAGGAGTTATCGCATCTAAAATTGCTGCTCAATCTGCTGATGTTGCTTTAGGATTAAAAAACGCATGGGAGGACGAAATAAAAATGGCCAATGCCCGCCGCAATTTTGACTGGGAAAGACAATTTGAACTGGCATTTGATGGCGAAAAACCCAAAAATTATCGTAAAAGCTGCCCGGTGGAAGAAGACGATATGTGTTCTATGTGTGGTGAGTACTGCGCCTTAAGATTAGTCCGGGAGGACTAAAATCTCACCAATCCTTTATTTATTCAATTGAATATTATTTTTAACTATTTCTTATTTTGGGGATTACTTAATCTCAAAAAATATATAATAACATCTCCATATATACACACAGTTTTCAGGAGGAATAAAATGGCTCTAGAACATGTGGATGGACATAAAAAAGGAGAAATCGTTCTTTTTGCTTTAAGTACCTGTGGCTGGTGTAAAAAAACCAAACTACTACTGGATGAGCTGGGGGTAGCATATAATTATATTTATGTGGATTTGACCAGGGGCAGTGAAAGGGATGAAACATTAGAAAATCTAAAAAAATGGAACCCCTCTTTATCATTCCCTACACTGGTTATAAACAATGAAAGAGCAATTATAGGATTTGATCGCACCTCCATCGAGGGGGCTTTAGGTTGACTGAAAATTTAACTGGCCGGGATGCGGTGGAAAGATACTATAACAAATTAAAAATTAATGCCGAAAAATCAGGATATCATCTTAATGCTGATGAAGAGTTCACTAAAGAGCTTTTAGAAAGTATACTTGTTAATAAAGATAGGTACGGCTACGAATCATGTCCCTGTCGTCTGGCATCAGGAGATATCAGGGAGGATAGGGATATTATCTGTCCTTGTGATTATCGGGATCCTGATTTGAATGATTTTGGGGCATGTTACTGTGGACTTTACGTTTCTAATGATATTTTAAATGGTAAAAAAGATTTAACTCCTATACCGGAACGAAGGCCATCATTAGATCACAGATTAAAAGCTTTAGATTTGGAAATAAATAAATTTGAAGGCATGAAATCTGCACTTAACTTACCAGTATGGAGGTGCCGAGTTTGTGGATACTTATGTGCTCGTGAAAATCCACCAGAGGTATGCCCTATTTGTAAAGTATCTCAAGATAGATTTAGTCGTTTTATGTGATATTAAACCTCTTTAAATTTTTTTATTTATTTTTCACTATTTTTTTAATGGAATGGGGAATGGACTCTTTTAGAATTTAAGGTAGTATCTTATTTATTTGAGTTAATAAAAGCTTTTAAATAAGTTTAAGTATATCTATATATACTAAAGGTTCAAAGTTCTATAATTATTTTAAAATACAGGAGTATAACTTTGCCAAAAAATGAATACATCGAACTTTATGATAATTTAAAAGTAGATATGAGATTTTTTGTAAGTTCAGATGTGCGTTCTAAAATAATGATTAGTCTAAAAGACGGTCCTAAAGATTTGGCAGAACTCCGGAGAGATTTAGGATTTAATTCTTCCACTATTCTGCATGGAATGTATCAGCTTGATGACAAAAATCTTATTTTTCGAAAATCAGGAATATATTCTCTGTCCCAAACAGGCGAACTGGTTATATTAAAACTGATTAATACTATGGAGGCCCTATATTCGCTTTTGGAACTTGAAAACCTGTTTTTAAATCATGATATTCAATCCATACCATCCCATTTACTGCATAGGTTGGAATGCTTGAAAAAAAGCCATATTGTGGAATCAGATTCAAAAGACTTGATGAAGCCTTACAATACGGTAAACAATTTAATTTCCAGTTCAAAAGAAATAAATCTTTTATCATCAATTTATTATCCTTTTTATAATGATATTTTGCTAAATCCTGATTCTAAATATGATATTAAACTTATAGTTACACCTAGAGTTTTAGATACTATATTTTCAGCCCATGGGGGAATTAAAGATAATTTTAATACTAATAATATTCGTTTATGGGAATTAGAGGAAGATATTAGACTTTCCCTGACCTTAACTGATAAATTTATGGCAATGGGACTATTTTCATCAGATGGAGTATATGATTCTAACCGGTTCTTAGTTGCAGATGATCACCATGCTTTAAAGTGGGGTAACAACTTATTAAAATATTATCTCAATCAAGCAACCCCTTTTAAATTATAGCTGGGATTCATAATTTTGTTGATAACTTTTCATGGCCAGAGACTTTCACTGATTTTTAAGAACATACTTTTTTTCTTTCTAAGGAAAGATAAGTTTCATTCTACTCAACTTCTTATTTATCAATATTAACCGGGGTGCAAAGACCAATTAATTAAGGTGAAAATTCATATTAGTTTAAAGAATACTAATAAAAATTCTAAAATAATGGGATAAACATGTTATAAAAATAATTCCGGGGATTAAATGTCACAAAAAGTGGAAATGAGATATAAAGTAATGGTAGATGTATATGAAGCTCTGGATGCTACCACCAAAAGATTGGAAAAAACGGATATTCTGTCTGATTTCTTTTCCAGGGTTGAAAAAGATTTACTGCCGGTAGTAACCATTATGGCACTGGGAAAGGTTTTCCCGGTTTGGAGTGAGAATGAGCTGGGCATTGGCTCTAAACTACTTATGAAATCCATAGCAATGGTGGTTGGGGTCACGACATTGGAAGTTGAGGACCAGATACGAGATCAGGGAGATATTGGATCTGCCACTGAAATATTATATAAAAAAAGATCTCAGACCACCTTTTTTTCAAAGCCCCTGACCATAGGCATGGTTTATAATAATTTAAGAAAATTAGCCAAAATTTCAGGAAATAAAGCACAATCACGCAAAATTGATATTATTCTGGAATTATTGTCACTTGCATCTCCTCAGGAAGCAAAATACATTACCCGTACCGTTCTAGAAGAACTAAGGGTGGGGGTAGGCGAAGGTACTATCAGAGACTCTATTTCACAGGCATTTGGGGTGGATAAAAAACTCCTGGAAAGGGCCCACATGCTAACCAATGATCTGGGTATGGTGGCTAAAGTCGCCCATGCTGAAGGAGAAGAAGGACTCAAATCACTATCTTTAAAACCTGGAAAACCAGTTAAGCCTATGTTAGCTCAGTTAGCCGATGGAATTAAGGAAACTGTATTGGAAATGGGCCGTATCTATTGTGAAACTAAATATGATGGTATACGAGTACAGATTCACCGTAAAGGATCTCAAATAATGATTTTCACCCGTAGGCTGGAAAATATTAGCAATGCCCTGCCGGATGTTATCCAGTACATAGAAGAAGCCCTACCACATCATGATTTCATTGTAGAAGGGGAAATAATCGTTACCAAGCAGGGTAAACCTATTTCCTTTCAATATATCCTCCAGCGAGTACGCCGTAAATATGATATTGAGAAAGTAATGGAAAGTGTTCCCCTGACCCTGTATCTTTTTGATGTTTTATATTATAAAGAACCTTTAATTGACGCTCCCCTGGAAATAAGAAGAGAAAATCTGGAAAGTATGGTTAAAACCATGGATAATCAGGTGGAACTCTCCAAACAGGTAAAAGTAACCATGGATAATGTTGGAGATGCGGAGAATCTTTTTAAAGAATCTATTGAATTAGGTCATGAGGGCATAATGCTCAAGGATCCCCAGGCACCGTACATCCCGGGCATCCGGGGTAAGAAAATGCTTAAATATAAGGCTGAACCAGAATCCCTGGATCTGGTGGTGGTGGGAGGTACCTATGGCAAGGGTAAAAGGGCCCACTGGATAGGTTCCTATTTGCTGGCCTTAAATGATGAGGACGGAGAATTAAAAACCATTGCTCATGTGGCCACGGGTCTGGGTGAAAAAACACTCCTAGAATTATCAAATAGAATGGAGGAACTTGCTATAGAGAGGAGGGGAAGGCAGATTAAAGTTAAACCCCATATTATCCTGGAAATTTCATATAGTGAGATTGTTAAAAGCCCGGAATATGAGAGCGGATATTCGCTCCGCTTTCCGGTGGTTAAAAAAATCAGAGATGATCTCAGTATAGAAGATATTGATACGGTGTCCCGGGTGGATTCTATGTTCAAAAGGCCCTGATTATTTTTAACTAGATTAAAATTTTTTAATTCAAAATTCCAATTTTATAATAATTAGCACCACATTATTACTTTTTTAGGTAACTTTATATAATAATACATACTAATTTTAAATTAAGTAATACTAAATTAGCTTGGGGTATTCTGATGCAACTTACAGATCAACAACTTTTTAAAATCGCTTTTTTAACTGCCATAATAGGAATGGGGGGAATGATCATTTTTGCAGGGGACATAAGCCCGCGTAACATTAAAATTGTAGAAATTAATCCGGGTATGCTGGATGAAGAGGTATGTATTGAGGGGCTGGTGGAAAAAGTAGAAAAGGCCTTTAAAAGCGATACCTATTTTTTGACCATTAATGATGGAACTGGTAAAATCAGGATAGTGATTTTTGAGAGTACTGCTCATGAAATAGAAAAAAATGGTTTCAATGTACAATATTTTGATAAAAAAAGAATAAGAGTCATGGGCAGGGTAAATGAATACAGGGGAAATATGGGTTTGATTTTAAAAGATGCTAAAAGCCTCAAAATTTTAGCATGATAAATGATATTTTCAAGACTTTTTAATACCTTTGCTATCCAGGGTGTATTTTTTGATTTCATCTAATATTTCATGGGCATAAAATGAAGAAAATATTAATCCCAAAGCACTTACTATCCAGAACGATAATAATCTATCTGTCAGAGCAATACTTCCTGCTAAATCTCCAGAAACACCAAAAATAACAAATAAGCCGGTCATAGATAATTCTATAGAGCCAATACCTCCTGGGAGAGCACTAATAACCCCTATGAAATTGGCCAGTAAAAAAATTATTACCACTGATACCAGACTAATTTCCACATCAAAGGCATAAAAAACAACTAAAAGCCTCAGACATTCTATTAACCAGCATGATACTGATAAAAATATCATTATGCTCATATTTTTAAAACTGGTAAAGGAATGGGTATACTCCACCATACCATGGAGCCCTTCAATGGCTTTATTATAAAAATTATCTATAACCTCTGCTTTAAGTGGCAGTTTTTCTAAAAAGGGGTGAATTTTTTTATAAATCATTATACTACTACTTTCTCTCCAGTTAACCACATAAATCAGGGCCACCATTCCCAGGGGAAGAATTGCCCCTATTATAGAAAGAAAACGTATTTTAGGTATTAAAAAACTGGAAGCAATTAAAAAGATTCCAACAATCACCAGGTCAAAAAATCTCTCAGTCAAACCAGCAGATAGGCCTTCTGAAACTTCAATATTATTTATTTTTTTTCCAGCAAGAGCAGTAACTGGTTCTCCAGCACTTCGCACTGGTGAAAAATTACCTGCAAAAAGTCCTATGGTTTTTACCACAAAATTATTTTTAAAATCCCAGGGCTTATTTATTATAAAACCCCATCTAAAAGCCCTCAAACCCACACCTAACAGGTGAATAATTACTGCCAGTAAAAGCAATAACCAGTTAGCAGATCCTATCTCTTTTAATAAGTTCAGGGGCCCTATCCATAGTATAAGTACTATTACTAAAATCAAACTTAGAGAAAGGACATAATAACGCTTCAAGGAAAAACTCTCCTTTTAAATTTCCTCAATATGCGTTTAATTACAAAAAACAAATATTTTAGGGCGTGTTTACTGGTAACATAAGACTTTTCTTCACCATAATAACAGGGTATATTTACCTCCTCCAATTGCAGATTATTTTTATAGGCCAGATATAACATTTCTGACTCAAAAATATAGTCATTGTACCCTATATCCAGAAATATATTGCCTGCTGTAGAGGATAATGCCCTGAAACCACTTTGACTATCAGTTAAACTGTAGCCAGTCAATTTACTGATAATAAAAGTGGTGAAGCGGTTAGAAATTCTTCTTTGAATGGGCATATAAGGGGGCGAACCTCCTTTAAAACGGGATCCAATAACCAGATCATTCCCATTCACTTTTGAAGATAGAAGAGGTATCAAATGGGGATCATGTTGACCATCTCCATCTATAAACACCATTGTTTCATAATCATAATCTCGAGCATATTTAATACCTGTTTTTAAGGCAGCACCCTTGCCTAAATTATGGGGGTGGCTTATTACAACTGCACCTGCATTTTTCGCCAAAAGAGCAGTATCATCCTGGGATCCATCATCAATAACCAGAACCTCTGAATACTTTAAAGATTCCATAACCACTCGGATTATGGCTTCTTCCTCATTATAGGCGGGAATGATGATTATTAATTTCATATGAGTGGTCCTTATATTTTGATTATTACAAAATACAAATTGCATTAAATACGCCACAATATGCAATTACTTATATTTAAATATTAAATATATTTTTAATCTTAAGCATAGAACGGTGATTTATTGCATTTTCCTATCCTGCCCAAAATTAAAGAAAACAAGAATATTATATTTATCTTTATTCCGGCTCTTATAACATTTTGCCTGATATTAATTCCTACTTTCAGATATCAATGGCCACTGAGCTGGGACATATTTTATCATATACATATCAGTCAGCTCTATTTAGAAAATGGAGTTATTTTTTTTGATGATTTAACCTATGCTCCCTATGGAAGGCCGATTTTTTATCCGCCCCTTTTTCATTTTTTTCTTATTTCATTAAAAGAAATATTGGGATGGACTGTATTTGACTCAGCCCGATATATGCAACCATTCCTGGGCTCTTTAACCATACTTTCATTTTCTTTTGTTGCTTACCGGATGTACAATGCCACTACTGGCTTTTTAACCGGTATTTTTGTGATGTTCACCACTTTTTTCAGCAGAATGATTATTCCCATACCCGAAACAATGGCCTTAATTCTCTTACCACTTCTGGCTTATTTTTATTACATTTCCCTGGAAAATAATAAATTAATTCCGGCACTTTTAGCAGGGATACTACTGGGCTTGGCATTTTTAACCCATTTACTTTCATCAGGCATTATACTCTTAATTATCCTGATATATACTCTTATTATATGGTGGGTTCAAAAAGAACCGGTAATAAAATATTTTTCAGTTTTATTGGCCACTTCTATGGTGATAGCTGCGGTGTGGTATGCGCCCCTAATTTTAAGCTATGGCTTTTCATTTAAATCCCCTCCGGCCCAGGGAATTGAACTTTTTAAATATTTAACCCTTTTCGGGATATTTCCTTTAATATTTTCATTTATAGGCTCTTTTTATGTATTCAAAAGAAGAAAAAAGCAGGATTTACTTATATTATCCTGGGCAATAACTATCCTGCTACTCAGTCTGGCTCATTTTATAGGAATTCCCGTACTCAGTGAAAGAATCTTAAACTTTGCGGTTTTCCCTTTAATGGTTTTGGCAGGGTTGGGTATCCAATGCATAGTTGTAGAAGGTGATAAAAGGCCGGCATATATTTTAATGGCATTATTTATAATTTTCGGCTTCAGTTTTGGTTACAGTACAGTTAACTCTGCATCACCTTCCATAAAACAGGCTGATTTTGAATTATCTAAATGGTTTAAGGATAATGGGGATAAAGAAAGTGTAGTGGTAGCTTATAACTATGAATTGGATCCTTTCATTGTATCCATTTCCCGGCAGCCGGTCTCTGCAGGGGGTTATGCCCCGGGTATGATTCATGGATTGAATATATTAAAATATTTACAGGCTGATTTTGATAGAAATGATATCCAGCAGGATCAGGTAGGCTATATAATTTTACCTCGTGGTGTGGCAGAACCACCTTATTCTAGATTAGTTTATTTAAATAAAAATTATAAAGTTTTTGAATTAGAAAAAGATTAATATAACTCCTTTTAAAAAGTTTTTATAAATTTGAGGGGATTAGTTTAAAATAAATAATTAGACAGGACTCGATAAAATGAAAAGATTATTTGGTACATTTGGTGTTAGGAGAATTGCTAATCATGAATTAACACCTGAATTTGCTTCTAAACTAGCTTCAGCATATGGAACTCTAATTCAGGGTAAAATTGCGGTAGGTGGAGATCCTCGAACATCAACACCCCTGATAAAAATGTCGGTAATGGCCGGCCTGCTATCTGCTGGATGTGATGTGATAGATCTGGGTTTATTACCCACTCCGGCAGTTCAATACGCAGTCAGGAATTATTATGATGGAGGGGTTATAATCACCGCCTCCCACAATCCTCCTGAATACAATGGAATAAAATTCGTGGATGAAGATGGGATCGGGATTTCTGATGAAATGGAGGAAAAAATTGAAGATATTTTCTTCAATGAAAATCCTAGAAGAGCTAGCTGGAAGAATTTAGGTGAATTTAATACCCGGCCCGGATTGGTGAAAGAGTATCAGCAGCAGGTATTGAAACGGGTTAATCAAGAGGCAATAAAAGATGCTAAATTAAAAGTGGTAGTTGATTGTGGATCAGGAGCAGCATGTTTCACAGCACCTTATATTTTAAGAGAATTAGGTTGTGAGGTCTTAACTTTGAACTGCCAGCCAGATGGATTTTTCCCTGGAAGAGACCCGGAACCGGTTGAGAATAATTTGCAAGAATTGATAGAAGTGGTTAAATCAACTGGAGCGGATTTAGGTCTGGCCCATGATGGAGATGCAGATAGAACAATTTGTATTGATGAAAAGGGAAATTTTGTATTGGGTGATAAAACTTTTGCCCTGGTAGAAAAACAGCTTCTTCAGGAAAATAATGGAGGAATCATTGTTACCACCGTGGCCACCTCTTCTGCCATCTATGACATAGCACAAGAAAATAAGGGGGAAGTGATTACCACTGCAGTGGGTGATTTACTGGTTGCCCGAAAACTCAAAGAAAAAGAAGGTCTCTTTGGCGGGGAAGAAAATGGAGGTCTTATTTTCCCGGATTTTGTATATGGGAGGGATGCAGCACTCTCTGCAGCTAAAATAATTGAAATAATTGCCCTGGAGAAAAAACCACTATCAGAACTGGTTGCAGAATTACCAGTTTACTATTCTGAAAAAATGAAAATAAAATGTCCGGATGATATTAAAAATGAGGTGATGCAGCTAATTGCAGATGAAATTAGCCAGGACAACCGTAATTTTGAATTAGATACCACGGACGGAGTTAAGATAATTACTCCCGAGGGATGGGTCATAATCAGGCCTTCCGGGACCGAACCAATTTTCAGATGTTTTTCAGAGTCTGATAACCCTCAAAATGCTGAAGAAATGGCCAAATGGGGAATTTCCCTGGTAGAAAAATATTTAAAATAATTATTAATTTAAATTTTAAATTTTTAATTATTTTATACAAATTTCACTTATTTATTTTCCTATTGCAGTCTCAGGCAACCTTTTCAGTATTTTTCGGGCTACTTTAAGTCCTATAGCAGCAGCAAGTAACATGGTGGGCATTCCCTGAGATCGGGGGACCAGAGATAAATCTCCCACCCATAAACCTGGGGGTAATTGCGCTGACCTCATATTTTTCACATCAACTGGTTCTAAGGGAAAAGTGCCCCCTAAATGTCCCCCATTATACATGCCCTGAATATAAGGCCCCTTCACGCCCGAATCTTTCATAATACGACTGACTATCGCGCTGGCTTTTTTTAGAGTATCCATGTCTTGATGGGATAACTTCTTATCCACTTTTCCCTGGTAATCCACCTTTCCTTCTGCTGAATCTGCCAATTTAACCATCATCCCCACCCGGTCATTTATTGATACTTTTCGCCAGGGCTTATGAAACCAGTGGGATAGTAGGTCTACATAAGGAGATATAATATAATCCTTCTGTTTACTGTACCAGACCATGGGGGGCTCTTTAAGCATTTTAGCCCCTTTAAATACTCCTCCCATAGTAAGAACCACATCTGCCCATAAGTGGGGGGAGGTTACTATCCCTGAATTTTCCAGAATCTGGGCGGTACCAATTCCCCCTGCAGCCAGCACTACCAGATCACTTTTATAAGTATTGGTCCCCATGATAGAACCTGTTTCTACTCCTTTAACTATCCCCTGTTCTATTATTACTTTTTTAACCGGGGAATTTATTTTAATAGCGGCTCCACTAGCACATGAATCATCAATAAAATTTCTAGAATCCCATCGAGCCCCTTCAACACACCCCAATTCACATAGTCCACAGGAAATACATTTTTTCGCATTAACTGCTTTAGGTGTACTTTCAGGATTGAGACCTAAATTTGATGCGCTTTTAAACATTTCCCTACTTAAAGGTCGCCATCTTTTTTTAGGGAAGGTTGCCACGTTAATTAAATTTTCCAGCTCCTGAAATTCAGATTCCAGATTAAGGCCTATCTGGTGGAGGCCTTCCTCGGTCCGCACCAGGTTACCGCAGGTGAGAACAGTGCATCCTCCGGTAGTAATTCCTCTAAATAGTGTCAGATCAGGAGATGATTTTATGGAATTCATGGGAGTGAATATTTTATTTATATTGGAAGCACTTCCTAAAATCCCTAACTTTCTAAAAGGCTCTGACCAGGAAACACGACGAGTAAATGGTTTAAAATTTCCTCCTGCTTCTAATATTAATACTTCTAACCCGTTTTTTGATAGTTCACGGGCTATAGTAGCACCTGATGCTCCACTACCCACTACAATGGCTTTCATTTAACTCTCCATTTCATTATTATTTTTAATTTTCAAACGGGCTTTACAACAGGAAGCCCCTTCGGTAATTCTTTTAATAAACTTCATTTCAAAGGCAGGATTCAAACCTTTCAGAACTCCTTCGTCTACTCCACTTAAAATATGGCAACTTAAGGGGGAATAATATGATGCAAGCTCGCAGTGTCTTATAATAATATGTGGATCATTTTTCAGATCCTGGAATTCAAATTCAATTCCTAAAACCTTATAAAGAATATGAGCGGCAATCATAACTTCTTCAAGATCATCTTTAATACTCAATTTTTTTTTAAATTCTAATCCCAGACGATATCCCACTTCAAACATAGCCGGCCGAGCCAGCTCAATACTTCTTTCCCTACCCAGCAAATTTTCCAGTGCCTGGACCCGGGTTTCATGACCTTGAATCATTTTCAGGCGTATATGCTTTAAATTCCCTTTTAAGGGAATGGATAAAGGAGTTATATTTTTTAAAGAATCAGGGTTATGAATTTTAAGAATATTTTCCAGTTCATCCATGGTTAAACTGGCCAGATTATTCAGTTCCTTTTTTAAAAGATATTCTGGTACCCACCAGGAAGCCAGCAATAATTTAAGATTCATTTTACAGTTAAAACTCCTTATCTGATATTCCCCTATGTAACATATCCGGGGGCATGTTATCTGATTCTTCAGCATGGTACAGATATTCTATTGTTTTTTCAAAACGTTGAATGATATTTTCTCTTTTAAGTTTCAAATTAGCAGTCAAATCCCCTTTTTCAATGGAAAGATCATTTTTCAAAACCACCCATTTTTTTATTTTCTCTGGATTAGCCAGATTAGAATTAAGTTCTTTAATTTCATCATCTAATTGTGCAGGTGGCTTTAAAAATTCATCACTCCACAAAAGTGCCACACAATATGCCCTATTATCTCCTATCAGAAGAGCTTCATCTATACCACTTAAAGATTTTAAACGGGTTTCTATTTTAAGGGGATTAATAGTTTTACCATAAGCATTTATCAATACCTCTTTTTTACGTCCAGTAATTACCAGGCTCCCATCGGAATTTAAGTATCCATAATCTCCAGTTAATAACCAACCTCTATGGAATAAAAATTTAGAATCATTATTAAAATATCCCGAAGTGGTTTGAGGCCCCTTAACCATGATTTCCCCATCTTTTGCAATTTTAATTTCTGTTAGGGGTAATGGTTTTCCCACAGTTTCTAAATTATTATCTCCCCACCGATTAATGGTTATTAATGGTGCTTCAGTTAGTCCATATGCATTATGGATTTCAATTCCCAGTTTTCTATAATCATAAAGGAGTTTTTCACTTATAGGGGCAGAACCAACTATCAGCTGTGCACAATCCTTTAAACCGGCTTTTTTTAGCAAATTTCTTCTTAATATTCTCCTTAAAATAGATTTAAGCAGGGATTCATTCATTCCCAAATATAGTCTGCCCAGCCAGTTTTCTTCCACCTTATTCCAAAGTTTTTCATAAAACCGGGGCACAGAAAAAAATATGGTGGGATTAATCCGGGGAAGTGCCTGGGATAAGTCATGAAATTCCTCCATAAAATACAATTTTAAGGGCGCGGGAGCATAATATGGGGCATAAGTACCTAAAATTCCTTCCACAACATGATTCATAGGTAAAAAAGATAAATAAGATACTTCATTTATGCGGTCTTCCCAGGGAGGCATGGAGGCTATAAATTCTCCCATCCACCGAAGATTTCCATGATTAAACTGAACTCCCCGGGGGGTTCCAGTGGTACCGGAGGTGTAACGAATAGTGGCAGCACTTTCAAAGTCTACAGGAGCATTTATATCAATTTTATCATGATTTCCCATTTCCATAAACTTTTCCCACAGTATGATATCCTCTTTAACCAATTCAGAATCAGAATCACGGGTAAATGATATTAAGGGTATGCTCAAATCCAGTTTAGATGATTCTTTTAATAAATCAGGGGTTCCTATAAATAGTATTCGAGAACCACTGTCTTTTACCATATCTTCAATTTCTATAAGTGGGCTGGTATAATAGATAGGTACTGTTATTGCCCCGGATAATCCCAGGGCCACATCTAAAATGAGATAACGGGTACTGTTATAACCCACCAGCGCCACCCTATCCCCTGGTGTGATTCCCAAATATTTCAATGCTTGGACCGCTTTAATAATTTTCTTTCTAATGTTAATTCCATTTTTACAATTAAATTCTCCATTTACCACGTCATACAAAGTAACCGGGAATGTTTTGCTTTTCAGGCGGTGCATAATTTGTTCATGCACGGTACGATCTGATCGATGAAAAAATCCTGCATAAATAGCGTAGTTCAATAGAGGGCCCATGAAGTCTTTCCATGAAATCGAATAGGCTCCTGATATTAAATCCGTATTTTGACGATTAAATCTCCGATTTTCTTTTATATATGGGGCTAAATTACCTAAAACAGATATTTGAAATCCTTTTTGATTTTTTAAGAAGTATCCTGCAGTATCAAAGAATTTTTTCACAGCACCGATAGGTAGGCCTAAAAAAAGAGGAGCAGGTAAATGGATATTCCATTTTTCATTGGCCCATTGTCGGGTAAAATCCACCAATTCCTGAATAGACGGTAATGATTCATCAGGGGCTGTAAGGTGAAAAGTCAAGTTCTCTGATTTTTTTTTGAGAGTTAAATCTGCTATGACTTTAGAAACATAATTTACAGGCACCATATTTATTTTATTAAGGGGAGAAACAGGTATTAACTTCAATTTACCATTAAAATATAATCTTAAAGGAACATAGATGGTATTAAAATTTTTTATGGCCCCGGTTCTGGAGTCTCCTACAATCATTCCTGGTCGGAAGATGGAGTAAGGGATTCCATATTTTATAACTTCTTTTTCAGCTTCATACTTACTTTGCTCATAGTTACTGGAAAATCCGCACACATCAGATAAATCATCTTCATAGATTTCTCCTTCACATTTTCCGGCAACATAAGCGGTTGAAACATGGGAAAAACGTTTAAAAACATCTTTTTTGCAGTTTTTTGCCATTTCAAGCATATTAACTGTGCCCTGAACATTCACCTTTCTAAGTTCATCCAAAGGCGCATTTAATCTTAAATCAGCTGCTGCATGGATAATATAATTAGTTTTTAAGATTAAATCTTCATAAGTAGACTCATCAATCCCTAAATGATTCTTTTCTACATTTCCTGAAATTATTTCCACTTTACCATTATTCAGGGCTTCTAATAACTCTGGAAATTCCCACCAGGCCCTTTTCAAGCGAATTTTAGCATCTTGATTAGTTCTACTTCTTACCAGGGCTATTATTTTTAAATCGCAATTATTAATAAGTTCGAGGGCAATATGGGTCCCTAAAAATCCATTTGCACCACTTAAAAGAACATAATTTCCCTGGAACATTATTTCCCTCCTTTAAGAAATGATTTAAGGAGACCACGATTCTGGAGAGAACGTAAATATTGACTCTTAAATCCACTTTCCAGCAATTTCTTTGGTATATCGGGATTTTCTAATATCTCATCTACCTTATTTTCAACTTTTTCCCATAAATCAGGGTCATTGTATTTAAAAAAATAATCATGATACATTTCCATTTCTTCATACAATATTTCCAGGCGCTGGTCATGCCCTATTGCTATTTGCGGCACCTGGCAGGATAGAGATAAGATGGAAGCATGATAACGGGAGGTAATCAAAATATCTAAATTTTGGAGTAATCCTGTCATTTTAGATGCATTTAAATCTTTAGAAGAAAAAATACGGGCATTATCTTTATTTTTCATATAAGATAACACCTGACAGGCCAGATCCTCATCCAGGTCTTCCATACAGATTAATGCAATATGCTTATGGTGGATATCAACCAAATGATCTGCCTGCTTTGCCCAGGATCTGGCCAGTTTTTTTTGAAGCTTTTCTCTTTTTTTAGAACGTGAAAAATAGTAGGGCCATTTATATTCATCTTTTTTCTTTCCAAATGGCCTTAAAACCACGGGCCATAAATAAAAATTCACCACCGCTATCCCGGCTAACCCCTTATTCTGAGGGAGGTGTTCTATAATTTCATTAAGGGGAGGGGTTTCAAAATTTAAAGCACAATCTGCAGTAACTTTAATAGGAGCAGTCACTCCTACAGATTTTAGAATTTCTGCAGATTTATAGTTGCGGGTTATTATCATGCTGGTTTTACTGGCTTCTTTTTTCACCAGAAATTTGTTTAACGGAGATAAATCTCCAGCATCAACCGCATAAGCCAGGCAGGGTTTTTTAAATGTATGGGCACACCGGGTAGCCCATAGAAACGCCCATAATAATGCAGGGGTCCAGGTATCCATATAACAGCTACCTTCTATTAACAATACGAAATCATGATTTTTTACCAGTTTACGCAGGCCTAAAAAATAAATAGAAGGCAATGGTATAATTTTAAGGTTTTTTTCTTCCTGCACATATCTTTTTAGCTTCTCTTCATTAAGGGTGGGTATGCTAAGCAGCACCTCTGGCCCTAAAACCCATCGAACATCCTGTATAATGGAAAGCAATCGGGATTCAGAACCAGTATTATTTGCACCATTATATCCTAAAAGTAGAACCCGCGGATTCTTATTATATTGGTCCGGGGTATTTGATTCAGTTTTTTCTATAAGGAACATATTCTTTCCAGAATTAATTTTTTCCAGGACCCCTAAGACCTCTTTTTATAAATTAAAGGATACATAAAAATTCTCAGAGGAAGACTAATTATTTCTAAATATCCCTGATTTATTTTTTAAACTTTTTCAATTTTATTTTTTGCAATTTCAGGGGTTCGGCAATAACTGCCCCAATTAATAGACCTAAAGATATGGCAACAACACTCATAATTACCTGAATTACATCAGCAATTCCACTGGAATAGTTGGGCCCTATTAAATTTGCCAGGCTTATGAACCCCAGAGAACCTGGAACCAGTAGCCAGAAGGCAGAAAGAGTGGATACAAAGCTAGGTGTCCTCATGGGGGAACGCCCAATCAGGGTTCCACTGATGGTCATAAGCAGCGAACCAAAAAATGCCCCGAAAAAACCACCAATAAAATAATTACCAAGACTTTGCCCTAAAAAAGCCACGTAGAGTACTATCATTACCCACGGAAAGTCTCTGTTTCGCATGGACAAGAAAAGAAACATCCCTATGCCAAAAAGCATAATCCCTATATATGGAGCCCACCATCCCAGGGTATTGGCTGCTGTTACCACCAGTAAATCTTCCTGAGGTAGCCCTATAATTTTAAAACCATTTAAAACTCCAAAAAGAAGCAGAAATAAAATCGTTATACCATAGATCACCCTACTTGAGCCTGAAATCAAATCTCCAGACGCTAGCTCAAACATTCCTGTGGTCAGGGTGGCACCTGGTAAAAAATATGCCAGGGCGGGTATAATTAGCAGCATGGATCCGGCAAGGAATCCATTTTTCACCGCCCAAAAAAATAAAATTGAAATCAGGAAAGAACCGATAACTGGCTTTATAAGGGCCAAACGGGGTTTATTTTGGGTGAAAATTAGTAAAATTCCTATTAAAAATCCCAGTACTCCTGAAGCAATTAATTGCTGAGGGGTGGGTTGCAATAACATTCCTAAACCCACTGCAAAAAAAATGTAGCCAATCAACATCCCGATTTTTCCAAAACGGTGCTGGTGCGAGTTGATTTTTTTGAGGCATTTAATACCTTCTTTAGGGCTTATTTCTGCTTTTTCAACTTTATAAATTAGTTCATAGAGTTCTGAAATAGTATTTAGTTGGGATAGCCCATATATCTGACTAACAGTTGTTAAGGGCGACGATTCTTCATCCCTCACTTTGATAATTATAAATGTGGTAAAGACCAGTATCTCGGCCTTAACCTGGTAGGCCCGGGCAACATTATATAGAATGGATTGGATGGTGGTTACTGATATGCCGGTGGAACTCAGGGCCTTTCCCAAACCAGCTAAAAATTCCAGCATATCGTTTAAGAAGTATTCATCCTGCAGATAGGGAATTATGCATGCTTTTGATTTATTAGTTTTTATATCCATAGTAGAACCATTTTAACAAATTGGAGATAACTAATTTATGATCATACTAATTATAAAAATTTTATTTCAGATATTTTATGCTATTACTGTTTTTTCACCTGGCTATTGATTCTTTGACATAATTAATTCTTGGAATTTAATTTTTTCAAGGATTCATCAAATAATATCATGGATTTTTCCAGAATCAAAGAGATAACATAATTACAATCTGGTTGCAAATGGGTGATGTAATGTGGCTTGTTTTCTACTTCAACTAGAATAAGAGGATAACTTTGACATACCTGGGGCCTGCTGTCATAGATTGAACATTTTTTATCTTCAATTTCATGGAATTTACATGGAAGGTCCTCTTTAAACTTATAATGCTCCGGATAAGCAGGGTTAGGCACAATCTCATTTTTTAAATCAGGATTAAAAAGTAATAACGGGTTTAATTCATCCCGGTGTATGAATATGGGACTGGATTCTCTACAACATTTACCACAATTATTACACCATTTTGGGTGGGTTTGGACGATTTCAAAATCAGAGGGGCCTCCAAAAACTTCCAACCCGGTGAGGTGTGCCAGTTCTATTATTTCCTGCAGGTCTTGCCGGGTTACACCATATTTTCTGTATTTTTTCACAGATCTTTTTTTTCTTAATTTTTTCAAAACCATTTTTTCAATTAAATTTCGATTAATTTCAAAAATCTCTCCATTTTCTCTTTTTAAGGATTTCCGGAGAACTTTTTCCAATAATTCCTCTTCTATTAAAAGATCCCTGAGCATTTTCATCACCAAAAATATAATATTTACCTAAAATTGAAAAAAGATTTTTAAATTATAAATTTTCCAGACATTCGTCTTTTAATACCCGGGCATCATCATTAGAAGGATCAAGTTGTAAAACTTTATTAAAACATTCTACTGCTTCATTAAAACGATTTAATTCCATTAAAGCCACGCCTTTGTTGCTCCAGAAAATATAATTATTTTTTTCCAGGGCCAGAGCATCATCATAGCATTCCAGAGCTTCTTCAAAGCGTCCTAACTCTAAAAGAGCATTTCCTTTTCTATTAAATGCTACTGAATCACCTTCATCTTTTAAACATAATTCTAAAGCCTTATCATATGATTCCAATGCTTCTTCTGTTTTACCGATCTCATTTAATAAATTACCCCGGGCATTCCATACCTCCGGGTTCTGGTAATCCAACTCCAGAACTTTATCATATGCTTGCAGAGCCTCTTGATATTGTCCTAACATTTCTAAAATAAATCCCTGCCAATACAATATCACTGAATTATCTGGATTAAGCTTTAATGCTTTTTGACTTGATTTTAATGCTTTTTTAGGGTTTCCAGAATTTAAAAGAGCTATGGCTTTATTATTCCATACGAATTCATTTTCAGGATCTATATTTAAGGCCTGATTATAACATTTAATTGCTTCTTCAAATTTACCTAAACGGCTTAGATTATCCCCTTTTTTATTTAAGAGATAAATGTCCTGGGGATCAAATTTCAAAGCAGCATTGTAACACATGGCCGATTGATTATATTTTCCAGAATCAAATAAAATATCGGCTCTCTGGGTTATCATGGCTTTTTCATCGATTTTTTCCCCTTCCCATAATTCTATAGGCAATTTATTGAATCTAATCACCTGAAAAAGAGTATCTTTTTTTAACTCCTCGATATACATTTTATGAAATTCTATTTCTAATTCTTCAGAATCCTTAAAACCTTCTTCTAGAATCAGATCATCTCTTTTCAAGAGTTCATGGAAAGTTAATATTTCTACTTCTATAACTTCTGCTTCAAAAACTTTTTCCCTTTCTTTAGAAACCAGGTTCCAGTAACAATGGAGCCTATCCCCTTTTTTTACAGGCTTTTTCCACAACTTCCTGATGGTCATTGTTTTCTTACCAGTAATAAGATCAATATTACGGCTTCCAAAGGATAATATTGGCATTAAATCACTTTAAATTATTTTTAATTCACTTAATAGGTTTAAAAAGTATTTTTATATGATTTCTTCCCCAAATTCAGAGGTTTTTATTTTCACTTTATTGAGAAGGGGTTTTATTTTTTTTGCCAGTTCCCATAAAAATTCTCTGGAGGGGTTGGGAATTGATTCAAAAGATGGATCCAGAACTATCCTGTTTCTAAATTGCTGCAATGTATATAAATCACAATTTATTTCTCTTGAAATCTGGTAAATATCTTTTTCATTAAGCAGGGTAGGTACATAGGTAGTTCTACATTCTAAAAAAGTATTTGGAGAATTCAAAACAATTCCCATACTTTTTTCTACTTCTTTCCCGATATCTGAACCAATCAAATCTTTATACCGGTCGAAGGGAGCTTTTATATCCAGACTAACATAATCCACCAATTCAATTATATGCTGCAGCCTCTCTGGAAAACATCCATTGGTATCCAATTTGGCTAATAGGCCCTGGGAATGGATGTATTTTAAAATTTTCTTTATGTCCGGGCATTGCATTAAAGGCTCCCCCCCGGTGATTACCACCCCATCCACAAACTCAGAGGCATCTTCTATTTTTTTAAAAACTTCCTCTAACTTTACTTCCTCCCCTCCATCAATTATTTCGGGGTTATGGCAGTAGGGACACCTTAAATTACATCCCCCTGTAAAAATAACCAGCGCCATTTTTCCAGGTAAATCAAAGGAAGATATATTGGTACCACCAATTTTCATTTAGCCCACATTTTTTAATTACTTAATAAAATACTGCATCTTAAAATCGTATTTAGTTTTCTAATTTCAGTTTTCATTTACTATATTTTGCAATACTTCAATGAACCTTTCATCCTCCGGGATGGTACCTACACTAACCCGGATCCAGTAGTCATCCAGGCCTTTAAATGATTTACAGTCTCTAACTATTATTCCTTTTTCCAATAGTTTTTTTGCTATTTGGGATGAATTCATACCTGTTTTGCGCACATCAACCAGTAAATAATTTGCTTTAGATTTAAAAACCTTCAACTGTTCTATGCTGGAGATTTTTTCATATAGGAATTCTCTGCTTTCAACAGAGACCCGGGTTGATTCTTCCAAATAATTAGTATCTCTAAGTGTGGCGAGAGCTGCAATGTGTGATAAGTTGGTCAAACTAAAAACAGGCTTCACCCGATGCATGTATTCAATTATCTGGGGATTGGAAAGCCCATAACCAATCCTCATACCTGCAAGTCCCATTACTTTGGAGAATGTGCGGAGTATAAATAAGTTTTCATATTTAAGGAGAAGATCAACATTATTTACTCCTGAAAATTCAAAATAAGCTTCATCAACTATTACTAGAGCATCAGTGGATCTTAATATGGTTTCAATATCTTCCTTATCAATTAAACCACCAGTGGGATTATTTGGTGAACACAGGAATATTAATCGGGTTTCAGGGGTGATAGCACCGAGTACAGACTCAACATCCAGCCTATTTTCTTCCACATCCCATCGTCCATAAACCGGGATGGCCCCGTGGGTGCGCAGGGTGAATTCGTAGTACATATAAGATGGTAATGGAACTATAAATTCATATCCGGGATCTAAAAATGTTTTTCCAAGTACATCAATTATTTCGTCAGCTCCATCCCCTCCAATAATAACTTCCTGGGCAGAAACACCAGAATACTTCGCTATTTCTTCTTTAAGGTCTCCTAATCCCGATTCAGGGTACTGACTAATCAAATTCAGCTCTCCTTTCAATGCTTCTATGGCCCGGGGTGAGGGACCCAGGGGATTTTCATTGGAACCTAATTTTATTATATCTTCTTTTTGGAGCGAATACTCATCAGCAATTTCCTTTATGGATCTACCTGGAATGTAAGGGTCTAATTCATTGATAATTTTCCGAATTTTAACCATATAATCACTTAAATTATTAATTTTTTATATATACACTATGTTAAGTAACTCCTTAAAATATCCTTTAAAGCTTAATGTAATGATTTAACATTTAAAGAGCCTAATTTTTAAAAAGATAATATATTTTTCCATTAAATCATGGATTTTCATGGGAAAGAGCACTATATCTTAAAGCGTTTTCTTTAATAGATTCAATTTCTTCCTCATTAATCTCTTTAATTAACCGGGCAGGCATCCCTATAATCAAACTTTTGGCAGGGAATTTTTTTCCTTCAGTGACTACGGCACCGGCCCCCACCACGGAATCTTTCCCTATATGGGCACCATTTAAAACAGTGGCATTCATACCAATCAGCACATTTTCCTCTATGGTGCATCCATGCAATACTGCAGCATGTCCCACTGAAACGTAATCTCCTATTTTGACTGGATAATCTGTTGAAGAATGTACCACGCAGTTATCCTGAATATTGGAATATTTTCCAATTTTTATAGGTTCTATATCTCCTCTTACAACGGCATTATACCAAACGGAAGAATTTTCTTCAATTTCAACTTTCCCCTGGACATGGGCACCGGGAAATAGATGTACACTGGAATGAATTTTTTTCATTAAAACACCCTATTTAATTAACTTAACCCCATGAAAATCATTTATAGTGGCGGGGGATATCATGGTAATTATAATTATTTTTTATTTTTATCAATTATAAGATGTTCCTGTTTTACCATGACCAGCTTTTCTGAATCAATATCCTGATGTATAATTGCTCCCGCCCCAATAGCTGAATTGCATCCTACTGTCACGCCGGGGTTAAAACTGGAGTTTATACCTGTCTTTACCCCATCAGCAAACACCACTCCAAATTTTCTTCTGCCACTATCCACCTTTTCGCCTTTTATATTTAATTTAATGTTTTTATCATCAAAACGAAGATTAGCAATATTTGTTCCGGCAGCAATATTACATCGTGATCCTATAATTGAATCACCTATATATGAAAGGTGATTAACGTTAGTATGATCCATTATAATTGAATTTTTAATTTCAACTGCATTTCCTACTCTTACATCCTTTCCAAGGAAGGTATACTTTCTTAAATAACAGTTAGGCCCTACATCGCAGTTTTCACCAATATGCACCGGGCCCTGAATATAAGAACCAGCCCGAATTGTACTGCCCTTACCCAAAACCACTTCCCCTTCCAGGGTTGCTCCTTTTTCCACATTGCCCTCTATTTTACCTTCCATATTATTTAAAAAATCTTCATTGATTTTTAGAAGTTCCCATGGTTTGCCTATATCTATCCATTTTTTATTGGAAACCACCCCTGCTACTTTCTTACCTTCTTCCATTTGGATCTTTAAAGAATCTGTTATTTCATACTCTCCCCGGCTTGATTCATGGGTTTTTTCAATACAGGAAAAAATATCCGGATCAAAAATGTATATTCCGGTATTAATCAAATTACTTGGGGCTTCTCCGGCTTCTGGTTTTTCAATAATTTCTGTCACGTTATC
Source organism: uncultured Methanobacteriaceae archaeon (assembly GCA_947259185.1). GTDB lineage: Archaea > Methanobacteriota > Methanobacteria > Methanobacteriales > Methanobacteriaceae > Methanobacterium_F. Next base: position 111,953 of record CAMYKT010000001.1, read on the forward strand.
TCCGTCTAACATCACCACACCAAAGGAACAGGGGTCCTCTACTTCAGTAAGTACCATCATTGACTTAGCATTAAAATTAGAATACTTTCGAATTAAGTCATATAAAAGCAGGGGCTCAATGATAATATCTCCATTAAGGACTATGAATTGTTCTTTAATAAATTCACGCGCATATCCTATGGCATGTGCCGTACCTAAACGGCTTTGTTGAGTTATGTAACTAATTTTAACTCCCAGGTCCTTCCCATCTTTAAAATAATCCCTCACCATATTTTCCTGATAACCTACTATCATTAAAATTTCGCTGATCCCTGCATCTCGAAGTGCTTCAATATTGTATTGAATTATAGGCTTTCCTGCAACTGGAAGCATTGTTTTAGGACGGGTGAGAGTCAAAGGCCGCATCCGGGTACCCTCTCCCGCAGTTAAAATCACCGCTTTCAAAATATTTCCTCCTTACTTTGAACTGGATTCGAATAATAAAATAAATCTTCATTACATAATAATTATTTCGTAGGGGATTCTATTAATTATAAAATTCATTCAAGTGCAGCTTTAATAAATTCGGCTGAGATCTGTCTGATGTTCTCGGCCATTTTTTTGGTTTTGGCTTCCAGAGTTATACGAATATATGCTTCAGTTCCAGAGGGTCTCACCAGAACCCAGCTACCATCTTCAAAAGAAATCCTGACCCCATCAATATTATTAACATCCACCACATTGTTAAATTGATTTTCCAGAGAGGAATTTACCATTTCCATAACCTTATTTTTATCCTCACTGGAACAGGGTATTTTTCCCCGGATACTGGGATAATCTGGTATGGACCTTAACAATTCAGATAAATGTCCGTTTGTGGAAACAAGTTCTACAACTTTTAGTGCAGATAATATTCCATCAGGGCACATGCAAAAATCAGGATGTATCCATGTACCTGAGGGTTCTCCTCCAAAAGAAGCATGATTTTCCACAATAGACTGGGCTACATGCACATCTCCCACTCTGGTTCTGATTATTTCCCCACCTACAGCAGCTAAACACTCATCCATACACAACGAAGCATCCACGGTGGTGATTATTTTTCCACCAATAGCCTGCGAAATTAAGGCCAATAATTTATCAAAGTTAGCCATATTCCCTTTTTCGTCAACTGCAACCATTCGATCTCCATCTCCATCGTGGGCTATTCCTAAATCAGATTTAGTCACTTTAACAGTTTTCATAAGGACATCAAGGTTTTCTTCATTAGGTTCAACTTTACGCCCTGGAAAGAATCCATCAGGTTGGCAATTCAATGAAATAACTTCACATCCTACCTTTCTTAAAATAATGGGGGATAAATAAGAAGCAGCACCCGAACCACAGTCCACCACTACCTTTATGCCCGGCTTAATATTCACCATTCCCTGAACTTCTTTAATGTACTGTTTTATGATTTCATCTTCTTTTTCTATTGAACCAAGATGATCCCAGCTTTTATTCAGGAACTTTTGTTGGTGAAGTAGGTACTCTATTTCTCGTTCCTGTTTGCTAGTATAAGCCATCCCATCCCTATTCCACAATTTAATTCCATTATCTGGGGAGGGGTTGTGGGAAGCAGTAATCATCACTCCGGCATCTGCATTTAAACGGGAAGCGGAAAATCCAACCACTGGAGTAGGTACCATTCCTAATTCCAATACATCACATCCACATTCCATTAAACCAGCACATAAAGCTTTTTCCAGCATATGGTTTGATGTTCGGGTATCATAACCAACCACAACTTTTCCTTTTCCACCTAAATAGGTACCTAAAGCTTTTCCAACATCTAAAGCCAGTTGAGTGGTTATATGAGATCCTATTTTTCCCCTTATTCCAGAAGTACCAAAAAGACGGGGTATTGCGTCTTTTTTTTCTGCAGATTGATTTGACATTTTCATGCCCCAAATTTTTCAGATTTGTTCATTAAATCCAGCAAGATGTTCATCACATCCGATCCCCTGATGCGACACAATCCTCCTTTGGTGGCGGAATTTTCATTAAATTTCTCCACTTCATCCACCCTTATTTCAGGGCCATTAATTACTATCGGAACAGGGTCTCCGGTGTGGTCCATAACAGATATGGGGGTGGAATGATCGGCAGTGAGTATGAAATAGGTTTCAGGTATTTGCCTAATCTTTTCCACCACCGCATCTACCTTTTCAATAAATTTTATTTTTTCCTGAAGATTTCCATCATGGCCGGCTTCATCTGCCCCGTCAATATTTATAAGAATGAAGTCATAATCTTTTTTAGCATGTTCAATGATGCTTTTGGAGATATTATCTAAATTAGTGTCTATTCCTCCGGTGGCACCATCTACCTCAACCACATCCATTCCAGCTAATCGAGCAATTCCTTTTATTAATCCAGTTTCTGCAATACAAGCTGATTTAATACCATATTTTTCATTGAATGCCATTACGTCGGGTACTGCTCCAGCACCACGTGGAAGTATTATATTGGCTGGATTTTCCCCATTTTCTCTGCGGTTCATATTAACTGGATGGCCTTTTAACAGGTCATAGGATTTTTTCACTATCTTATTCAAAATAGCAGCAGTTTTAATAGCTTCTGGAGACGAATCCAGAGCTAAAACCTCTTTAGGATATTTACCATCATATTTGGGATCGGAATCAGATACCTGGTCAGATAAACCTTTCCCTCTCAAAAGGAGCACGGCCCGGTGACCGGTGGATTCTTTAAAAATTATTTCCACATCTTCAAAGCCTTCTATCTGCATTGAATTTAGAGTGGATGCAATTTCATCCGTTTTTTCCCTTATTCTGCCTGCTCTTCTATCTGTTATTATTCCTTCTTCATTGGCGGTGGAAAAATTACACCGAAATGCAATATCTCCGGGCATGACATCCAGACCAACACCGGCAGCTTCAAAAGGACCTCTTCCGGTATAAACCTCATAAGGATCGTATCCCAATATGGAAATGTGGGAAGTATCACTCCCGGCCCGTATACCTGGTTTTATAGGATCCATGATTCCATTTATACCTGATTTGGCCATTTTATCCATATGGGGAGTATGGGCTGCTTCCAATGGAGTTTTATAATCAATTTCTTTCAGGGGACGATCTGCCATCCCATCAATTATCATTATTATCCCTGTCATGTTTTCACCTTTTCATGGCATTAAACCAGCAAAATTCCCAGAAAAGCACCGGTAAGTGTGGCTAATAAATTTACATGTTCATTATTCAGATAATTTCTTCGCTCTAAAACTGCTCCCAGAATGCTATCCATAAAACAACCGACGGTGCCTGCAATTAGGGATATCTTCAATGAAATCAGGGGGTCCGGATAAATTCCTAAAATATAGGCAAAAAATCCTATAATTCCCGCTCCTACAATTCCCGCAACGGTTCCTAAAACTGATATTCCTCCATCAGTACCGGGATCAACTTTTTTTAGAGTGGTAATCAAGCGAGGTGTTTGTACCACACCAACTTCGCTGGCCAGGGTGTCGGCTGTGGCGGTAGCTACAGAACCAATAAATCCCCCTACAAAACCATCATATGAACCAAATGCAGCCATTACAAAGGGAACAATCCCATTTGAAATAACATTCTTGGCACTTCTTTTTCCTTCGTAAACACCAATTTCTTTTTTATAATCATGGCGATATTTGGTTGATACAAAACCCAGAATAAGAAAAATTAAGATTAAAACAAGCCAGTTAAAACCGGCAGAAAAAATAATTATGAGACCCATGACAACCATAAAAATAGATCCCCATAGATCAAGAGCGCCTCGAATGTAAGTCAAGAGCCCTATTATCAGACAGAGGATCACATATAATGAGCTTATCATATTGGTCCCAGTTTTCCGGTTTTTAATTTTGAAAATACCAAAAAAAAAATTTATTGTGGTTCTTCTAACACCTTGGTTTTTATAATTTCAACTCTTTTGAGAGGATAAATCTTTTTAGCACGGTGGTAAATTTCAGATGCTATTTTACCAGTTACCACAGCTTCTACCAGTTCAGTGAAACTTTTATCCGCAACAATTTTCTTTAAGAGTTCGTCTATAGTTTCTCGCATGAACTTTTGCTGGGAGGACTTGGCCCGGCGAGTGGTAATGGCCAGCACATGCAATTTAATTTTATAGCCTTCTTTGGTTTCCACAATAACAGGAGCATCTATTCGGCTGCTTCCACGCCTAATCATGCTTCTTACATAATCAGTGGTCACTTCATGCCCTATAAATTTGGTATGTGCGGTATCTCCCACCACATTTTTGACCTGGAACTTTAATTTTACATATTGCTTGGAAAAGTCACCAGCTAACTCTCTCATGGTGGCCTCTACTTTTCTTTTTACTAGAAAATCAGGGTCTCTTGAAGGAGTAATTCCTATTTCGTCTTCTCCAAATCCTTCTGGACTAATTATTCTGTACCATTGTTTTTCTTTCCATGTATCTCTTACTCTTCTTCGTCTAGCTTTAGCCATTATTAATCACCTTTAATTTGTGAAATATGGGGTAAAAAGAATTCTAAATTCTTATAAAGATCACTTAAAATTATATTCAACATATAATATTTGTAATATCTAAATTAGTTTATTATAAATCTTTATTTATAGTTTATAAATTTATTTAAGTGCTCCTTATGTTCAAGGTTCAGATGCCTGCGTTAAACATCTATAAAATAAACCTATTGTTTATAGTCTTAATTTTCAGGAATTTTATCCTTATTATAATTGAGAATTAAATCAAAAACCCGCCCAAGGGGTACCTTAACTTTTTTTATTTCTAGTATTTAAAAGTGTGGTACTGGTTTTTAGTTATTCATCATTCTCTTAAAAATATAAAATTATAAATTCGGGCATAATCTTCTTATAAAGTCTTAATTTTTTTATTTAAATATTATGAATTGGTTAAATCTTAAAATATATTATTGGATACAGTTTAATGTAATAATCAATTAAAATAATGGTTTATTCATGAATTCTACATGGCTTTTATATCTTTCCAGCACTTCTTCCACACTTCCTTCATCCAGAACTACCTTTATACCGGCATTTTCCAGACCAAATTTAGCATTCATACCTGCCTGGGCACAGATTACCACATCACAATCTTTTATCATATCCAAAAGTATGTTCCATTGATGTTTCATAGAGAGATCTATCTGAGATTTTCTATTTTCTAAAAAAGTCAATTTAAGACTTTTTTCATCAAACTCATATACATGTAAAATTCTAGCCTTTCCAAAATGGGATACTGTATCTCCATCAGAGGTAGTAATTGCAATTTTCATCAAATCACCTTAAAACCATTAAAAATTATTTTAAACCTACAAAAACCGGGGTTTCCATAGAATCTGGTCTCCATTTATCTTTAGAAAATTCTCCATATATGGAAACAGAGAAACCAGCATTTTTCATTATTTCTGATATCTGCTCTACTTCAAAAACACCAATGTCATGGCAGTCTATATCAAAATCAACCTTTCCTTTTTCTTTTATCAAAAAAACAAAATTGGCTTGAAATATATTATCTTCTAAATGTGACTGGCATATTCTGGCTAACTTTAAATTTTTTTCCACTATAGTGTCAACTGATATCATGCCTTCTACCCAGTTATTCTTATTTATTCCCAGATCAAAAATCACCACCCCTCCCTCTTTAAGATGGCTATAAAAATTTTGCAGGGTCGTTTTAAATTCGCTCAGACTTAAATTATAGCTCATGGCACTGAAAAGGCAGGTTATAACATCAAATCTTTTATTAATATTCAGATTCTTCATATCTCCTTCAATAAATTTAACATCAGGAACTTTATTCCGGGCAATATCAATCATTTCTTTGTTAATATCTACTCCCATGACTTTAAATTTATTTTTGAGTAATTGCACATGGCCTCCAGTTCCACATGCCACATCTAAAAGAACATTTCCGGATATCTGATGCTGCTGGATAACCCCTTCAATAAATTTGCATTCTCGCCTATAATCCTTTTTAGAGTATATTTTATCATAATATTTGGTTAAATTTTTATATAACTCCTGGCTGGACATTTCCACACCTGGCGGATATCAAAAATTAATCTTTTATTTTTTTTATAAGAGAGGCCACATTATTTCCAAAACGCTTTATGGTATCCATACCCTCTTCATCCTCTTCTACTTCTCCCGGAGCCCAACCAAATACCATGTTCCAGTAGGTGGATCCGGGAACAATCATGTCATTGATAAAAAAGAACATGAGCATTTCCTGAATGGTGGCAGTATGACCCCCTCTTCGGGCTACAGCAACAGGTCCCCCTACTTTCCAGCTTAAAAATTTATCAGTGGCCCGGGATACCATTCCAATTCTTTGTAATGCTGCCATAATGGATCCCCGGGCTGTCCCAAAATAAACAGGACTCCCCACAATGAATCCTTCAGATTTCCTGATCTTTTCTATGATTTCATTTAGCCCGTCATCAATTTTGCACTTTTTTATTTTAGCACATTTAAGACAGGCATGACAGGAATCAATATTCATATTTCTAAGTGATATGATCTCTGCTTCCAGACCATTTTGCTCTATTTCTTTAGCACATTCTTCAAGAACCTGCATGGTGTTACTTTTTTTCCGGGGGCTGGCACATACCAAAAGCACTTTTTGCATAAAATCACTCCTTTAAAATTATTTTATCTATTTTTATTTATATAACTTAACTAAAAATCTTTAAAATAATATTTTAATCTTTATTAGTTACTATATCTCTAATTTGTATTTTTAAAGCAATTTTAAGATTTTAAATATAATATTAGGGACTATGCTCAGTTATAGAGATTAAAAAAATAATCTAAACTTAAGAAATATCTGTGGATTATTATTTTTTTTCATTTATAAGGTGAACTTCTTTGTAAAGGAGTCATGGTCATTATGTTGTTTAATTGTCCTGTTTTTCCAGAAATATTAGAGAATACTGGTGGAAAGAATTTTAAACATAGGATTAAATAAATAGGAATCAATAAGAACTGTTATTTTATCCGTAATATAATATAAATGCCCTTTTTAGCCAGTATTTATTAAAGTATGTATTGATAATTCACCTACAAAATTAATCCATAACTGATTATACATCCAAATCAGGCATAGGTCCGCTTTAGGACTATAGTCCGTTTTAAACCTTAAAACTGGAAAAGCTTATGAATATTTTTTATTCTATTCTTTTTTAGAATATATTTGCCTCAAAATTGAATTAAAGTAAAATAAGATAATAAAAAATGACTTTCTGGCTCAAGAGTCTCTTTTTAAGTATTATTCTTCCCCTTAAACTATTTCAAAATAAAATAAAATTTTCATAATTCATCCACTTCGGCCCCGGATAAAGCGTGCTGGCAGGGACAATCTTCTTCATAACTCAGGGACTTAATTGTGGATTCTATAAGATCAACCAGGTCGGCTTTTCTTTTTTCCATTATTTCAAATACTTCGTCTATGGTTAATTTGTGGGGAGAGATAGATGCCGCATAATTGGAAACCAGGCAGATACTTGAATAACACATTTCCAATTCTCTGGAGAGTATAACTTCAGGTATTCCTGTCATACCTACCAGGGTTCCGCCTAGAATTTGAAACATCTTAATTTCAGCAGCAGTTTCAAAACGAGGTCCTTCCGTACACACGTATACTCCTTGATCAATTACCTTGCCAGAAGATACTAAAACAGATCTTAAATGACTACAGTAAGGGGAGGTAATGTCTATATGAACGGTGCGTTCATCATAGAAAGTTCCGGGGCGCATTTTAGTAAAATCAAGAAAATCGTGAGGTATAACAAAATCTCCTGGTGCAACTGATTCTTTAAGTGATCCCACTGCATTGGTTGCTAAAATTTGAGTTACCCCTATCTTCTTCAAGGCCCATAAATTGGCCCGGTAATTAATCATATGGGGTGGATAATCATGATCAGATGCGTGGCGAGGAATGAAAGCTATGTCCTTTTCATGGAATCTAAATAATGATATCTCGGGAGAATTACCATAAGGTGTTTTAATTACTTTTTTTTTTATGTCCTGTCCATGTTCTGTAATTTCATAAACTCCAGTACCGCCAATAATCCCTATCATTAATTCACCAACCAATTTGATTATAATTATTATCTAAACCCTGAACTAATAAAAAATCCAGTATGAAATGGATATTAATAAATTAAGCATGCATTTTTCTAAATTTATGCAGATTTAAAAAATAAATTAAGGGAATTAACCCTTGGCTACACCTAAAGGAACCATTTTAGCAACTAGTTTAGAAATACCTGACTTATGGACAGTATCTACGACTTCATCAACGTCTTTATAGGCACCTGGTGCTTCTTCAGCCACCACGGGCATGGAAGTTGCCTTTATGACAATGCCTTTACTTTCCAGGTATTTTTGAACTTCTTCTCCCTTATACTCTCTTTTAGCCCCAGCCCTACTCATCTTTCGACCGGCTCCATGAGCGGTTGAACCGAATGTTTCTTCCATAGCAGTTTGAGTACCATGGAGTAGGTAAGAAGCAGTACCCATGGTACCGGGAATCAATACTGGCTGGCCAGTTTCCCTATAATCAGAGGGTATTTCTTTTCTACCTGGTCCGAATGCACGGGTAGCTCCCTTACGATGCACATATAACTTGGTGGCCTTACCCTTTATTTCATGGACTTCTTTTTTGGCAATGTTATGGGCCACATCATAGAGCACGCTCATCCCCATATCTTCTGCACTTTTTTGGAAAATCTCTTCAAAAGATTCCCTTACCCAGTGCAAAATCATTTGCCGATTAGCCCAACCATAATTGGCTGCTGCTGCCATGGCTTTAAAATAATCCTGGGCTTCATCAGAATCTACAGGTGCACAGGCAAGTTGCCGATCAGGAATATTTATTTTATGCCGTTTATAAGCTTTATCCATTATCCGAAGGTAATCTGAGCAGACCTGATGGCCACAACCCCTGGATCCAGAATGAATAAGCACGGTTATTTCACCTTCTTTGATTCCAAATTTTTCAGCAGCAGATGGCTTAAAAATGCTTTCAACTTTTTGAACTTCTAAAAAATGATTACCAGAACCTAATGAACCTAATTGGGGAATACCTCTCTTTTTAGCCTTTTCACTGACTTTTTCAGAGTCAGCGTCTTCCATTTTCCCATTTTCTTCCAGATATTTTAAGTCTTCTTCCCAACCATAACCATTTTCCACAGCCCATTCTGCGCCCTGGTCAAGTACTTCATCTATCTGGCCTCCAGCAAGTCTTAATTTTCCCTTACTCCCTACTCCAGATGGAACATTTTTAAAAAGGGTATTTATGAGTTCTTTGATTTTTGGTTGGATTTCTTCCTGGGTGAGGTTTGTTCTTACCATTCTGACACCACAATTTATATCGAATCCAACCCCCCCTGGACTTATAACCCCGGTTCTGGCACTGAATGCACCTACTCCTCCAATACTGAAACCATATCCAAAGTGGATATCAGGTAATCCAATGGAAAACTTTTGAATTCCTGGTAAAGATGCCACATTGGCCACCTGATCCACAGCACCTTTTTCCAGATCTTTTATTGAACTATCATCCAGAAAAATTCGTCCAGGAACCCTCATACCTTTTTTATAGTCGCTGGGAACTTCCCAAACACAATCTCTAACTTTGTTTAGAACTTCTTCCATACTCATAATAACCCTCTATAAATTTTTTTAAATTTAACTACTTCATGATGGATAAAATCCACCAGAAATCATTATTTAATAAAATATAATCATAATATAAAATCAATAAAAAACCCTCTTAACTTTCTATTCTTCTCAATCTTTGAAGGAGGATACTTTTCATAAATCTAATATAACTCTCACCTTATATCCATTTTCCTCTATAACTTCCATCATATGGAAAGTAACTGCCTTTACTTCATCCCGTCTTTCATGAATTTTAGGGTTGAATTCTTCACCACTGAGCAAACCATGGAGAACATAATCTTCCCCCAGTTTTTCAATATTCACCTTAAAATCTGAAAATACTAGAAATTCCACATCATGCAAAAATATGAGTTCTTCCAGGTAATCATAAAGAAGAGATACTTTATCTTCTGATTTAACTTCAATTTCTCTTTTTTCCACTTTCTGGACCTGGGAAGTACTGGTCATTACTTCGAACATAGCCAGACCAGCATTTTCAAATGACTCTTCTAAGGTAGATCCATAAGCCCAGTAACCTGCATCTGCAGTTACATCAAAAAATTCGAATTTAATCCGGGACCCATTACTTGAATCAAAATTACTATTCAAAATATAACTCTCCTTAATTAAGGGTGTTTTAACATTAGGGATAATTTTATAGGGCATTTGAGACTTATTAACCCAATTTTAATGCATAAATATTGATTAAATGGATATTAATGGAATCGTGTATTGATTATTTCTATATACCTGTTCTAATAACATGGATTACTTTTCACACGCTCTCTATCTCTTTTTTTAAATAGTTCTTTAAACAAGTATGCTTATCTGGAAGTGATTTTAATGTTTAAACTTAGCAAATCTGATTCAATTCCAAATTTAAGAAAAAAAAGGTCTTTAATTGATTTAGGACCCATTGACATTCAATCATGCATGGTGATACTCTTTATCACTATATTAATTTTGGCAAGCATAGTTTATGCGACTGCTATCCCTAACTCGAATTTCCCGGCAGGAGTATAAATCTACAAGACCTCCTAAAAATTTCCTGCCAAACCCCCCATATTAATTCAGGATTTAGAGGTAGCCATGCATTTATTGATTTCCTCCTGGTTGAATCTTAAAATTATCAGCCGGGAGTTCCCTCTCATTCCTTTTCCTGTGAATTTGGTATCTATCAATCTTAAAAACTCTAATTTATCCAGCATCCTATTAAATGAGGAATAACTACTTCCTTCTTTTTCCTTAAAAAGTTTATACAAATCTCCTGCAGTTAAATTTTCATCATTACATTTACTTATTATTTTAAGAAGATCTGATTCTACAGAGGATAATGATTTAAGGGTATGCATAAGATTCACCGGTCCGCTGCTTTTTACTGCCTGGTCTAAATGTTTTTTTTCTATAGTACGTGAAGCTTCAGCCTCTGCAAGATTACCACATACTCTCAAAAGATCAATACCTACTCTTAAATCTCCATTTTCTGAAGCATAGTTTGCTATTTCTTCCAGAATTTCATCTGAAACCACATCTGGATAGAAACCTATTTTAACCCTATCCTTTAAAATGTCGAACATTTCCCGGTGACTATAAGGTGAAAAAACAATTTCCTGGGGAATAAAAACCGAGTTCACATTTTTGTCCAGAGCATATCTGAACTCTATATCTGATAGGATGGCAAAAACTCCAGTTCTAACTCCGGGAAATACTTCATATGCTCTTAAAATATCATAAAATATTTTATTAGCATTTTTACTGTGGAAAAGATAATTCACATCATCTAAAGCAATTACCAGGGCTTTTTTATCAGATGCCAGTTTCTGCATAATACTCTGATAGATCCTGGAAAATGGAACCCCTGTTTCAGGAGGATAATGTCCGAAAATTTTATTGTAAATCTGGGAAAAAATTCCAAAACGGGTGGTATGCAACTGACAATTTATATAACAAGAAACAACCTGTTCAGAACTGCTTTCAACCATTTCAAAGACTTTTTTAATAGCAGTGGTTTTACCAGTGGCACACGAACCAAGTATAACTGAATTAACTGGCCTTCCTTCTTTTAAAGCAGGGCGAATGCAAATAGCTAGAGCTTCCATCTGTGAATCCCGATAGTTATAATTTTTAGGAACATAATCTGGATTAAAGGCATTAATCTCCTTAAAAATGGTTTCATCATGTAGTAGGATGTCTTTTATATCCATAACATTACCTTTGTTTTACCTAATATAAATTATATATAATAGTTAAAGTATGGAAACTTCAATGGATGCTGGCTATGCAATACATTTAATTTTTTAAAAACTTTTCTAAATCATTTAAACGGGCTAAATCATATACTTCAACTTTTTCGTTTTTTATTATCCATTGAATTAATTTTTCAGCATATTCCAATTTTAATGCTTTAATGGGATCAGCAGGCCCCACTTCGGAATCTATTTCGGGCCGGGAATATTTGCTAACTACCTTCCCAAAGTCCATCCCTGCTAAAATTATTTTTTTAGCCCCTAATTTCACTGCTAAAAAAACTGCCCGGTCTCCATCAGTAAATCCTCCAAAATTATGCACATATTTCAAAGGAACACTTTGAGTGGTTCCCATAACCTTTTTTAAGGAACCTGAATATTTTAAAATATTTTCCAGATTATTTCCATGGGCATGTACCACCATACATGCATTTTTATTATTTGCACTTAATAAATCATCTATCTTACCATCTAAATCAGTTACAATTATGTGTGGGACCATATCCTCTTCTAAAAGGGCAGTAGTTGCTCCATCAGCAGCAACCAGAATAAAATTATCGGAGTAAACTTTTTTTATAGATTTTACATGCTTTTTGAGGGAAGGACCTGCTCCAAATACAATGAAATTTTCTCCAGAAGGCAATTCTGAAAATGAAAGTGCACCTGCTTTACTTAATATTTCATTTAAGCTCCGGGCTGTTTTCTCATCATCTTCTTTGCGAAATCCAAATTTTTTTAGAATTTCTTCATACCAACCCATCCAAACTTCAAGTTCCATGTAATTAAATTAATAGATACCCTAAATAAATTTATCACATCAAGGGACTACAAATATTCAATTAATCCATTTTTAATGATATTCCTGCCTATGTATTTATTAAAGGACTAAAAAATGATTAAAACATCAATCTTTCATTTTATAATTCAAAAAAATTTCAAAATATTTGCACTGAATATTAATTTTTTCATTTAATTGATTAAGAATAAATCTTTTTATAATCCAAGTTATAAATGGTAGATTAAAATTTATAATTCTTTGAAACTAAAATAACCTAAGATCAAAATCCCTAATTATGATCTGGTTGGAGGTTTGTTATAATGAATGAAACATTATTAATGATTCCCGGACCTACCCGGGTAGCACCCCGAGTATTGAAGGCCATGTCCGAGAATATAGTAAATCATAGAAGCGCTCTTTTTGGCAAAATTCTAACTGAAACTACACAGATGATGTCTGATGTATTTAGAACCAGCAATAAATCTTATTTAATAACAGGGTCTGGTACTGCAGCCATGGAAGCCGCTATGGCCAATATCATTCAACCTGGTGATAAAATATTAAATGTGGTTGGAGGCAAATTCGGACAGAGATTCATGCAAATTGTGGATGCTTTTGGTGGTGAGTCAGAATCCATCGAAGTGGAATGGGGAGAGGCAGTAAACCCTCAGGACATAAAAAACTATTTGGATAGCAATCCGGATATAAAAGCAGTTACCGTGGTTCACAACGAGACTTCAACTGGTGTAGCAAACCCTATAAAAGAAATAGGAAAAATTATGCGGGATTATGATTCATTGTATGTGGTGGATACCGTTTCTTCTCTAGGTGGAGATGAAGTGGATGTGGATGGATATGGAATTGATATCTGTGTCACCGGGTCTCAAAAATGCTTAGCTGCACCTCCCGGTATGGCGGCCATTACCTTAAGTGACGATGCCTGGGAAATAGTAGACCAGACCGAGTCTCAGAGTTACTACTTAAATCTGAAAAAGTACAGAAAAAGTGGTAATGCAGAACCTCCTGAAACCCCTTATACTCCGTCTGTGTCTTTGATGTATGCTATGCATGAAGCACTCAATGTTATAATGGAAGAAGGTTTAAATCAGAGGGTAAAAAGACATCAATTAGCTGCTAAAGCTACACGAAACGCAATAAAAGCATTAAATCTGGAATTGTTCCCTAAAGAAGAAGTATCTTCCACTACTGTCACAGCCATCAATATTCCAGAAGGGGTTACTGATGCCGAGTTACGGGGTACCATGCGTAACAAGTACCATGTGGAACTGGCTGGAGGCCAGGATCACCTTAAAGGAAACGTCTTCCGGATTGGCCACATGGGTAATATAACTCATAGGGAACTTATAACAACCATATCTGCGTTAGAAATGACATTAAGAGAATTAGGATTTGAAATTGAAATGGGTGAAGGTGTAGCTTCTGTTGCGGACGTTTATCTGCCAGAAAACATCTGAATTTCTTTTTTAAACCTTATTTTTTTATATTTAAATTAAAAATATTTTTTTTATTGTTTATCCTTGCATTAGTGGGGGTAAGGGAATATTCTCTTGGGGATCAACTATAATTTCAATTAAATAGGGTTTATTTGATTTTATGGCTTTATCAACTGCATTAAATACTTCATCTGAAGATTCTACTCTAATAGAATCTATTCCATAAGAGTTACCTAACATAACAAAGTCGGGGTTTTCCAGAGCCACCTGAAACGGCCCCTGATAGAATGTATCCTGCCATTGACGAATTATTCCCAGGCAGTGATTATTGATAATACATATTACCACCGGTATTTTTTCCTGTTTGATAGTGGCCAGTTCCTGCAGGGTCATTTGAAACCCACCATCTCCGGTTATAACTACTGTATGTGATTGTGGGCAGGCCAGAAAACAGCCTATACTGGCTGGCAATCCATAACCCATAGGACCAAATGAACCAGAAAATATCACCGATCCCGGTCTTTTAACTTTTTTTAGAAGAGTAACCCAGGTGGTATGAGAACCCGCATCATTTACAATAGTAGAATCACCTGACGCTTTTAAAATTTGCTTAATAGCTTCCTGTGGCTTCAAAGGTCCTTTTCGGGGTCCAGAATTTAGATTTGAATTCTGAGAAGGAAGTGAGTTTTTCCTAATTTCACTTAACCAGGCAGAGCTATCTGGAAAATTTAAGGATTTAAACTTATCCAGGACATTTTTAACATTATCCTGAATATTCATATGGCCTTTTAATACTTTAGAATCAATATTGATATGTATTATTTTAGCATCTTCTATTCCCGCCATGGTACGTTCTGATAAACGACAACCCATAGCAATTATCAGGTCAGAATTTGCCCCGGCATAATTTGCCCCGGCCGTTCCTCGGGTCCCTATCATACCTAAACCTAAGGCATCATACTCACTTAAAACACCTCTGGCCGGGTAAGTAGTTGCGACTGGTATTTTAGTATTATTAATAAATCTTCTGAAGATTTTCAAGGAATTAGACCAGATAATACCGGATCCTGCAATCACTAAAGGTTTTTTACAAGATTCAATAGCCTTAACTGCCTGGGGAAAATCATTAAATTTTTTTTTAAGCTTATATTCCACTTCTTCTTCTAGTAAACTGAAATCTACTTCCTCTTCTAGAACGTCTTTAGGGATATTTAAATGCACCGGACCCGTTGGCCCATATTTGAGCATTTTGAGTGCTAATTTAAGTTTTAAAATTGAATCTGAAGCATTTTCAGCATAGAAACTTTCCAAAGTGATATTTTTGAATATATTGCACAATTCCAGGTCCTGAAAGCCACCTTCACCTTTAAGATAAGTGGGCACATCTCCGGTAATAACCAGCATAGGCACCGCATCTTTGTAGGCAGTAGCAACTCCCATAACAAGGTTTAGAGCTCCAGGACCTGCGGTAGCAACGCAAACTCCAATTTTGCCTGATGAACGAGCATAACCATCGGCAGCATGAGCTGCAGCCTGTTCGTGTCTTACCAGGATATGATTGATATTTGAAGCACGAAGAGCATCATAAAAAGGCAGTACCTGTTCACCAGGGTGGCCAAATATATATTCCACCTGTTCCTCCTGGAGGAGTTGTATGAGAGCAGTACTACATTTGATGAGATGGACCATTTTTTCATTAATTATACTAAAACCCTCTTTTTACACTTTATACTCTATTTAATGATTATGCTTCTTGTATTTATTCTTGGATTTCAATGATTATGCTTTTTATTTATTTTAGTGAATTTCAATGAGTATGCTTATTTATTCTAAGTGGATTAAAAATTTTTGCAAAACTTAAACTTCAAAAATCAAATTTCTAAACTAGCATTTGAAAAAAATTTATTTATCTATCCATTTAAATTTAAAAATAGAAAATTATTCAAATATCCACATACAAAATATAATTCAGCTAATAATTATTATTTAAGTTAAATAATAAAGGCGGGGGTTTTAATGGGGAAAAATTTAGATGCATTGCTTAGAGAAGAACGTATTTTCAAGCCAGATGAAGAATTAGTATCCAACAGCAATATTAAGCAATGGATGGATTTGCATGATATTAAAGATTATGATGAACTTTTAGAAAAATCAGCTGCTAATCCTGAATGGTTCTGGAATGAGATGGCCATGGACCTTTTTTGGTTTAAGCATTATAATGGGGTTTTAGAGTGGAAACCTCCCTATGCTCGCTGGTTTTTAGATGGAAAATTTAATATTGTATATAATGCCCTGGATCGCCATATTAACTCTGGTAGAAAAAATAAACTGGCCTACATCTGGGAGAGTGAGAAAGGGGAAGTGCGTAAATTCACTTATTTTGAATTGTACCGTGAAGTAAATCGCCTGGCTAATGCCCTTAAGAGCATGGGGATTAAAAAGGGTGACCGGGTTAGTATATACCTTCCCATGATTCCAGAACTACCCATAGCCATGCTGGCCTGTGCCCGAATTGGTGCAGTGCATAGTGTGGTTTTTTCTGGCTTTTGGGCCAAAGCATTCTATGAAAGAGCCAGGGATGCTAAATCAAAGGTTGCAATTACAGCGGACGGATTTTTCAGGAGGGGAAAACTTTTAAAACTAAAGGATACTTTAGATGAAGTACTGGAGGATATCCCCTCTCTTGAAAAAGTGGTGGTGGTAAAAAACACCCATTGCGATCTGGATATGAAGAAAGGAAGGGACGTATATTGGGAAGAAGTCATCCAAAATGAAAGCATGGAATGCCCCTGTGAAGAAATGGATTCGGAAGACCCCTTATTTATTCTTTATACTTCTGGTACTACAGGAAAACCTAAAGGAGTACTCCATACTCATGGAGGATATGCTGTGGGAGTCTCCACCACACTTAAATTTGTGTTTGACATTAAAGATCAGGATATATGGTGGTGTGCAGCAGATATAGGGTGGATTACAGGCCATAGTTACATTGTATATGCTCCTTTAATATTGGGGGCCACTTCGGTGATGTTTGAGGGGACTCCTGATTATCCTGATCCTGGAAGATTCTGGGAAATTATTGAAAAGTATGGGGTAAGTATTTTTTATACCGCTCCCACTACCATTCGGCTTTTCATGAAATATGGGGAAAAATGGCCCCAAAAATATAATATGAGTACTTTAAGAATTTTAGGTTCTGTAGGAGAACCCATTAATCCAGAAGCATGGATTTGGTACCACCAGCACATAGGTAATAGAAAATGTCCCATTATGGATACCTGGTGGCAAACTGAAACCGGTATGCATCTAATCACTCCCTTACCTATAACCTCTTTAAAACCAGGGTCAGCAGTTAAACCTTTCCCCACCATTAAAGCAGAAATAAAGGATGATGAAGGAAATACTTTAACTAAAGGGGGCGGACATTTAATTATTAAAAATCCCTGGCCGGCCATGTTCCGGACACTATTTGGAGAACCAGAAAGATATGTGGAATCTTACTGGAGCAAATTCCAGGATACTTATTTAAGTGGTGACGTGGCCCGTCTTGATCAGGACGGTTATTATTGGATTCAAGGAAGGGAAGACGATGTTTTAAATGTGGCAGGGCATAGAATAAGTACAGCTGAGGTTGAATCTGCCCTGGTTAGCCATCCTTCTGTGGTGGAATCTGCGGTGGTCGGAAAACCAGACCTGCTTAAAGGTGAAGAAATTTCTGCATTTGTGGTGCTTGGTGAGGAATACCCGGCCGACCCTCAATTAAAAAATCAGCTTAGAGATCATGTTAGAAAAGAAATAGGCCCTATAGCCAGTCCATCATATATTGGTTTTGTGGATGACCTTCCTAAAACCCGTTCAGGAAAGATTATGCGCAGGGTGATTAAAGCAAAGGTTAAATTAGAGGATGTGGGGGATACCAGTACCCTGGCCAATCCAGAAGCAGTGGATGCCCTGGATAGGGCCATTTAATTTATTTTTCCATTGAAGGATTAATAAAATTATGATTCTGTTTCCTGGTAAGAGCCCTTATATTCTCCAGATCCACTTACCTCAAATACCACTCCCTGAGCAATACGCTCCCCCTGTTTTAGATGGTATTCAAATTCACCATAGTTGTATAGCATAAATTGTAAGGTTCCATAAAATCCCGGGTCACCCACAGCAGTATGTACAGATATGAAAGATCTTAATAGGGTAGATCGAGGAAGGTAAAGCATGGAATAACCCTTAGGGATCTTAATTTTACGATCAATGGTGGCCAGATAGGCAGTTTTCGGCTTCAGAATATAAATAGGGGGTTCTAATTTTTCCAGTTCTGGTAACTTTTTTTCATTGTCTATTAAAGAACCAGGGCTTTTTTGAATGTATAATTCATCCAGGGGAAGATCTATTCCTGAAGGCTGCACATGTTCTTTGAAATTAGGAAATAATTTTATAAGTTCTCTTTCGCCAATTATACGTATTCCTCCGTTACTATTCTGATTTAATTATCTGTAATCGCAGGCCAGCTATGATTTTACATTTGTGAGACTACAGAGTTAATTTAATAATTATCAGCATATGTATTTACATTTAATTACAATTTAACTAAATTTACTCGGCTGTTTTATAAAGCTACTGGCCAGTGTAATTTGGTAACTAAGGGGTTTTAAGTTTTTTAAGTGTGGCTTTTATAAATTCAGGGATATCACCAGGATATCTACTGGATATGATATTACCATCTTCTACAACTTCCTGGTCAAGATATTCTGCACCTGCATTTATTATATCCTGTTTTATTGATTTCCATCCGGTTATCTTACGGTCTTTTAGAACTTTTGCTGTTATCAAAAGCTGTGGGGCATGGCAGATAGCAAATACTGGCTTACCACTTTCTACAAATTCCCGGGTAAATCTTACTACATTTTCATGTACTCGCAAAATATCTGGAGAGAAACCACCGGGTATCAGGAGTGCATCAAAATCTTCAACATGGGCTTGTTCTATATCCTGGTCAATAAGAACTGATGTATCTTTTTTTCCTTTAACCATACTTCCTTTATTAATACCAATATGAACCAGCTTATGTCCTTTATTTTTAAAAGCAGATGCAGGCTTGATGTATTCAACGTCTTCAAATAAATTATCAATTAAAACTGCAATTACACTCATTAAAACCACCATTTTAATATATGTTGGAATTGGGTTAAGTAAATTTATATGATAATATTAATAAATTATAGTAATATAATTTAAAAATGAAGGGTGATAAAAATGCCTGTTATCCATATTGATAGCAATAAATTATCTCGAAAGCAAAAAAGAGAACTTGTAAAAGCTATAACTCAAGTTTCAAGTGAAATAATGGAACTTCCTGAGAATACAATAACCATTATTATCAGGGAAGTAGAAGCAGAAGATGTTGGCTTAGGGGGCCAGCTGCTTTGTGATAGAGACCATTAAGTATCTTCTAATTTTTTTACCTGATTAAACTCTTTTTCATAAATAATTCTTTTAAATTCAGCGTTTTGGCTTAGCACAGGGAACTATATCCTCCCTACGATTTTTAGAGTAATCACCAAACTCCCCCGGTGTCTGTATTTCTAAAACCAACATCCTATAAAAAATCGTTCCATTGCTTATTAAAATATGATTTGAGATTAAATAGATTTTATAATCTGCATATCGTTTTTAATCCGGGGCTGTATCTCAATTATTCTAAAATACAACTATAAATTTTATCATTTTCTAAAAAAAATAAGTCTCTTATATTTATACATAATATTTTTTCATTCATATAATATAATAAAAAGATCATTGATTACTACTATTCCTATTAAAAATAACATTTAAAATCGACGTGATTAAATTGCAGGCAAATAAAAATCCCATGGAAAAAATTAAAAAACATTTTGATGAAGAAGCTGAGGAATATGATAACCTCATATTAACTTTAATTCCCCATTACCTTGAAATGATTGATACTTTAATATTGGCCATTCCCTTTGCCCATGAAGATGATATTAAGGTTCTGGATTTGGGATGTGGTACTGGAAATATTTCTAAAAAGGTGAAGGAAAGATTTCCTAATGCACATATAACCTGTGTTGATATGTCAGAAAAAATGATTCAGATGGCTAAAAATAAACTTTCAAAATATTCTGATATTTCATATGAATTATCTAATTTTCAGAACTTAAAACTTGAAGAGGAATAC
>CAMYKT010000002.1 GCA_947259185.1 uncultured Methanobacteriaceae archaeon
AAAGGGGCTAGCAGTAAACGAGGATTGACATGAAAAAAAATGAAAAAAAAGAAGACTCCCCTAAGGACCAGATTATAAGACAACTGGAAGAAAAAGTTCAGTACCAAAACCAGGCCCTTAATCGTATTAATGAAAAATTATCCCAGTGCCTGGACCGCTTAGGTGAAATACGTCAGGAAAAAGAGATATTAGAAAATAAAATCAAGGAATTGGAAATCAGGGAAATGGATTTTAAACTATTAAAACATGATAAACTACAGAATGATTATGATAAAATGAAGCACCGGACCCAGGTAACTAAAAAACAATTGGATGACGCCCGCAATCATATACTTTTTTTAGAAAAGGTTCTCCAGGATATGGAAAACCGGAGGCTGATGGATTATATTAAGAAAAAATACCCGGAAAGCTGGGTAGAGTATAAAAACCGTGCATAAATCTCATAAAAAAAATTAGGGGGTTTTTTCTTTGGAGATAATAATTGTAGGAGCTGGTTTTGGTGGTATGTCTGCCGGGGCTTTACTGGCCCGGGATGGACATGAGGTAACTATTTTAGAAAAAAATGAACAACCAGGAGGCCGGGGTAGTTACTTCGAGGACAAAGGTTATTATTTTGATATGGGTCCTTCCTGGTACCTCATGAGTGAATTATATGATAATTTTTTCCAGGAATTTGATAAAAAAGCTGAAGATTTTTTTCACCTGGAAAAACTGGATCCCTCCTACCGGATTTTTTTAGATAAAGAAAGAGTCTGGGATATTTCTGCTAATTTAGAAGAAAATTACCAGTTATTTGATGGTTTTGAAGAAAATGGTGGGGAGAAACTAAAAAAATATCTGGAGTCCTCTAAAGAACTATATGAGTTCTCTCTGCAGGAAATGCTCTACCGGGATTATAATTCCATCCTGGATCTGGTGAATGGTAAACTAATATTTAAGGGGTATAAACTGCGGCTCTGGGAGAACCTGCAGCACTTCATAGGCCGGCAATTTGAAAGTGAGGAAGCCCGGAAGATACTAGAATATGCTATTGGTTTTTTAGGAGGTTCCCCTAAAAATGCACCCTCCTTTTACCATCTGGTATCCCATTCTGATTTAAACCTGGGGGTGTGGTATCCCCAGGGAGGTATGAGAAAAGTAACCCAGGGCATTTATGAGCTGGCCTTATCCCAGGGGGTTAATTTCAATTTCCAGGAAGAAGTAGAGTTATTGGAGGTGCATGAAGATAGGGTTAAACGGGTTATAAGTAGTAAGGGATTCTATGAAGCGGATGTGGTGGTGGTTAATGCAGATTATGCCCACAGTGAGCTGGATTTATTAAAGGCCCCCTACCAGAGCTATGATGAAAAATACTGGGAGAGCCGTACCATATCTCCTTCAGCCCTGGTGGCCTATCTAGGGATAAATTCCCCGGCGGGGAACCTGGCCCATCATAACCTGTTTTTAAATAAGGACTGGGATAGTGGATTTGAAGCAGTATTCAATCCAGATAAGAAGGCCTGGAGTGAAGATTCCTCTTATTATGTTAATGTGCCTTCTTTAACTGATGATTCAGCAGCACCTGCCGGCGGAGAGACCATCTATATCCTGGCCCCCCTGGCCCCGGGATTAGAAGATAGTGACACTTTAAGGGAGAAGTTCTTAAATCAGATTTTAGATGATCTGGAAGAGAAGATTGATTTTAATATCCGGGACAAGATAGTAGTTAAGAAGATATTTGCCCTGAATGATTTTAAAACAAGATACAATGCTTATAAGGGCACTGCTTTTGGTTTAAGCCATACCTTAGATCAGACTGCCTTGTGGAGACCCGCTCATAAAAGTAAGAAGGTGGATAACCTTTATTATACGGGACAATATAACCATCCTGGAATTGGGGTGCCCATGACCCTGGTTTCTTCCCAGATTCTATCCCGGGAAATCAGGTGAAATATTTATCGTAAGATGTGTAAAAAAAAATGAGTTAATATCATAATTTTTTAAAAGAGGGTTTTATGATGAATGATAAAGAAAAAATAATACAATACCGTGATTTTTTAAAAGATTCCATACGAAAGGAGATTGATTTTTCCCAGACAGATCAGAGCCAGCAGGTGGAGGTACCCCCTATAGAAAAACCCTATGATCGGGATAAAAAACGGATTGAGTTAATATCTGCTGATTGGGATGAGGAATATGATATTAAACTGGCCACCGCCATGAAAAACCGGATAAGTCGGCGTAATTTTAAAGGGGAGAGTTTATCTTTAAAGGAGTTATCTTTTCTGTTATGGGCTACCCAGGGTTTAAGGCGTTATGCCGGGGCTTATGCCTTTCGGGTGGTACCCTCGGCAGGTTGCCGCCACACCCTGGAGACTTACCTGGCGGTTTTTAATGTGGAGGGATTAGAAGAAGGAGTTTATCGCTATTTACCTTTAACCCATGAGTTATTACTGGAATTTAAAACCCCTAACTTAAAAGAGAAGATGGTTAAGGCTGCTTTTAATCAAGATTTTGCCGGTTCCTCGGCAGTGACTTTTATCTGGAGTACCATTCCCTACCGGATGGAATGGCGTTATGGTCTGGACTCCCACAAGGTAATTGCCCTGGATGCCGGGCATGCCGGGCAGAACATGTACCTGGCGGTGGAGGCCATAGGCTGTGGAACCTGTGCTATAGGGGCTTATGACCAGGAATATTTAGATGAGCTACTTAAACTGGATGGGGTTAATGAGTTTGCTATTTATTTATTCCCGGTGGGGAAGGTGGATTAAAAAAAAATTTTTTCCATGAAGATACGAAGAGGAAAAAGAATAAACACAGGGGAAATCTCTACCAGGTATATTTAAAATCAAAGATATAGAGCTCTAGAAGACCGGGAGAAGTTTCTGCAATTTAAAATAAGCATAATACAATAATTTAAGATTCTTTAATAAATTTTTTTTCGGGAAAACCGATGTACATGATTAAATGTGAACCGGGAATTATCTAATTTTCTTATAAAAAAACTAATTTTCAGTTTTAGGGAAGTTTATAAAAAAAAAGAAAAAAAAGGGGTAAATTATTTTTTTTTATCTTACCCGGCGGGTGTTTATAACCACATAATTTGGTAGTACTCCTCGTTCTGCACGGAAAGCCACAATACGAGCAAAACTATCCACCAGTGCCTGGAAACGTATGTTACCCAGAGAACTCCAGGCAAAATTCGGTGCCACACCATTGTTCCGGATGAAATTATTCACCCTGAGGGCCATATCCATATAACCCGCTCGATGCAGGTTACGATTAACAATGGCAGGACCAACCGGCCGGGGAGCACCTCCAACATCCAGGGCCTTAAACTCATTAGCCGAAGATATCAAACTGGCAGTGGATAACTCCATAAATACGGGCATGGTCACATAATGAGTGATACCAGCTGTATCCTCCATACGCACCCAGTTAGGTAAAACACCACGACTGGTGATGAAGTTTCTAACCCGAATAGCAGCATCCTGCACCATAAAACGGGTGAAGATACCAGTTTCCGGTGTGTCTTCTACAAAAACCGCTGTTATTGATTTATCCCCATCCATAGTAATAGTCTGAGGATTGGTGTTTCCAGTTAAATCTCCGGTCCAGTGACTGAAACTCCAACCAGGATTAGCCACCGCAGTAACAGTAACTACCGTACCATCCAGATAAGAAGCACTATCCGGATTCTTAGTAATAGAACCATCACCAGTAACAGATGTAACCAGGTTGTATTCTGTTATATCCTCTACAAAAACTGCAGTAACAGACTTATCACCATCCATAGTAATAGTCTGAGGATTGGTGTTTCCACTTAAATCTCCGGTCCAGTGACTGAAACTCCAACCAGAATCAGCATTAGCAGTCAATATAACCACAGTACCCAGTGGATAAGAAGCACTATCCGGATTCTTAGTAATAGAACCATCACCAGTAACAGATGTAACCAGGTTGTATTGGGCAGTTTCGATTTCTACTGCATCTACTAGTTCCTGGTCATCGAAGACAGCTTTTACATTGGCTGTTCCTGTCTCCAGAGAACTTAAATTCCCCGTGGCCACACCACTAATGGTGGGTTTATCCACCACTTGACTACCTAAGACACCTAAATCTGTACTGAATTTTACCATAGTACCATCTATCAGGTGCCCGTCTGCTGGGTCTAAGGGGGTTATTGTGTCACCATCATAGGCATTGTTGAAACTGGCGATTAAGGTGGAAGATTCGTCTTGTTTTATGGTAGATGGATTTACCTGGAAAGTCATATAAAGCCAGGGACTATAATTTGCTTCACCTAGAATTAAAGTAGTAAAATTTGGATTATTATTTCCCCACCAGTTATACTGTGCATTTACTGAACCAGAAGTTGTACTGATGGCATCGCCACCATCATACCAATTAGTGGCCCTGTTTCCGGCAATGCTATTATAATTTAAAATTATATTTCCAGAATTACGGATAGCTCCTCCATATTTACTTGCGGTATTATCGTTGAGTATGCTGGTTGTAACTACGCATGTGCCTGTATTTCGGATAGCACCACCATATTCCACGGAATTTTTATTGAGTGTGCTTCCGGTAACAAGCAAAGTACCCTCATTATCGATAGCTCCACCGACTATAGCACCATTTTGATTTAAGGTACTGTCCCTGATGGTACACGTTCCGCTGTTATATATAGCTCCACCAAACCAGGTGGCACTATTGTGGTTAAGGGTACTCTCAGTTATAGTTAAAATTCCCGAATTATCGATAGCTCCACCAAGGAATCCCCTATTATTACTGATTTTACAGTTAGTTATGGTCAGAGTGCCGTTGTTTTGTATTGCTCCTCCCCACAAGTTTCCAGAATTACCATTAAGTATGGTAAATAAGCTTATGCTCACGGTAGCTCCAGTATTAATGGTTATGGGTCGTCCATTGTTAGATCCATCGAGGAGGGTGTTCTCCTGGCTTTGCCCCACCAGATTAACATTCTTAGCAATGACTAAATGTTCCTGGTAGAATCCATCAGCCACATTGACTGTGCCATCAGCACTAACCGAAGCTATACCTTTACCAATGGTTAAATAAGGATTAGCTTGTGTTCCGTCATTATCATCACTACCGGTGGGTGATACATATTTAACATCGGGTTCCACCGTAGCAGATACCGCACCCGCCAGGGTAATGGCCAATATGAGAACCGTTAAGGTTATTATTAGTTGTTTTTTCACGTTTTTCACCTCCTTTTATAATCGATAAAAAGAGGGGAAGAATTATTCCCTCTCATATGTTAACCATCAGCAGTTTATGCTAAATTATTAAAAAGAGTAATACAAAAAAGGAGTAAAACCGTTATATTCAATTTTCAGACTGAGGATTATGTAAAGACATTAGAATGATAAATGATTTTAATCAAATATTTTAAAAAAAAGAACTGCAAATGCTGCTAAAACCATAAATACAAGTAGTTGAGGGTAGGCTTCCATCAGGTAAAAGGCGGCATCATCTATGAAGTTTTCACCAGTAAATATCCGGGATAAATTAAGGATAGCCACCGGACCAATATTGATTATCTTCAATCTGAGTCTCCTTTTTTCTTTAAGTATGGCCAGTTCCTCCTTACTAAAATCAGTCTCAGGGGTGCTGCCTAAAAATCCTGAACCCAGTTTGTGGTAAGAAGATAAAAAGCAGATATCTTTATATTTATTTCGGTAGTGGGAAGATGCTTTTCGCCAGCTTTCTTTTCGGGATTCTTCACGGCAATTTTTAGATTCCTCATTGCAATATTGCTGGTTAGGATAAAGAGGTTTAAATGATGCCCCGCACCATTTACAGTGCCGGTTATTAAAGGATTTATAGCCCATAGCCGCACCTCTTCCGGGAATAAAAATCAATCCTTTTAAAATAAGAGTAAAAATTAAATATCATCCTTTCTAAGTCCAGAAAGGCAGGAAGAAAATTTTCACTAACTCCCCATTTTTTCATGTAGTTATTATGGTCTAATCTTATTATTAAAAATTTAGGATTTAATCTGAGGCATAAAGTAATGCTTGAAAAAATATGAAGACCTGAATCTGAAAATATAAATAGAATAAGACATACACTTCAAGTGTAAAAAAATACACAAAAAGAGAAAACCCCCGAGACATACACTTCAAGTGTAAAAAAATACACTAAAAGAGAAAACCCCCGAGACATACACTTCAAGTGTAAAAAAATACACTAATAGTGAATTTATTTAAATGGTGAAAATTATGGATTACTATTTATTCGCCCTCATGGCTGCCTTCTTCATGGGTCTGGCCCCTATATTCGGTAAAACAGGTCTGCAGAATATCAGCCCCCCGGTGGCTTTAACCATACGTAGCTTCATTATCAGTGGTATAATGATGGGTTACCTGGTCTGGAGTAATGATTTTAATGTTTTAAGGGACTTAAAAATAAGTAGCTGGGGATTTATTGCATTAGAAGGAATATGTGCCGCCCTTTTAGGCCAATTATTTTATTACCAGGCCCTGAAATCAGGGGAGGCCTCTATGGTGGTTCCCCTTATTGCTTCTTTTCCTCTTTTTACCTTCATATTAGCCTCCATATTCTTAGGGGATAAAATTACCCTGGCTAAAGTGGGTGGTCTGGTGCTTATTTTTTCGGGTGTGGTTTTAATCCGGATGTGAATTCTTGAAAGAATAACTATTACCTAAACAAAATAAAATAGTAACTAGCAGTAAATTAGGAGTTGTAGTTATGGAAGATTTTCCAGAAAAAGGAGCTAAATTACAACGGGATGGTACTTATGCCCTCATACCCCACGTACCCGGGGGTTTAATTACCCCGGAAGAATTATCTCACCTGGCCCAGGTGGCACTTAAATATAAGGCCTGGCTGAAAATAACCTCCCAGCAGCGTATTGCCTTAATTGGAATAAAAAAAGAGGATATTGATAAGGTTTGGGATGATCTGGATATGAAAGTAGGAGGATTGAATGGGCCATGTGTTAAGGCTGCCAGGTTCTGCCCCGGCAAGGCATATTGCCAGAAGGGAGAACGTGACACCCTAAAAATAGGGATGGATATAAATGAAAAGTTCTTAGGAATATCCACCCCTAATAAGGTAAAAATTGGCATATCAGGATGTCATAATTCCTGTGCCGATTCCGCGCTACGAGATATAGGGCTGATTGGAACCAGGAAGGGTTGGAAGATGATGGTCGGGGGAAGTGGTGGTAGGAAACCCCGAATAGGGAGTCTTTTGATTAAGGATTTAAATGATGAGGAGGCTTTATCTTTAGTCCGGAAGGTAATTGATTATTATAAAGTCCAGGACACCCCCTGGAGATTGGGTTTATTAATTGAAAAAGAGGGCTGGCTGGGGTTTATAAAAGTTTTAGACTAAAAAGCCTGAAAAAACTCAATTAGATTAATAAAGGCTTATAAAGTAAAAATTTTATAAAAGCTTAAAAAAAAAGCCATTTCAGGTTTTATAAAGGCTTTATTTTTATTTGATTCCGGTTTCATCCTCGGTCATATATTTATAGAGATGGTGGGAAAATAGCACAAAATCCAGCATGGCCTGGGTATATTCCCGGGAAGACCGAACATCATTTTTATCCCTGTTTTTTAAGGATATTGCCCGGAGAAACTTATCCTCCAGTACATCCTGCAGGGTTTCTTTTAAAAAATCAATGGTCTCAGAAGGGTCACCCTCTTCTATATCATTTTCTGCTAAGGGTACCACCGGACCCCAGTCCAGTCCTGCGGCTTTAAGTCCCGTATATGCTTTTCCCTCGCTTTCCCGGTGTAAGCGCACGCTGTTTTCAAAAAACCATAAATCCGCCACTTCTGCTACTTCCGGGCCGGATTCACGTACCTTCATGGTTTTATCAAATATCTGTTTTAATTCTTTTTCTGATTTTTCACTTACAAAGGGCAGTACATAATTCACATTTCCAGATTCCAAAGCCAGCTGACAGGCCTTAACCACCGGTCCATCCAGAGTATCGCAATGGGGAGCCATAACTTATCACCTCGTTTTAATATAATAAACTAAGATTTTCTTTATCTTCTTTTTTCTTTTGGCTTTCTAAAAGTTGGCATGCTTCTTGCATATCGCCAAGTAAAGTTTCAATCATATCCCGGCTGAAGTTTTCCTTAATCACCATGCGCAGTACCTGCTCATCCTGAGCATTTTCCGGTAACCTATAGGCAGGGATAATCCAGCCCTTCTCCCGTAGTTTATCAGATAATTGATAAACCGTAAAATCAACCTTTTTCAATTTAACAGTAACCAGGGGAAAGATCACTTCTTTATTGATTACTTCAAATTTTCCTGTTTTTTCCAGTTCCCGGGCCAGATATTTAGCATTTGCTGATAAATTTTCCATGATCGATTGGTATCCTTCAAATCCCAGCCGTATGAAGTTATAATACTGGGCGATAATGGTGCTGCTTCCCTTGGAGAAGTTAAGGGAGTAGTTAGCCATGTTACCACCTAAATAGGTAATATTAAAGACCAGGGCATCTGGTACATATTTTTTATCCTTGAAAATCAGCCAGCCAATACCCGGATAGACCAGTCCGTATTTATGGCCTGATACATTGATGGATCGTACCTGTTCTAATCTAAAATCCCATTCCATATCAGGGTAGAGGAAGGGTAATATGAATCCACCACTGGCCCCATCCACATGTAAAGGTATATCCCAACCTTTGGTTTTTTTTATTTCCACCAGTTTATCATTAATCTCTTTTATAGGGTCCATCTGTCCGGTGAAGGTGGTGCCTACCACCGCCCCTACAGCAATGGTATTTTCATCAACTTCCCGAGCAACACTCTCGGCAGTGATGGTGTAGAGGTCTTCTTTTAAAGGTATGAGTTTTAGTTCCACGTCAAAGTACCGGGCGAATTTCTCCCACACGGTATGTACATCGGCACCCATGACGATATTGGGTTTATCATAGGGTTTTCCTTCTTTTTTCCTTTTTTCTCTCCAGCTCCACTTATGGGCTAAAAGACCCAGCATTATAGCCTCTGAAGATCCTATAGTGGCAGTGCCTAATGATTTACATTCAGAAGGAGCGTTGAATAAATGGGAGAGCATATTCACCACCCTTTCCTGTATTTTAAGGGTCTGGGGATATTCATCAGTATCCACATAATTTTTATCCACCGACTCCATAATGAGCTTATCTGCCTCGGGTTCCATCCAGGTGGTGACAAAACTGGCCAGGTTAAGACTGGGGTTACCATCTAAATTTAGCTCATCTTTTATAAGTAAATAGGCCGCCCGGGCTGGCATTCCCTCTGGTGGTAATTCAAATTTAGGGATACTTTTTTCAAAGTAACGAGTCCCGTAAGGTGTGGTTTCAGGTGAATGCTCTTTTTGTGATTTTTTTAATTTAGTGGTATCTATCTTCTCAGATAGCATATTAAAAGCCCCTCTTTTTATAGTGCTTTAATATATGATAAATTATTACTAAAACAATTTTGCACTAACTAAGCTAATCCCGGGTATTATAAATAGGGGAGGTTTAAAGAATTAATGAGTTATTTTATTTTATTTTTACACTTCGCATCCCGTGTTTTATTATCCACTCAGTTTCCTTACCCATTTTATCTTTTTGCCACTCATTGATTATCTGGTAAGCCTTATCCGGGTCTTCTTTCATGAGATCATTTAAGTTATTACCCACACTTTTTTGTACAAATCGTTCCGGGTCGGATTTTAGTTGGGATAGTATTTCTTTATAGGCATCAAATTCCTCTAATGCTACCAGTAATTTTTTTGACCAGGGCAGTCTGATACGAAGGCCTTCACTGGAGAGTCTCCTCACATGGACACTACTATCTTTAGTCCATTTTTTAATGATGAATAGTGATTTTTTAGGATATTTCTTTATAAGAGGCCTTATAGCAAATTCACCAGTGAAACGTTTGGTTAATTCATGAATAAAATCCATGGAAGTGGAAAAATCTTTTGTGCCATGTTTTTCCACATATCGTCCTACAGGCCATAGCCACCATCCCTCCCGAAACATTCCATCAGTAGTTTCTAGTTCCGGGCCCAGAATTTCATGGAAAATCTGAATATTCTCTTTATAATCCGGTTTTAAGGTTAACTCCAGGGCCTCTACAAATAGATCCTGACGTTCTAAAAATCTCTTATCATCCAATCTCTCAGTAATATAGGTAACGAATTTATCCACATCAAATAGAGAATATCTGGCTTTAATTTTAGAGCCCAGAAGGCGTGCTGCTTCCGGGTCATAATAATCTTTGAATTTTTTGGCCATATTAAGAAATAAGGAGTATAAAATATTAATATTTTTTTAAAAAATTAAGATGAATACAGAGATTATCACAGAGGAATTCTAAATTTATCTAAAAAAAGAAAAAAAGGGGAAATTTATTGTTTTTTATCTTACCCGGCGGGTGTTTATAACCACATAATTTGGTAGTACTCCTCGTTCAGCCTTAAAAGCTACAATACGAGCAAAACTATCCACCAGTGCCTGGAAACGAATGTTACCCAGAGAACTTCGGGCAAAGTTAGGTGCCACACCATTATTTCGAATGAAGTTATTCACTCTGAGGGCCATATCCATATAACCCGCCTTGTAAAGGTTACGGTTAATAATGGTTGAACCTGCAGCTTTAGGTGCCGTTTTAACATCCATGGCCTTAAATTCATTAGCCCCGGATATTAAACTGGCTGTGGATAACTCCAAAAATACGGGCATGGTCACATAATGGGTGATACCAGCGGTATCTTCCATACGCACCCAGTTAGGTAAAACACCACGACTGGTGATGAAATTCCTGACTCGAATAGCCGCATCCTGCACCATTAAACGAGTGAAAATACCAGTTTCCGGTGCATCTGCTACAAAGACTGCAGTAACAGACCTGTCCCCATCCATAGTTATAGTCTGAGGATTAGTGCTTCCAGTAAGGTCTCCAGTCCAATGACTGAAACTCCAACCCTGATTAGCCACAGCAGTCAATGTAACCACAGTACCTGCAGGATAAGAAGCCATATCTGGATTCTTAGTAACAGTACCCTGGCCGGTGACATTCACCAGCAGGTTGTGTTCTGATCCTGTAATCTGCACCGTATCTGATAGTTCCTCCTCATCCAGTATTGCGTTAACTGTAGCTAGTCCTGATTGAGTACCATTTAAAGTAGCAGTGGCCACACCATTACTGGTGGGTTTATCCACAACTTGACTACCCACTTCTCCTAAATCAGTTTTAAAAGTCACTAAAGTACCATCTGGTAAGTGACCATTAGCTGGATCTAGCGGAGTAAACGTGGTACCATCAAAGGCCAGGTTGAAGTTAGCAGTTATAGTTGATGTTTCACCCTGAGCAATACTAGTAGGATCAACCTGGAAGGTCATGTATAACCATGGCCAGAGATCCACATCACCAAAATAACTGCTTATGGCATCATAATTAGATCCCCACCAGTTATACTCAGCATTTACAGTACCGTATTGTGAGTCTAGGGAATGGTAAATCGCTTTAGGGGAATTGTCCACTATGCGGTTGAAGTTCATGGTCACCATGCTGTCATATGTGTAAATTCCTCCACCATATGCATTACTAACGGCAGTTGCAGTGTTATGGTTGATGTTGCTGTTGGTTACGGTTAAAGTACCACCATAAGTGTAGATTCCTCCACCATAGCTGTCTGTTGAAAGGGCATTTGCGGTGTTGTGATTTATCTTGCTGTTATTGATGGTCAAAGAACCATAATGGTTGAAAATAGCTCCTCCACGTGCGCCAGATACTTCAAAACTAGTTGCAATATTTCGTAGTAATTCACTGTTATCCAGGACAACTTCCCGGTCGATGTTGTAGATTCCACCACCAAATTGAGCTGTATTATCATTTATGGCTGAGTTTTGAATGTTTAAGGTTCCATCATTTGATATTCCACCACCGTAACTAGTAGCAGTGTTGTGGATTATGTTTGTATCGGTGAGAGTCAAAGTACCACTCCAGTGGTGTATTCCCCCACCCTGAATAGATGCGATGTTACCAGTGATTGTTGAATCAGAGATACTGGTGGTTCCAGAATTCCAGATTCCAGCTCCAATAACAGCATTATTCTCCTGGATAGTGGATCCGGTGATGGTTAGTGAACTCTGGTAATTGTAGATTCCACCCCCATTAGTGGCGTTGTTGCCTTTGATAATTGTATCCGTGATGGTCATGGTGGCTGTGTTGTATCCAGAGCCAGTGTGGTAATAAATTCCACCACCTTTTGAAGTAGAAGTACTGTAGATAGCGTTATCCTGGATAGTACAATCATTTATGGTGACTGTGTTATGATAACCATAACTCATACTGATCCCACCACCATTAGCATATCCTCCGTTAACTCGGTTGGAACTTACACTTCCACCGGTGACGGTCATGGTGCCTCCTGAGTTGTAGATTCCACCACCTTCAGCCCAAAAACCATCTTGTCCAGTTACTGTGTTTTGGTTGATGTTACTGTTGTTTAAGGTTAAACTACCACCATAAAGGTAGATTCCACCACCATAAGCTGAGGTGTCGCTGGCTTCGGCTAAGTTTTGATTGATGTTGCTGTTGCTAATGTTCATAGTACCATAGTAGTTGTAGATACCTCCACCATAGGCGTCATATCCCGATGCTATGTTGCCTTCCAGGTTGCTGTTATCCATAATCAAAGTACCTCTATTGTAAATACCGCCACCATAGGCATCATCAGGATAGCTGCTCTGGGCTCTGTTACCGTTTATATTACTGTTATTTATAATCAAGGTCCCGTAGTTGTAGATTCCACCACCCATAACCTCATCAGAAGAACTGATAGCTTGATTGTACTGAACGGTGCTATCTTCAATCGTCATGGTCCCCCAGTTATTTATTCCACCACCATAGACAGAGTAACCGGTAGCAGTGTTGTATTCAACCGTGCTACCTTTTAGGGTCATGTTTCCATAGTTGAAGATTCCTCCTCCGTAACAATGTCCATAAATATGCGTGGGGTTAGCTTGATTGCTTTTAACTGTACAGTTATTGAGAGTTAAATTACCATCATTATAGATTCCACCACCATAGGTATCAGAACCTGTAACTCTACCATTTCGTATGGTAAATAGACTGATACTAACTGTAGCACCAGTATTAATAGTTATGGGTCGTCCATTGTTAGATCCATCGATGATGGTGTTCTCCTGACTTTGACCCACCAGATTTAAATTCTTATTAATAGTCAGATGTTCGTAGTAGGTCCCATCAGCAACATTAACCGTACCATCCACACTTACGGAAGTTATTCCCTTTCCAATAGTTAGATAAGGGTATAGCTCGCTTCCATCGTTATCATCATTACCGGTGGGTGAAACGTATTTCACACTATCAGGATCCACCGTAGCAGATACTGCACCAACCATGGTGAAAGCTAATATCAGAACTGTTAGAGTTATTATTAGTTGTTTTTTCACGTTTTTCACCTCCTTGTACAATCAATCATTAAAATAATAGAAGATAACTGAAAATAAATGATTATTTTTTGTAAATAAAAAGGACGGCTAATTAAAGCTAAATAAACTCCTTGTACAGCACTAAAACAGCTGAAACTGAATTTTCTTTAAAAAAAGGGATTACTAATCCCCTTATCTGATAATCAAACACTACACTATTAGTAATAACACTAAATAAATCTGCCTATTTGTTTGTGATATCATAAACAAACTCATATAATTAATAAATAATTTTAACAAAAGATGGCCCAGGAATCTTATAATAAAAAAAAGTTTTTATAAATAACTATTCTAAATAATCCCTATTATTTACATTCACACCCTTTATTGAGATTTTACCCTAATTTTAAAACTGTGAGGTAGGTTCTGACAGTTAATTTAGGTTTATTTTTGGAAATGGAGTGGATATTTTCTGGGGCTCTTATGGAGCATAAGACCCCTAAATCCTTATCGACTTTTTTAATTTATTCCATACTCCATCTCCATCCCCAGCGCCTACTAAGCCATATTCAATTTAATTATTTATTCAGGCCCCTTTATTATGGCAGGGATAACTCTGTAGAAGGTTAAAAATGGTATAAAAAATCCCCCGTCCTTTCCATTTAACCAGAACATTTATATAGTCCGGTGAACAAGAGACTATATACTGACTCATGAGTCATATATATGATTAATAGTCATTTATATGATTTGAAGTTATAACAGGGTAGGTAAAACACATGTCAATGATAAAATGGAAAGAAAGAGAAAGGCAAGAGCGTCAAAATGATATTATAGATGCTGCCCGGGAATTATTAACTGATAGGGACTTTAATGAAGTTTCTATGGATGAAATAGCCCGGAAAGTCGGTCTGGGTAAAAGTACGCTCTATCTATATTTTAAAAACAAAGAATCACTCTACTTTGCCATAGTCCTGCGTGGTATTCGCATCTGGGTTGAAATGGTTAAAGAAGAACTTAAAAAAGGAAATAGTGGTTATGAAGAGTTTGTATTATATAAAAATGCCAGTAGAGAGTTTTCTAATAAATACCCGGACTATTTCCGGTTGTTGTATTCTCCCACCTCCATTAAAAAACAGTTTGATAGGGATAAAATGAACCGCAGCCCCCAGTTCCAGGAAGTAAGGGAATTATTTAAGGAACTGATGCTTCTGGGAATCGATTCAGTGCAAAAAGGTATAGATGAAGGGGATATCAGACCAGAAGTAAATCCCGTGGAAGTAATTATTCTCTTATCAGTAATCTACAATGGTATGGCCAATATGGGAGACTGGAGCAGAGAAATATTGGAAACAAATAGTATCAGTAAAGATAAATTCAGTGCGGACGTAGGAGATTTATTTTTACAATTGCTAAGGAAGTAAAAAAAGGAGGATTATTTATGCAAAAAGTTCTTTTATTATGTGGAAGTCCCCGGCCCCATGCTAACACCTATCAGGTTTTGGAAGAGTGCGCCGGTGCCATAAAGCAGGAAGGTTTAGAAACTGAGATAATATCCCTGGCTGGTAAAAATATCAGATCTTGTATTCATTGTAAAAAATGCGCCGAATTGAATGAGTGCATCCTGGATGATGGGTTAAATGAGATTATAGCCAAGCTTAGAGAATCTGAGGGATTTATTGTAGGATCCCCGGTTTATTTTGGAACCGCCCGGGGAGACCTGATGTCCGCCCTGCAGAGAATAGGGATGGTGTCCTTTTATCATGATTTTTTATCCTGGAAAGTGGGAGGCCCCCTATCCATTGCCCGTCGCGGAGGTCATACCTCCACCCTGCAGGAAATGTTAATGTTCTTTTTATATAATGATATGATTGTTCCCGGATCCTGTAGCTGGAATATGGTTTTTGGATGGGCTCCTGGTGAAGTACAGGATGATAAAGAAGGAATGAAAGTTATAAGAAAGTTTGGAATTAATGTGGCCACCTTAATTAAAAAATTAAATAAGGAATGATTAAATTTCGAAAGTAAGTATAAAGGTGCTAAATATGGATTATAGTAAGTCAGGTGCGAAATTAAAGGAACTATTAAAATTGGAAAATGAAATGGTGGCCCTGAAATGGTCGGTGGATGAACCGGATGATATTAAAAAGGAGGAAGGTAAGTCCCGATTCTGCAGTAAGCTGGAAAAAGCATCACAAGGTGAAGTATTCTATGCCACCGCCCAGGAAGAGGAATGCCTGGGAGGTGCTCGCTATGCCGGACTTAAGGATATCCATGAATATCCCGCCCAGGTGCAAAGTGGGGCCTTTCTAATCCCCCGGGGAGTATATAAAAATATCCCCGCGGTGCAGCGTTCCTGGGAAAAGGAGATAAACATAGAACCCGGTATTTTTAAGGCGGTGATTTTTGCTCCTTTAAGTAAGGCAAAGTTTGAGCCAGATGTGATATTTATAGTCTGCAAGGCCAAACAGGGCATGGAAATTCTTCATGCCAATGCCTATGAGTCGGGAGAGCATGCCCGGGGTGCTGATGCTGCCCCTATATGCAGTTCTATGGCGGCCTTACCCTACCTCACCGGAAAAGTTACTTATGGCTTTGGGGATATAGGTGCACGGAAAAATATGGATCTGGATGAGGAAGATATTATGGTGAGTATTCCTGAGAGTGAATTATCCCGTATTGTATCCAATTTGACTCAGATGCGTACTAAAATCTTCTTTAAGGAAGAATGATTTTATGGTCCTGATAGTCATTTAGTCATAATTCCGAATCAATAGCAAAAAATTGGATGAAAATCTCTTAAAAATAAACCAGATTAGTTGCAACTAATAATAATATCCTGGTTTAATTAATATTTTAATCTTTAAAAATCAAATATATATTATGTGGTTAATTTTTAGAACTTCTGATTTAAAAAAAAGGGGGAATTAAGAATGGTGAATCAACAATACTCTATAGTAATTAATGCACCTCCCAAAAAAGTTTGGCATAGCATGCTTGACCCGGATACTTACCAGATCTGGACTGCACCATTTATGCCCGGCTCTTTCTATGAAGGGGAATGGGAAACAGGTAGTAAGATGCTTTTCCTGGTAGAAGACAAAAAAGGCATGATGTCGGGAATGGTAAGTAAGATTAAAGAAAGCCGGCCTTATGAATTCGTCTCTATTGAACATAAAGGTGTGGTGGAAGATGGAAAAGAAAAAGAGATTGAGGAATTAGCAGGAACACTGGAAAATTATACCTTTAAAGAGGTTGATGGTAAAACTGAGGTAATAGTGGATTTAAGAGGGCCGGGAGACATTGATGAAGAATGGCAACAGGAGGAGGATATCTGGTCCCAGTCTCTGCATATTCTAAAAGAAATAGCAGAAAATAAGTCAAAAAATGTTTAAAACCAGAAGATTAATATTCCCGGAGAAATGGTAAAAAATTGGTATCGTTAGAGCTTTAAATTTGAGTTTAATAAAAAAAACATCATAAAACTTTATCTTAAAAGTAAATACGTTTTAAAAATCTATTCTAAAACATCCTCATCATTTAAGTTGACACCCATATCCTTTAATTGGGATTGGGCTGTTAGTTCAAAACTGTAGGGTAGTAGCTGAGCCTTAAAGTAAGGTTTCTTTTTTGAAATAGAGTGTATATTCTCTTTAGCCCTTTTTTGCCATAATCCCAGCCAGCCTTTTTCCTCTTTTTTTAGCAGGTCCTTTTCCATTCCCAGGTGTTCACTCCACAGGGCCTCTCTCAGCTTTAAAATTTCCCCTGTTTTTTTATCCATATCCGGTATGATGGCATTTAGCTCCATGTTCCGGTGAAAGGAGGTATCCACTAATCCCTCCAGTTCATTAACATAGGTGAGGGAGGAACCATCCAGGTTGGCACTGCCCACGGTGGCCCACCGGTCATCTACTATACCCACCTTGGAGTGCACATAGATTGGTTGTATCTTTTGATTATCACCGGCCCACAGGGTGAAAAATCCTATTTGCGGATGTTCCAGATTATCACTAGCTGATTTTATCCCCAGTTTTTCCACAGAACCATTCTGCCACTGTTTATAACCGGGAATATCCGGGTTCTCATTTAAAACCACCACCACCTGCAAGTTTTCATTAGCTTTTAAGGCATTTTTAAGGGCCTTAATCAGGGTTTTATTGGTGAAGTACTGATTTTCCAGGTAGATGAAATCCTGGGCCCGGGCTATGGCCTTTCGGTAAGCTTCAAATATTCCCCTTTCACCTTTTTTACTTAAAGAATCAGGAGTAATGGAGCGGGCTATCTGGAGGGGAATATCACCGGCAGAAACCGGACTAAAACGACTTTTTAACATGCCCTGACCCTGGTATTCTTTCTGGGTGATATGGTTCCATAACTGCAGAAAAAATTCTTCCAGGTATCTTAAGGATTCTCCTTCCAGCTGGAGGGAAACGTCATGTACCGGTCCCCCCTCCCGGCGAGGATCCCCAATTAAATGGGAGGTGGTATCCCAGTATACTTGTTTAAAGGGTGAACCGATGATGAATCCTGTTTTACCATCAATTAATAGGGTCTTGGCATGCATCACATACAGGCCCTTAGAGGTGAATTCCCTCACCTCCACTCCACTTTCATGGAAATAGTCCCTTATCTGGATGAAATTATCCGGAACCAGTAGATTCTCATTGAGGATTATTTTTACTTCCACTCCTCTTTTACTGGCCCGGGATAAGGCCTTGACCAGGATTTCCCGGGGATGGTATTCATCATCATAAGTGGCCACCAGGCCGGGATCAAATTCAAACTGGGTCAGGTAGATGAAATTTTGGGCCTGGTTAATCTCTCTTAGCATGCTCTCCAGGGCCACCTCATTATCAATTAATACCTCCACCTTATTTTTAGTGGTGTACCTTGATTTTTGTGACCTGCCCAGTGTTACCAGCCATCCCTCAGCATCTTGCCGGTTTAATTGTATATCATCGGCCTTTGTTATGGTGTAAGATGGATCCTGAATTTTTTCACCAATATAAAGATCACTTACATCCAGGCTATCCCGTACCACCAATTCTATATCCTCTTTTTCACCTAAAAGAGTATGGTAACTGGAAGGAGGGTAATATATTTGATAATATCCTTTTTTATTGGTGCGGGATTTACCCAGTATCCCCTCACTTTTAAAAATCTCCGGTAATACTTTATCCACCAGTTTAAGCGGATCCTTTTCCAGAATAGAGTTTTCCTTTCTATTCACTTTACGGGCCACCGCCACCAGATCAGGTAAAGGCTGGCCTTCTTCATCCACCACCTTTCCGGTAACTCCATGATGATTACCCTGTATTTCTATTTCACCCAGGTTGATCACCTCACCGGTAAATTCCCCGGCAAGCTGGGTTTCATAGATTAAATCATCCTCCAGGAGTATTTCCATTTTGATTTTAAATTGATGGCCGGTAAAAAGAGTATCATCAGATGAAAGATCTGTTTTCACCTGAAATTCCCCCTGGTTGGGGGTACTGCTTTCTCCTAATTTACCCCCACCCAGTAAACCAATCTGGTCTGGATTAGAAATTACCACCTTATAGGGGGGTAGATTAAACCCATTTATCCCTTTTAGTCGGCCTTTAAAGGTGATTTTGCCCATTACATCACTTTTTACTTTATAATATATTAGAAATAGTTAAAATTTAGCATGTTATGTAACTTAATTAATATGCATATTAGAATTGATTTATAATCCTAGTATAGTCCCAGAATCCTTAACAGGATTATAATGAAGATTATAACTATAATGTAATACAATATGCTTCTCATAATTTTACATCCTTTATCCAGCTTAAACTAAAGCCCATTATATTAGGTTTTTGAGGGTTATTAAAAAAAAAGAGAATAAGAGGTGGTTATTTATCCAGTTTGGATTTAATTTTTTCCTCTGCTTCTTTGGCTTTTTCTTTTACTTTGCCTTTTGCTTCTTTAGCTTCCCCTTTTAGTTCTTTGGATTTGCCTTTTAGTTCTCCTTTTAGTTCTTTGGCTTTCCCTTTTAATTCACCCTCTTTTTCCTTAGCTTTTCCTTTTAATTCGCCTGTTTTTTCACCCATAAAATCCCTCCTTTTTATGCAAAAATTGTTTTCCATAATATATCTGTTAGCCGAAACTAATATAATTTTACTTTAATTGGGATTACAGGGAATCAGGAGGCCGATAAAAATTTTCAAAATCTAATTAAAATTTGTTGAAAAGATTAATATTTTCCTCATAACAAAAATTATTACCAGGTAAGAGAATTTATAATCCACACTTATGGTGAGAGGTAAATATATGAAAAAGCAAAGCCATACTAGCAAAAAAAGTAAAAATGAGGACAAAGAGAGCATGGTGCTCTCAAAAATAGCCCAGATGCCAGATAAATACCAGAAGATGGGAGAAAAACTTCATAACATAATAATGAATAGTTCTCCCACCCTAACACCCCGGCTCTGGTATGGGATGCCTGCCTATGCCCTGAATGGTAAAGTAATCTGCTTTTTTAGGGGAGATGAAAACGAGAGATACATGACCCTGGGATTTAATGAAAGTGCCGCTCTAGATGAGGGTAATCTATGGCCCACTTCCTATGCCCTCCTGGAGTTAACACCTTTTGAAGAAGAAAAAATTTCCATTCTTATTAAAAAAGCAGTACGAGGAATAGGGAGTCAATAATCCCGGATTTTTGATTCTTTTATCCTGGTTTATTTGAAAAAAATTAACCTTATCTTCAAGAACATTAAATGGTAATGGATCGTTTATTGTGGGGAGTTTCTTAGTTAGTTATTTGTTAAAGATGAAGAGTTTCTACAGGTTCATCAATAAAAAGTATTAATTGAGGTAGGAAGGAATAGATATTCTGATATCTCAGGAGTGCTTTCTTAAAACCCAACAGCATCTTCCTTATTTTCATTTCTAACTAGGCCTATATCCTTAAGGTATTGAGGATAGGAAAATGAAGTCTTATATTTGAATTAGTAAAAATGAATTTTTTTTTTAGAATTAATATGGACCAATTATAATTGGAATAGAATGAAAAAAACAATTATTCTGAAATTATAAAGAGTTATTTAGAGAATTAAAAAAAAATGATGAACTTAAAATAAAAATTAATTTATTTTTTCCAGACTTTCTTTAATTTCTGGAATTTTATTCGGGATTACATTCCAAACAATGTCCCAATCAACACCAAAGTAATGATGGATGAGTTTATCTCTTAATCCTGCTATTTTCCGCCATTCAATTTCAGAATATTCTTTTTTGAAATCGTCTGAAATGTTTTTTACGGCCTCACCCATAACTTCCAAGCTTCTAATACAAGCTCTCTGTAATACAGGATCTTTCATTAAATCTTCAAGTTCCAAATCATAGAAATTGGTTTCAAGGAATTCTATTTCATCTGAAATGTGTTCCAAGAAGACTTTATCCTCATTCACACCAAACTACCTCTTTTTCCACTGAAGGGCGCATGTAAGGACTTAAGCTTTTGGGAGTAAGAAGATCTACACTTTTACCAAATAAATCTTCCAGATAGAATGATAGTTCCATGAAATTATCAAAGGTAGGATTTTCAAATTCTACCAACACATCT
Organism: uncultured Methanobacteriaceae archaeon; assembly: GCA_947259185.1. Lineage (GTDB taxonomy): Archaea > Methanobacteriota > Methanobacteria > Methanobacteriales > Methanobacteriaceae > Methanobacterium_F. Next base: position 21,022 of record CAMYKT010000002.1, read on the forward strand.
ATATCGCTTTCTTCATCTTGCAAGCCTTTGGCATAAGAACCAAATATCCCTATTCTCTTGACATCATATTTGGCCTTTATCTCACTTTTGTGATTTTTCATGACACGAAAAACATTCATATTAACACCATCACCAAAGTAACAATTATTATGTGATTTAATTTGTGAATACTATTATTAATTATTTATTGAAAGATTTATCCTAATTTTTGAAGAGGTTATTCCACAAATAAGATATTATTTATGGGTTTATAAAAAATTAGATATTTAAACTTAAGTTTCCTCCGGGAAAATACTTATCCAAATATGTTAAGAATAGTATTAGTCCATCCAATTGGTTTTTAGACCATAAAGATGATGTTCGTTCTTCTTATTATTGTGAAGATGTTGCAACAGAATTTGATATTCAAGGATTAAAATTAGACTGGAGAATAATCGCATGGGACGTAGATTTACAAATGAATGGAAATGAATGGGTTTATCAATTATTTAAATGTTCTAAGTGGCAAAACATTAATCAAGATATTAAAAAGAGATATTAGTTTTTTTATATATTCGGACCCAGTGTTCGTTAAACAGTACTATAACGAAATAGATGCATGGTGACCGGCACTCCCACTTTATGCATAAATTATCAGCAATATTTAATAAAATAAAAATTCTTAAAATTAGAGGATTATTAACCAGTTAGTATATACTAAGTGATTGATTTACACCTATTTCTAATAAATTGAGAAATTTGAATTCAAAAGTTGGTTATTGCCCTATTTTTTTTAAAATAGATCTACTTTAATCACATAAAAATCAGCTCTAGAATTTTTCAGTTTAAGCTTTTTTAATTTTTGTAAAATCTCAGAATATATAATCCCCTAAATGAAAAATCTCAAAGAATATATAATCCCCTTAACATATATTATATTACAAAACATGAGGGTAATATGAAATAAGGTATTTTTTAAAAAAATTGATACCTGCCTGCTTTTTCATATTTTTCCATGTAAAATATATACAGGCTCTGGGGGGAGGTCTGTGGTGCATGTTTCCACTTGTAAATTAATGGATTTACCTAAGATTACAGATATTAGAGGAAATTTGACCTTTATTGAACAAAATATCCATATACCTTTTAAAATTAAAAGGGTTTATTTTTTATATGATATACCCGGGGGAGAAAGCCGGGGTGGGCATGCCCATAAAAACCTGGAACAGTTTATTATCGCCGCCAATGGAAGTTTTGATGTTATACTGGATGATGGAGTAAAAAGTAAGCGACATCACCTTAATCGCTGCTATCATGGCCTTTATGTTCCTAAAATGGTCTGGCGAGAGTTAAATAATTTTTCTTCAGGATCTGTATGTCTGGTACTAGCTTCGGAACCATTTGAAGAAGAAGATTACATACGCAGCTACTCTGAATTTAAGAAAATAAAAAATAGGCCCTTATTAAAGCACCGATCAATTTAAACTGCTTTAATTATCAGGTATTTATCTAATTAGGTTACTAATCATTGCCTGAAATTTAATAGTTTTTTTAATTTACAATCTTTTGGATAGGGTTTTAATGATGGAGATAAAAGTTTATCAGCCCGAAGACTATGCAGTATGGAATAATTTCAATAAAAATTCCAAAAATGGAGTATTTTTTTTTAATCGTGATTACATGGAGTACCATTCCTCTTTATTTTGTGATAACTCTCTAATGTTTTATCAAAAAGATAAACTGGTAGCCCTCCTGCCGGCCCATAGAGAGGGTGGACAGTTAAGAAGCCACAGTGGCCTGAGTTTCGGGGGGATGATTACCAGTAAAAAGATGCAAACCACCTTGATGCTGGATATTTTCAGGAGTTTAAAGCAATACCTGAAAGAGGAGGACTTTAAAACATTATTTTACAAGGCCATACCCCATATATACCATTTAATCCCAGCACAAGAAGATTTATATGCACTTTTTAGAAATAAGGCCCGTATGGTGCGAAGAGATGTTTCTTCCGCCATTAAAATGGATGAAAGGATTTCTTTTAACCGGAACCGGAGAAGAAACCTTAAAAAAAGTCAGGACAATGGTCTTAAAGTCTCCAGAAGTGATAGATTTAGGGATTTTATAGAAATGGAGAATATTAATTTGCAAAATAAGTACAATACGAGGGCCACTCATACTCCCCGGGAAATGGAATTATTAGCCAGTAGATTTCCAGATAACATCAAATTATTTGTGGTGGGAAACGAAAAGGAAATAATCTCCGGGGTGGTGGTCTATGAAAGTGCACTGGTGGCTCATGCCCAGTACCAGTCCTCTAACCTGGAAGGGATAGACAAAAGAGCCATAGATCTAATCTTTGATTTTTTGATTAACGAATATTGCCCGGACCAGAAATATTTTAGCTTTGGAATTTCCACCGAAAAACAGGGAAATTATTTGAATTCAGGTTTAATAAAATTCAAGGAAAGTTTTGGAGCAAGAGCAGTGGTACATGATTTTTATAGAATGGAGGTTTAAGGTGAGAGGGAATGATAAGTTTCATGGATTTAACCCGGGAATACGAATTTCTGAAATTAGAGCTGAATGAATCTCTTCAAGATACTCTTTCTAGTGGTTATTATATTATGGGACCGGCCTTAAAAGAATTTGAAAAGAATTTTGCCAGTTATATCGGGACCCGTCATGCTTCAGGGGTAAATTCAGGGTCTGATGCTCTTTTTTTAGCTCTTAAATCTCTGGGTATTGGGAAAAATGATGAGGTAATCACTGTGGCTCATACCTTTATTTCCACCGCGGATGCTATTGTTTTAAATGGTGCCCATCCCGTATGGGTGGATATTGAACTTGATTCCTATCTAATCGATCCGGAGAGAGTGGCGGAAAAAATCACCCCTCGCACCAGGGCTCTTTTAGTAGTTCACTTGTATGGTCAACCGGCAGAAATGGATAAGTTAAAGGAAATATGCCAGGACCATGATCTCTATCTTATTGAAGATGCCAGTCAGGCTCATGGAGCAGAATATAAAGGATCTAAAGTGGGTAGTCTGGGTGATGTGTCCTGTTTTAGTTTTTATCCTACTAAAAACCTGGGAGGGTATGGTGACGGAGGCATGGTTCTAACCAAACACCGTGAGGTTCAGGAGAAAATTAGAAATCTGAGGGACTATGGACAACAAAAAAAGAACCTCCATACTAAAATAGGTATAAATAGTCGCCTGGATGAAATTCAAGCCACAGTATTATCCCTTAAACTCAAATATCTGGATAGCTGGAATAAGAAAAGAAGAAAATTGGCCAGAATATACCAGGATCAACTCTCCCTACGGGTTAAAACACCCCCGGAGAAGGAGAATAGGAAACATGTATACCATCTTTATGTGATATATACTCCCCAAAGAGATCTAATCCAGAGAGAACTATTTAAAAATGGTATTGAAAGCAGGATTCATTATCCTACCCCGGTTCATAAGCAACCCGCTTATTTACCCTGGAGAGATTCATATTTACCCTGCACGGAGCAGGTTTCTAAGGGCATACTTTCTTTGCCCCTTTATCCCTGGCTGGAAGAGGATGAAGTTAACCGGATTTGTGAGGTTATAGATCATGCCCCTATGTAGTGTCCTGATGCCCTCCTATAACCATGGAAAATACATAGAAGAGGCCATAAATAGTGTTTTAAATCAGACTGAAGCTGATTGGGAGCTGATCATCATTGATGATGCCTCTCAGGATAATTCCCCTCTAATTTTAGATAAATTCCAAAAGGATGATCGTATCCATATTAAAAGGCATGATAAAAATATGGGAATTGCTTCTACTTTAAATCAGACTCTGAAGTGTTCTAAAGGGGATTTTGTGGCATTTATAGCCTCAGATGATGTTTGGCACCCCCGAAAATTAGAAAAACAATTAGAAATCCTGAAAAAGGACGATGAACAAATAGTGTGGAGTGAAGGGCTTATCCTGAATGATAAAAGTGAGGCTACTGGTGAAAAATTCACCCAGATTTACGCATCCCCTCAAAAATCAGGATATATTTTCCCGAAGCTTCTCCAGGGTAATTTCATTTTTGGATCCAGTTTAATACTCAAAAAAAGTCTCTTAGATGGTCTGGAGTTTGATACACAATTAAGGTTTCTAAATGATCATAAACTTTACCTGGATTTGGCCTTTAAATATAAATTCTATTTTATCCCGGAAGCACTGGCCGGTTACCGCATACATGGAGCAAATACTACTTTTAATGATTTATCCACCTGGTACCAGGATTCCATGAAACTTTCCAGTTACATTTCCCGTGAATATCCCCGAAAAAGGTCGCTGATTTCTAAAAAGAGTCTATTTGATTTGTGCTGTGTTAATCCCCTCTATCATGGTTTAAAAGTAAATCCCAAAAACAAAGTCAACCTTTATTACCTGATAGTGCTCCCGCTGTGGTATCTTTATATTCTGATTAGCTAAGAGTGACTTAAATCCATAAAATTTTTGATAGGTGAGGATTTAAGGTAGAATAAACCAAGTATTATAAAAGTAATTGCCATTTTTAATATTTAAAGGATGATGCTATGATTCTAATTGTTGGTGGAGCCGGCTATATCGGCTCCCATGTTAATAAGGTGCTAAATGAAAAAGGATATGATACACTTATCCTGGATAATTTCAGTTATGGACACCGGGAATTGGTACAGTGGGGAGAGGTCCTGGAAGGGGACCTGGGTGATGTTGAGCTTTTGGATAGAATATTCCAGGAATACCCCATCACCGGGGTGATGCACTTTGCTGCTTTTACCTATGTAGGGGAATCAGTTACCCGCCCTGCAGAGTACTACCAGAATAATACCGCTAATACCCTGAATCTCTTAAGATCCATGGTTAAAAATAAGGTAAAAAATTTTATTTTTTCATCTACCTGCGCTGTTTATGGAGTGCCCGAGAAAATACCTCTTACTGAAGATCATCCCCTGAACCCTATAAACCCCTATGGCCGGAGTAAGTTAATGGTAGAAGAGATGCTCCATGATTTCTCCCAGGCCTATGACTTTAATTACATTTCTTTAAGATACTTTAATGCAGCCGGTGCTGCACCTGATGATGGAATTGGAGAATGGCACCAGCCAGAAACCCACCTCATACCCCTCGTACTGGATGCGGCCCGGGAGATAAGGGATAAGGTCTCTATTTTTGGTACAGATTACCCTACACCAGATGGTACCTGTATCCGGGACTATATACATGTTCTGGATCTGGCCCAGGCACATATCCAGGCCCTGGAATATTTGGAAAAAAATAATAAAAGCCAGGTTTTCAATCTGGGAAATGGACAGGGATTCTCGGTACGGGAAGTTATTGAAAGCTGTAGGAAAGTTACCGGTAGAAATATACAGGTAGAAGAGGAGGATAGACGACCAGGGGATCCTCCGATACTTCTTGGTAGCTCTAAAAGGGCCGAAGAAATACTGGGATGGAAAGTGGAGTGGGTTGAATTGGAGGATATTATAGCCAGTGCCTGGAAATGGCATGAAAAATTATATAGGAACTTAAAAAACCACAAATTGCAACAAAATAAGCAATAAGATAATAATAGACCAATACCATGTTTCGGCGATAATACAGAAGGGAGATAGGTTTAAATGGAAGTAATATTACAGCAATTTGCTAATCTGAGCATTTTAATTTATATTGTTTCTACCATGTTATCTATGGGGCTTAGTTTTTTTCCAAAACAATTTATAGAACCCCTGCAAGATAAAAAACTCATATTAAAATCTTTAGCTGCTAATTTCATATTGGTACCCCTGGTAACTTATATCATATTACAATTAATCCCCCTCCAACCCGGCCTGGCTATTGGACTGGTTTTGATGGCTGCTGGAGCAGGATCCCCTTTTATGCTTAAACTGATCCAGTTTATAAAAGCCGATATGGCATTCGCCGTGGGGTTGATGTTAATCTTATCCACCGTGACTTTAATTTATCTCCCCCTGGCACTTTCTTTTCTATTGCCGGATGTTACCGTAAACTCACTATCTATAGCAGTTTCATTACTGGTTTTGATATTTCTACCCTTACTGGGGGGAACTGCTTTAAAATGGAGATACAGTAAACTGGCTAAAATAATTAAACCCACCTTTAATCAAATATCCAATATATTCCTGTTTGTGGTAGTGGTTCTATATTTAGGTCTGAATTATCAGGACTTTCTGGCAGTATTTGGTACAGGAGGATTATTAGCTGCTTTAATTTTTGTATTAGCCTCTTTTTTAATAGGATATCTGCTGGGAGGCCCCTCTGAAAATACAAAAACAGTTCTGGGTATGGGAACTGCTATAAGAAATTCATCAGCTGCTTTTGTGGTCGCTCTGGCTAATTTCAGTGCTCAATACGAGGTAATGGCCATGATAATAGTAGTCTATTCCCTGAGCATAATCATGATGATGTTAATCTCTGGAGAACTGGGTAAAAGAAGTAAAAAAAAGAGAGATATATGAATTAAAAATTAATATCCCGTTTAAAACATTGCCCTGATTATTTTAAAAGAAGCAGATTTATTATATCTAACTTAAAAAACTTGAAGAATTAAATATTCTTCATCACATTTTTCATGTATTCTAAAAGTTCAATCCGGGCTTCCTTATCATCCAGGGCAAAGTCTATGGAAGTTTTAAGCCATTCCACCTTATTTCCTATATCATAGGTTCTTCCCTGGAAAACCACACCATAAATCTTATTTAAGAGTCGCATGGCATCGGTAAGTTGAATTTCTCCTCCAAAACCAGGGGGTACTTCCTGAATATGGTCAAATATTTCACTTTCTAATATATATCGTCCCATGATAGCCAGGTTAGAAGGTGCTTCACTTAGGGGTGGTTTTTCCACCATGTCCTCTATGGAATAGAGTGAGGGTTCTATTTCCTGGCCCTTGATGATACCGTATCGTTCTATTTTCTGGGGAGGTACTTCTTCTACTGCTAAGACCGAAGCCTGGTATTTTTCATATACATCCATAAGTTTTCTGGTGCAGGGCACCGGGGAACTGGTGATGGTATCTCCTAATAGTACGGCAAATGGTTCTCCATCAATGTGTTTACGGGAACAGTAAATAGCATCACCCAGTCCTTTTTGTTTTTTCTGACGAACATAGTATATATCAGCCAGTTCGCTAATGGATTCTACTTCCTGTAGAAAATCGTTTTTCCCATTTTCCCGGAGGAAGTATTCCAGTTCAAAGGCCCGGTCAAAGTGATCCTCAATGGACCTTTTACCTTTACCAGTTATTATCAGAATATCATCTATCCCAGAGGCCACTGCCTCTTCCACCACGTACTGGATGGTGGGTTTATCAAAAACCGGGAGCATTTCTTTAGGTTGAGCTTTGGTTGCCGGTAAAAATCTGGTCCCTAAACCAGCGGCGGGTATTACTGCCTTCATGTTATCACCTTATAAAAATATAATTGATATCTATAACTAAATTCTTAGAAGTTATTTAGATAATTAATAATTAAAGATATTCCTTAAAACTTATAAAATATGCTAGAATATTAAATTCGATGTTTCTGAGAATTAAAATAAAAAAAATAGATAAGTTGTTTTAACTTATCCCTGCAATCAATTCACATAGAACAGGTAAAGTAACAGGAGTGAAAGTTACCGTTCCATCAGCATTAACCGTAGCAATTACCTCTACATAGACTGTATTCATACCTTCCAATAAAGCAGCCCCTTTGGTAGGGTCCAGGGTAATTTCAGTTTTGCCCTGGGTTATATCTGCAGGTAGTTGATACAATACATGTGTGGCATTAACTTCAAATGGGATTGAAATATCTGATATATGGGCCTCATCTCCTCCACGGAGAATAAGCTGCATTTCACAATCCCCGCTGGGATCAGGACAGTAAGGTTCTGACCACATCTTCATACGGAAGGTAGTTCCCGCTGGAAGTGGTTCATTGCCATATCCTAATTCTTCAGATAAATTAATCATACAGCAGCCCTTTTCTGGTTCCTTCCAGGTTTCAACATAAATGTTTTTGGTGGATCCGTCCTTAGTAGACACATTTTCCATTACTGCTACAGTTTTAGCCCAATGATCGGCACCATGGTTATCTATGGCAATCAAAGTGGATGCTACTGCCGGTTCCTGTGCAGGCATCATAAAAGCAGCAATGGCACCTATAATAACTATTGCTATGACTGCTATAATTAAAATTCCAGTATTACGATTCATGATACCACCCTATAATATAGTAATTACCCGGTATGTGACAACAGCTGCAAAAACCAGTAACAGCGGTACAATGGCTACATTGGATCCCTTTATAAAAGAACTGATACGATTATTGTTTTCAGCTTCCGAACTTAAAATCTCTTTCAAGGCTAGAAATGCAATAAGAGCAATGACGGCTATTACACTGTAGGCCATTACATCCGTGGTGGTCACCGTGGTGGTGGTAGTAGTTACCGTTGAAATCAAATCAAATTACCTCCCTTTTTTCAAAATATATTAAATTGAAAATTTTCACTAAGAGAACCTATGTTTTCCAGTATATATAATGTTTACTATTTTCCTTTGAATTTACATAAAAAAGGTATACGGGATTAGTATTAATTTTACGAAAGACGAACTATCATTTTGTAAAGAAATCTTATAAAAGCTAGTACCATCAAAATATTATTCAATTTAATCCGTAATCAGGATAGAAGCTCGGTTATTATTCTATTTATTTCATTTTCAACCGTATCAAATATTTTTATGGTTTTTTGCCGGCTTTTATGGCCAGATACAATCTCCACTTCTTTATGGGTTATATTACTAAATTCCTGGATTATCTCCTGATTGGCCTTGCCCTTTTGGGGGATAGAACGTATCCTTATTTCTATCCTATTTCGCCATGGATTATAGGAACTTATGGAAAATCCACTGGATCCCGGGGAAACTTCAATATCTACCAGCACACCGTCTTCTACTCCCCTAATGGCCTTCATAATTATAAATTAATTAAATCCTTATTAAAATTTGTTATGGTAAAAAAGGATTATTATCAAGAGGGAATAAGACTAACAAAAAATTAAATATACCGGGGACCATACCATTAATAAGAGGTGAAAGTATGGTAGCAAAAAAAGGCGAAAAATACAAATGCGAAGTTTGTGGCTTGACCATCAATGTGGAAGAAGAGTGTGGCTGTGATGAATGTGCCATAGTCTGCTGTGGAAAGCCCATGCAAAAAAAAGAATAAATTAAATAAATTTTTTTTAATAAGAAATTAAGAGCAACATTTAAATACCTGTTTTTAGAAAGGATGGTATGCTCTAATTTATATGTAGATTAGGTGCTAGCAGGGGTGGTCGAGCGGTCAAAGGCGCTAGGTTGAGGGCCTAGTGGGGTAGTCCCTTCGCGGGTTCGAATCCCGTCCCCTGCACTTAAAAATATTATTTTTAATTAATTTTTATTCATTTTAAGGTTTATTATTAGTTTAATTATAATTATTTTTAATTAATTCTTATTTATTTTAGCTTTATAAATTATTTAAAAAAAAATAGGTTCTAATCTGTTATTCTACAATTATCTCTACTTTCAAGGTTTTGTTATTTTTTAAATCCTCAATTAAATCTTGATTTAAATCACAGGCAGCTTTATCTGCTTTAATCATCAGGGTACGGCTGCAGATATAATCACTCTTCCGGCAGACCATATCGGTGGGGTGGTCCAGGCTGAGATCTGGATGCCCCTTTCCTGTAATTTCATCACGATGATGAGGAGTACTTAAAAGTAGTCTTACCTGTGCCCCTTCACGTGCTATGGATTTTTTTAATTCTCCGGGAAAATCCAGCATGGTTTTATCAGATTTAACCCCGATGATGCAATCCGCCTGGATTCCTATTTCCGGATCCAGAGTCACTTCCAGAGTGGAACGGTGTTTGGAGCTTACATTAGGGTGTCCTTGTGCATAGAAAATATATTTAATCATTAAAAAATCCTCAGTAAAAAATTAAAAATAGTTTAGTGGTTTCTATCTGGCCCTGAAAAAAAAGCATTTTTTTACTGGATAAATAGTTACCATCATTATGGTTAATAATTCTGCTTTTAATTTTATCTCAAAGAATTCCTTGAAATAATTATTATAAAGAGTAGATGGTAATTATTTGCCATTTAATCACCCCCATGGTAATTAAAGGCCAGATAGTAACGCCAATAATACTATGGGTTTATTTTTATATAAATTTTACTAAAAAAATTTTAGAAATTGTTCCTCTTCAGGGCAGAGAGAAAAAATTATTAATTTAGTAGTTTGCCTTTATTTTTCTTTTCTTCTAACTTAGCCACCAGTTTATCGTGTCTAATTTTTATATGGTCATATCCTTTTGTATCAAAGGGACAGTCCTCTATACAGTAGGTACAACCTTTAGAGCAACCTATACACTGGTTTTGTATAAAAATTACTTCTTTTCCACAGCAAGTTTCCTTTTCAATTAATGCTTTTTCCGGGCAGGCTTTAATGCATTTTCCACATCTATTACAGTAATCTCTAATCCAGGTATGGGGGTTTTCTTGCCTCACGGGTAAATTTTCCATGGTAGTGAATATGGCAGATATTTTCTGTGCTGGGCCACATTCCGGAGTTATTAAAAGACCACTTTCACCTATAAGTCCCATGGAAGCTTTTTCCCCCAGTGCGGATAAATCCACCAGGGCTTCATAAGGGTGGGCTATCTGGGTAGAGTAGCCGTGTTTTCGCAGGTAATCAGATAATTTATAGGTTATTTTACCCAGCTTCTCATAGGCTGCATCATTATAACTCTGGGCTTCCTCACCCGGAGGTGTTTCCATGATTTTGCGATCCATGGGCATGGTAAGAACTATGGCCTGGGGATAGTAAACTTTTTTATCTGAAATTAAAATTTCAGGATGGAAGGAAGTATATCCTATACTGGAAATTCCCAGTTTATGGGCATATTCTTCAAATTTCTGGATAAATCCATCATCTACCCTGTGTTTCATTTGCAGGGGGTTTTCTACTTGTGATAGGTCCGGGTATTCTTTATCCCATCCACAGGAACATCCACTACCACATCCTTCTTCCAAAGAAGAGTCTTTTTCCAGGGATTTATTTTCTTCTAACCCGCAGCCACATCCGTCGTTTTGTGATTGCGTATCTGAACATGATTTTTTAAGTGTTTTTTTTGCACCATCACAATTAGATACTTCATCAAATCCGTCACCAGCACAATCTGAATCATTATAAGATTCTTCAATACCACTAACCTTATTTATCCGTGATTTTTCTATTTTTTCGCATCCACAGTCTTTATCTTTCAATATTATATCTCCTTATAATCATTAATTCTTTTTTAAAAATTAAGGGATTAATGTACGGTTAAAACCGGGCATTTAGCATCCCTTACCACTTTTTCAGCCACACTTCCCATTATATATCTCTCCAGGCGGTGTTTACCTGATCCACCGATAACAATGAGATCAACCTTCATATTTAGGGCAGTATCAAGTATTTCATCTGAGGGATAGCCCACTCTCATTAAGAATTCTTTTTTTAGTGGTTTATCATAGCCTTCCTCTTTTTCTATTTCCTTAAAAATTTGTGATATTTTTTGTAAAGCCTCTTCTCCTTCCTTTTTTAAAATATCCATGGTAATTCCAGAGGTGGGTCTTGCTTCCATAACATTTAAAACATAAATTTCAGAAGAATGGTCGTGGGCTATAATCATGGCGTGTTTGGCAGCATTTTCACTGCCTTTAGATCCATCAGTAGGCAATAAAATTTTTTTATACATTTTTTTCACCATTATAACAATAAAATAACTGTTTTTATTCTTATGATTCTAATCTACCTTCTTTAAGCATTTATTTTTTGACTTTGGCCTACAACTGGGCCCTCATTCTTCCATTTATATACTTTCTGTCCAATTCATACACATCATACATTTTCATCATCGATAGGGGGGATGCCAGTTAATTTTTTCCAGGAAAAGCCATGACATTTTTAATACTCCTTTACTTTAATTGAAAAATACGTTTCAATTATTAAATTTCGAGCTTAAATACAGCTCTATTTATCATCAATGTCACAGACCATCTTTTCTTCTTCTTCTTCACATACTCCTTTATCCGGTGGTACTCCTCTGCACTGCTCTTCTCCCAGGTGGCATTCTCCATATAGTCCACAGTATTTTTTAGATATGGCCACCAGCATGAGCATGAGGGGTACTTCAATTAAAACCCCTACCACCGTGGCCAGGGCTGCTCCCGATCCCAGACCAAAGATGAGTATGGTGGTGGCTATAGCCACTTCAAAGTGGTTGGAAGCTCCAATCATGGAGGCCGGGGCGGCGTCTTCATAGGCTAGTTTCAGTTTCCGGGCCAGGAAGAAGTAGCTTAAGGCATATACAAAGATGGCATTTACAAAGATAGGTACTGCTATCCAGAATATGGTTAAGGGGTTGTCCACGATTACTTCACCTTTGAAGGTGAATAAGAGTATGAGTGTGGCTAGAAGGGCTATTATGCTCACCGGCTGGATAAAGCGCAGGAATTTTTTCTCAAACCATTCCCATCCCCTATTTTTTATTATCCATCGACGGGTGTAATATCCGCTTACCAGGGGGAAAAATACGTAGATGGCCACAGAAAATGCAATGGTTTCCCAGGGCAATGGTACTTGAGATATTCCCGATAAAAAACTGGCTAAGGGAGCATATACCACTACCATTACCAGGGAGTTTACCGCAATCATAATGAGAGTTAGTCCGTCGTTACCCCGGGCCAGGTAGTTCCACATCAAAACCATGGCGGTGCAGGGTGCTATTCCCAGGATGATTACTCCGGCCAGGTAACTGCGCCAGAGTTCTATTTGCTGGCCGGTGGCTATGATTTCTGTACCTGGTAAAAAACCCACAAACAGGTATCCCAAAAAAAACCAGGCAATGAGGAAAGTGGAAAAGGGAGCCACCACCCAGTTTAAAAATAAAGTTAGGCCTACCGGGCGTGGTGTTTTAGCCGCCTTTAGAACCTGTCCAAAGTCAATTTTAACCATGATGGGGTATACCATGAAAAACAGGGCTATTGCTATAGGTATAGAAACGTTGAATACCGTGTAGGAGTCCAGAGTTAGGGCCAGTTCCGGGACACTTCTGCCCAGGAGAATACCCAGTATGATACAGGCAAATACGAATACCGTGAGGTATTTTTCAAAAAAGGATAAATTTTTACTTTTTATGCTTCTATTGGCCATTAAATCCACCTTTTTATAGGGATAAAAAGACTTTTCAATTGATTTTATTGATAATCTGGTCTACAAGTTCCATGATATCGGGATGGGATAGCTGGTAATGTATCCATACTCCTTCTTTTCGCCATTTTAAAAATCCTGCATTTTTTAATAAGGTTAAATGATGGGATACAGTGGGCTGGGGTTTATCCAGTACGTCAATTATTTCACATGCACATAGTTCGCCTTTTTTTAATAAGTACAGTATTTTAAGGCGGGTAGGGTCTGCCAGGGCTTTTAAAACCTCGGCAGTTGCATATAAATTTTCTTCAGAGGGTAGTTCCTGCCTTTGTTTTATTAGTTTTTCAGCAGAACTCCCACCAGTGGAACATGATTTCATACCACTACTATGGTGTATCATATATTTAAATATTTGGATATATGGATGTAAGGTGTAATGTTTTTAAATCCTTAAAAAAACAACAATGAATAAAAAGCTTTAATCTGGAAAAAAATGAAAGGAACTTACTGCTTAATTATTGAAAATAAAAAAGAATGTGACCTTGCTGTAGGTAAAAAGGGTAATTTTCATTTTGAAAAAGGGTTTTATGTCTATGTAGGATCTGCTCTTAATTCACTACCAGGCCGCATAAAAAGACACCTTTCCTCATCCAAGAAATTATTTTGGCATGTGGACTACCTTTTAGCTGCACCTCACACCAGAGTAATAGAAGTAGTGTTTGTCAGTAACCCCCATAAGGTGGAGTGTGCTATTGCCGGTGATATATCCCTGAAATCTAAAGAAATACCCGGATTCGGGTCATCAGATTGTAGGTGTAATTCCCATTTATTTTATTTTGAAGATTTAAAAGAATCAATTAAAACCTGTGAAGACTCATTTTTAAAAAATAAGCTGATTACTCAGGATCTATCCCAGTTATCCTTGAAATAATAGTAATAGGCCTTAAGTTATCCCTAAAATGTAAAAATAGTTTTAAAATTTAAATTAAGAATAATAATCCTTAAATTTTCTGGAAAAACTCTTCAAATTCCTCATCTTCCATAGGAGTGGGGAGGATGAAATCCGAATTTTCATAAATGGCCCGGGAGAGTTCACGATACATCTGGGCCTGGTTAGAATCAGGAAACTTCTCCATCACAGTTTTAGCATCATATTCACTTTTCTGGACCAGCTGGTTGCGGGGGATAACGCCAATTACTTTGGAGCCAATTTTCCGGGCAAAAAGAGATACCACCTCTTTTTCATTATCCAGACCTTTACAATTACAAATTATGCCTCCCAGACGGCTTTTTAATTTTTTTATACCTCTGGAAATATTATTAGCTGCATAAAGGGCCATATACTCTCCGGAAGTTACGATGTAAACTTCATCAGCGTAGTCTTCCCTTAAAGGAACTGCGAATCCTCCGCAGACCACATCACCCAGTACATCGTAGATGACCACATCCAGGTCTTCTTCAAAGACCTTTAGCCTCTCCAGAAGGCTCATGGCTACAATAACTCCTCGACCAGCACAGCCCACACCTGGTTCTGGACCACCACTTTCGGTGCACATCACCTGGTTAAATCCATTGAATATTACATCATCCCGGTGGGCGTCCCTTTTTTCCTTGATGATGTTTAATATGGTAGGCAGTCGGGAGCCATAGAGGGTACGGGTGGTGTCTGCCTTGGGGTCGCATCCTATTACCAGAACCTTTTTATCTTCACTATAGGCCCCGGCGATATTGGATACAATGGTGGATTTACCAATTCCTCCCTTACCATAAATGGCTATGCGCTTGGTTTTACTCATTAGATTTCACCATAGCACCGATTATATCCCCCCGGGTGAGAATACCCACCAGTTTATCTTCTTCATCTACCACCGGAAGACGGTTAACTTTGTGTTGATCCATGAGTTCTGCCGCATCAGAAATGGATTTATCCGGAGTGATGGTGACCACTTTCATGGTCATGATGGATGAGACCTTTTCCACCGCAGCTTTATTAATTCCCGCTGCTATCTCATCAAATTCGTACTTCATGCGCACTGGTAATTCGATTAAATCCAGTGGTGCAGGTAAGATAAGATTTAAATTAGGAGAATGGACTTCTAAAAGCCGCATAATATCTCCTTCACTGAGGATACCCACAACTTTTCGGTTATCATCCACTACCGGGGCCCCACTAATCTTGTGATCCCTTAAAATTTTAGAAACTTCACTAATCTTATCTGCCTCTTTAAAGGTTATTACCTCTTTTTGCATGGCATCTTGAATTTCTATCAATTCATCAACTCCTTTTTAGATGGGATTTTATAATCAAAGTAATTTTCAACATGAAATAATTATTCTTTTTGCTTTAAATAAGTATAATGTTTAATTAATTTAATTTTTCTAATAAAAAAATATAGATTGGTGTTATCTTTTAACTTTTTTATAAACAAGATCACCCGGACGTACCTTTTCATCCACCTTTAAGCCTGCATTTTCTCCTTTTATAGCTTTGGTAATATTAGCTCCCTCTATCTGCATGGATTCCACCTTTTGTTTCACAGATCCGGTGGTGGGGCCCTGGATAATAAGCTCATCTCCTAATTTTAGATCAGCCCATAGTCTTACTTCTGCTGCTTTTACCTGGGAGAAATAATTAACCACTTCACCTATATCTTTTTTTATATAGGGCGACTGGTTATAGGGACTATCCTGCAGGGGTTTTTGGAAGTAGAAACCCTGATCAAAGCCCCGGTTAAATACATTTTTTAAATCATCTAACCATTGGCTTTTAAAGGACCATCCGGTATGATAAGTATTAATAGCTTCCTGGTAAACCCGGGTGACTTCCCCTACATAATCTGCACTTCTAGCCCGGCCCTCTATCTTAAAAGCAGTTACCCCTGATTCCATTAACTCCGGTATGTATTCAATCATACACATGTCCCGTGGACTCAAAAAATGAGCCATATTATCCTCTTTTTCTAAAATAAGTTTACTTCCATCTTCACATTCCATTTTCCATGCTTTACGGCAGGGCTGCAGACATTCCCCGCAGTTGGCATTTTTCTGGTATAGATAGCTACTCAAAAAACAGCGACCAGATAGGGCCATACACTGAGCCCCGTGAATGAATACTTCTATTTCCAGGGGGGATTTGCTACTTATTTGTTTTATTTCCTCCAGGGATAGTTCCCGGGATAGGATAACCCTTTTTACCCCCAGTTTTTTTAAGGTGTGCAGGGTGCGGGTATTGGATGCATTGCCCTGAACTGAATAGTGGGCCTCCAGGTGGTGATCCCGGATTAGTTCCAGTGCCCCCAGGTCAGATACAATAAGAGCATCCGCCCCGGATTCAACCACTAACGGCAACATTTTCTCCAGAGCGTCCAAATCCTGGTTTCTCATCATGGTATTGGTGCACACATAGAGCCGGGATTCATGGTTATGGGCCATATTAACGGCTTTTTCAAGTTCACTTAGAGAAAAGTTGGTGCTATGGGCCCTCATATTGAAGCCCTGTATACCAATATAAACCGAATCAGCCCCATTTTTAAGGGCGGAAGCAAGGGATGTGAAGTTACCTGCAGGAGATAATAGTTCCACCATATTAACCATTTTATTTAGATTTTATAAAAAATAAGATTTGAAAAATAATTATTTAACAGCGGCAGGATTCATAGAGTTCCAGGTCCCGGGGAAGTTCGGTAGGGTATTCCCCATCCAGACATCCAGTACATAACTGGTCCTTTCCAATGCCAATACATTTAATTAAGGATTCCAGGGAAAGGTATCCCAATGAATCCACTCCCAGTGACTCTTTAATTTCTTGAACCGAATTATTTGCAGCAATTAATTCTTTTTTAGTGGCCATAGCTACCCCATAGTAACAGGGTGAGATTATAGGCGGGCACCCTATTCTCAGGTGAATTTCCTTTACTCCGGTTTGCTTTAGTACATCAATTAATGACTTGGAGGTGGTTCCCCTTACTATACTGTCATCTAAAAGTACAATGCTTTTGCCTTCCAGTTCAGAGATTATAGGGTTCATCTTGAGTTTTACCGAGGTTTCCCTTTCACCCTGGGTGGGCATGATAAATGTTCTCCCAATGTAACGGTTTTTGATTAGTCCTTCACCATAGGGTAGTCCTGAAGCCCGGGAATATCCTATAGCAGCGGTGATTGCAGAATCCGGTACCGGCATCACCACATCGGCATTGGCCGGGAACTCCTGATGCAGGGCTTTACCTATATTCAAGCGCACCTGGTAAACATCTCTTTGGTCTATGATGCTGTCTGGTCGGGCAAAGTATACATATTCAAACATGCAGTGGGCCCTTTTAATCCCGGAGGTGTCCATTTTATAACTGGTGATTTTATCATTGAGCAGTATGATTTCACCAGGTTCCACATCCCGTAGTAGTTTAGCCCCAATAACATCAAAGGCCACTGTTTCTGAGGCCACCATATTGATATCCCCTTTCTGGCCCAGGGCCAGTGGTTTCATACCCCGGGGGTCCCGGACCACGTAAAGGTCACTGTTAACCAGTACCACCATGGAATAAGATCCAATCAGTTGCCGGGTGACGGCCTTTATACATTCAATCATGTCCTGATTTTTGATGTATTCCCGGCTTAGCATATGGCAGATGACTTCCGAATCTGTGGTGGATCTGAATTGGTGGCCCTGGGCCTTTAATTCCTGGCGGAGTTCCATGGAATTAATTATGTCACCATTATGTGCTATGGCGATATTTCCGCCCTGGAACTCACTAAAAAAAGGTTGTGAATTTTCCAGAAGTGAGCTGCCAGTGGTGGAATACCTCACATGGCCAATACCCACATGGCCTTCTAATTCATCCACTTTTCCATTATTAAAAACATCGCAGACCAGACCCATGCCCCGGTAGGTACTTAAATCCTGACCGTTATGGGTGGATATCCCTGCAGATTCCTGACCTCGGTGCTGTAGAGCATAGAGACCGAAATATATAGGGGAAGCCACGTTTTTTGAATTGTTATGAGAATATATACCTACAATACCACACTTATCTTGCAATTTGGATTCTCCCCTAGAATATTAATTTAAAATAAGATCATTCCCAAATATTCTGGAATTGATTCTCCAGATTATCATTTTCCTCATCTAAATCGTTTTTTAGTTCTTCAGATTTAGGATCCATGAAAATAAGGGCGGTTCTAATAACCTTGAGCCATTCTATGGCCTTATCCTTAGACCGGGCACTTATGGAGCCCTGTCCTACTATAATATTATCTGGTTTAAATTGATTAGTTGCAAAAGTAATATGTTCTAAATCTTTTAAATCTTCATCAAAAGCTTCTCTCCAAAGCTTTATAATAGAAAAAACTTCAAATAAATCTTTATTCAAAATACCAGTGTATTGAGACTCTAACTGGTTGTAATCTGCTTTAATATTTTCCAGTTCAATTTTAAGTTTATCAGATTCCTGTAGAAGTTCCTCATTAGAGATAGAAAATTCTTCCATTTTATCTAATAGAGCCTGGTTTTCATTAAGTAGATTATTATTCTCTCGTGATAATTCCTGCATTTTTTGGTGAGATTCCATGAATTGGTCTTCCAGTTCCCGGAAATCTCTAATATTAGCAATAGATAACAAACCCGCCCTAATGATGGCATTTTTAATTTCCTCTGAAATTATCCCTGGATCGATGTACTCTACATCATGCCCATAAGGAAATTTCATCCTTTCCAGGTGTCCTACTTCGTCTTTAAGGGATTTTTGAAATTTTTCAGCCAGATCTCTTCCAGGACCATCCACATCAGTGGCAATTAATACCACATCAGCTCCTTGAACCGCCTTACGGGCAATATCAATGCTGGTGGTGGGGATGATGGAAGAGATAGTAATGTGATACTCAGCGCCTAGTGCCACGTCCTGCATGGCCCGTGAAACACTTTCCACATCAGAAGCGCCTTCCACAATTATTCTCACATCAATAGGGCTTTTATTATCCATCTATTTCAACCTTTGACCGGATATCTTTTTGTTTTGCCAGCTGTATCTCCTTACTCTTTTGGATTTACCAAAACCACAGGAAGCACAAACTTTTCGGCGAACATGATAAGCGTTTCTACCACACCTTCGACATCGAATGTGGGTCTTTTTATTTCTTTTACCAAATGAGGGTGTACCTTTCATTATTAAATCCTCCTAAAAAAAGATGAAAATTTTAATAGAATATAAATTAATCCAATAAATAGTATAATTACTTAATATTAAAATAATTTATTATTAAAATTAACTAATTTCTATTATAAACATTTAGTTCAGGGAGATATATATACTATGTTATCTCCACGGATTAGAACTGTGCCCAATCTGCGGGTCACTTCACCTTTTTCTAGTTCTTCAGCATCATTTAATACCAAGTTCATATGTAAGTCGAAACTCTTTAAAACCCCTCTAAATTCTCGGTCACCTTTCAGTTTGATTAGTACCGGGGAATTTAAAGATTTGCCTAATGCATCAAGTGGCCTTTGTACATTCACTTTCTGTGCATTCATAATTATCACCTATCCTATAACTTCAATGTTGGCTGGATTTATATTTAAATGTAACGCTCTTAAGATAAAAAGCTATAACGTGATTCTGCTATTGATTTAGAAATACGTATAGTTATATCATTAGAAAAGAATGTTACCATAATATTTTAGCCATGAATTTAATCAACAACACAAGCAAGTTCTATAATCAGACTTGTTATAATGTTCTTTGTAAAATAGAGTATTTAAATCTTTTTTTAAAAAAGGAGATTATTATTTAAGTTCCTGAAAAATACTGCATTAAAAATTTAAGTCCAGCTAGAATACAAATTAAGTTTTGAATTCCATATTCTGTAAATCCCTGAATAAATGGAGTTCTAATCTATCCCTTATTTAATTAAAAAGCTCTGAATGATTAAAAATACAAATTTATCATATTATTGCTTTTTTTAGATTAATAATTTGGATAGTAGTTATATAAAACTATCCTTTTTATCCTGAGATAGTAATCAGTATTCATCATACCGACTTAAAGGTGAATAATTAAGTAGATAATTAATAAGAGAGGGGATTTTTTAAAAAAAGACTTCTTTCTACCGGGATCTTTTATTATGTAAGACATAAATTATGAATGCTATCTGAATTAATAAGACTATAAAGGCCAGTGAAGCATCATTCCAACCTAATAAGAAACCACCTTTAAGTGTCCCCACTGCTGAAGATGTGCTCCACGTCAAAGGCCACATGATGAATAGATTGGAAGTTAAACGAAAGATAATTGCAAATACTATCCCGAAAAGTGCTAAAGTTATAATTTCACTTAAGGGGTAAGTTCCCCAGTGGTAGGCCCCTAAAGATATTCCTGCTAATAAAATTCCAGGTATAATACCAAATGCCCTGTCAAAACGAAGTTGAAGCCAGGAAAATATAAAAAAAGGCTCCCATAAAATAAGACCATTGGTTAAAAAATGGGGAATTAAATTGGCCCCATAAAACGAGTATTGGGTGAGGGCGTAATACAGGAAATATGATGTTATCAGTATGCTTATAACCAGGCTGGGGATTAAACCATCTTTTTTGATACCCAAATCCTTAATAGATCCATTTTGGCGCCATAAAATCCACCATACCGGAAATATGACCAGGAGCGATGTAAAAATTAATCCATAGATTGTTTTTAAACCATTTTCTGAGGGTAGATGAACCAGTAAATAATAGCCCCCTCCAATCATTATTAATGCCGTTATTAAA
Source organism: uncultured Methanobacteriaceae archaeon (assembly GCA_947259185.1). Lineage (GTDB taxonomy): Archaea > Methanobacteriota > Methanobacteria > Methanobacteriales > Methanobacteriaceae > Methanobacterium_F. The sequence continues at coordinate 41,998 of CAMYKT010000002.1, forward strand.
GCTACAGCTGTATCTATTGATGGGTTCCATGCAAACCATTTTTTATTTAAGAGTTCTCTAGACATATAATAAATCTCCCCAATATTATAAAACTTAATATTTTATTTACATTAGTCCTATTTAATACACTTAGTAATATTCACACCAAGAAGGTTAATATTTATTAGGTGAGGGACTTTCGAAATGATTATTAAATAATAAAAATATAAGATATTTATATAAAATGAAGTTTCTGGGTACTTAAAAAAAGAAAAAGGAACTGATAATCCAGATAAATTAGATGGTGGTCTTTTTTTAAAAAAAGTTAGTATTAATTGCCAGACCCCATCTAAAAAACTGATTTATATTTATTAAAGGTGTTTATTTGAAAGTTAAAAAAAGATATTATCTCCAGAAGAAAAAATTAAAAGGTATAAAAAAGGAATTAGGTGATTATTCTGTCTTAATTCCATCTAAAGCTAAAGTAGAGCTTTTAGAAACAGAAGAATGTCCAGTTATCCTGGTGGATGGCCAGCCCCTGGTTATGATGCTGGATGATCATCCCTTCCCTACCCTAAAAGGGGCCCTAACCATGGATTTGGATTTTAATTACGTGGTGGTGGATATGGGGGCAGTGAAATTCATGGCCAATGGTGCAGATGTCATGAGTCCTGGTGTGGTGGATGCTGATCCCGATATAAAAGAAGGGGACACCGTGGTTATTGTGGATGAAACCCATAAAAAACCGCTGGCCATAGGCAGTAGTATAATAACCGGAAAAGAGATGGTAGAAAACACTAAAGGAAAAGCAGTAAAAACCATCCATTTTATTGGGGATAAAATATGGGAATTGGAATAATAAAGGTTGTATGAAAAATGGTGAAACTACGCTGGGAAGCAGGTAATGTTCTATCACCCCAGGTGCATCAAATCGGAATTTTAGCACTGGGTTCCCATCTGGAAAACCATGGCCCCGCCCTACCCATTGATACTGATGCTAAAATCGCCTCCTACATTGCCCTGGAGGCATCGCTATTAACCGGTGCTAAATTTTTAGGTGTTTTATATGCTGCTGCTGAATTCCCCTATATACCCCATGGAATCCATATAGAGGCAAAAGAACTGGTAAATCAAAGATTGAAGCCCACTTTAAAATCCGCGAAAAAGTGCCTCAACTTAAAGCAGGTGGTCCTGGTTAATGGGCATGGAGGTAATGTCCCTATTTGCGACTTTATAGAGGAACTAGAAGAAGAATTAGATCTGGAAATAGTTTTTAACAACCGTATGGTTGAAATAGAAGGCCCTCATGCTGGTTCGGGAGAACTATCTGTTGGTACTATTTTAGGAATAACCAGTACCTCAAAATTAAAGGATAGCTTTAATCTGGATGATTACCCGGAAGTGGGAATGTGTGGTTTTAAAAAAGCCAGACAAGAAGATGAAGGAATAGATGAAGGGGCCCGGGAAGTGGAAAAGGAAGGAATCTACGTGGACCCTATATTAGGCCAATCCCTGCTGGATAAAGCTATAAAAGATATAATAAAAGATGTTAAAAAACTTTTAGAAGAAGAAGAGGGTATGTAATAAGAAATAATATACTTTAATAAAAGTAAGCTCTTTTTTAATTAAGGAATAAACTCGATTATAATAATAATGGTAGGAGGTGATAAGATTTGGACACCTTTAAAACCTTCTACCATTAAGAGGAGGTTAAACCCCCCCTCTATAATAGTCATTTATTTTCTACTTTTATAAATGATTGGTTTTTAGAAATTATGTTACTTAAATCCTGATTTTTATTTAAGAAAAAAAGGAAATTTTTGTATCCTTACTTTTTTAAATTCGCCTTTTTTAAAGGGATACCAGATCACAGTAAAATCAAAATACCCCTTTAAATTATATATTAGAAGATCTGGTTCTTTTTAATGCCTTAATATACCTTCTAGTCCATAAATGAGTGATACTACTCCCTACCAGGTTACCAATCACTATACCCCACCATACACCAGAGGGTCCCCAACCCCAAACTATGGCCAGTAAATATGCTATAATGATTATGCAGACCAGTTCCCGGAATAAAGTCATAACAAGAGAGGTTATTCCCTTTCCAATGGCCTGGAAGATGGAAGATGACATGATACCCAGGGGTAGCAATAGATAGAAGAAACACATTACCTGGAGGAATAGGGCTATGGTAGGTGCCAGATAGGATGTTTCGGGAGAGTAAGCAAATATCCGGGCCATGTAAGGGGCAAATATGTAGGTTATCACTCCCAGTAAGAGGGCCACTTTAATACTGAGCTTAACTGAATACAGGTGGGATATGGAAAGTTTATCAAACATTCGGGCGCCGTAAGCTGCACCGGCAACGGTAATAAGAGCGGTTCCTATACCTGCTGACGGGATGATGGCCACCATAACCACCCTCCATCCGGCAGTGTAAATAGCCACCGCATCAGTTCCCCCAGTTATAACCAGAATTCCATTAAGTATACCCATTAAAAGGGCAATTACCAGGGTTTCAGCACTGGCAGGTAACCCCACCAGCAGAATATTTTTAAGGACTTTTTTACTGGGTTGGAAGTCCCGCCTGGAAAAAGATACATAGGTATCTCTTTTTAAAAGAAGCCAGTAGATAATAACAGCAGACACCAGGGCAGATGATATCACCGTGGCCCATGCTGCACCGGCAATGCCCCAACCCGCCCAGTAAATGAGTATGGGATCCAGGACCATGTTGATTATAGCTGAAGCAGCCATGGCATACATGGCCCTTTTAACATCACCTTCTGCCCGCAGGATTCCCGAGGATACTCCGGTAAATATTAGGAAGATGGTACCGGCAAAGATTATTTGACCGTAGTCCACTGCCAGGGATAATGATTCCCCTGCCCCCAGGGCCAGTAAAATATCAGGGAGAAATAAAAGTAAAGGAATGGTTAAGGCCAGCGATACACCCACTGAGATTAATATAGAGTGTATGGCTGCATTATCTGCACCTTTTTTATTTTTAGACCCGATATATCGGGCTATTGATGAAGATGCCCCTGCTCCCAAACCATTACTTAGACCTATCAGAATCATGAAAACCGGGCTGATGAATCCCAAAGCTGCCAGAGCATTTGAACCTAAACCAGCAACCCATATACTGTCCACCAGGTTGTAAACCATCATCAAAACCATAGCAATGATCATTGGCCCGGATAATTTACGAATGGCTTTTTCAGGATCTCCTGTAATAAGAGATACTCTTTTTTTTGCCCCCTCTTTAGGGGATGAGTTGGAATCAGAATGCATTAAGTTCAGCCCCTTTTATTACAAATATATTCATAATCATGATTTATTCACCCCGGGTAATTTCAAGGCTTTTAATTGCAAGTTTTCTTAAGGTTCCTTTTAACAATTCCTTTTCCTGGGAGGAAAGCCCGGATAATATATTTTCTTCCCATTGCTGGTCAATATTACATATTTCCGGTAAGAGTCTTTTGCCATTTTCACTTAAAAAAAGGAGGTATCTGCGGCGGTTTTCCGGGTCAACCTGGCGATAAATCAGTTCATGGTCTTCCAGTTTTTTTATGGCCCGGGCTACCGTCCCCTTATCAATGTGGAAATGGTGGGATAAATCATCCTGGGAAACCCCTTCTTTATGGGATATCTGCATTAGGAATGGGAATTGGCCGGCAGTCAGATCCAGCGATTTAATTTTTTCATTAAGATAAACAAAGTGAGTACGATGGATGATAGATAAAAAGAACCCCAATGGTAGGTCTTCTTTATCACTTTGCAGTAATTTTTTTGTATTTTCCATTATTAGAAGTCCTTTTAATTTAATTTTAAAAAATGAAAATTTTAGACCCTGAAAACTGTTAAAAGAAGCCTCATTAAAAAATCTATTTAATATTAGACCTTGAAACAGTTAAAAGATGCATTAAAAAGTTTATTTAAATCAATCAGGATTAAAATTATTCTGATCACTTTTTTAGATTTTATAGAATACAGTAGAGAGAATCACCTATATAAATGTTGTCAATGCAACTATTGTCTTAACAACATAATTTTTAATTGAAAAAAAGTAATCTTACCCCCAATGTTTGCATTAAATATTATTAACCTTTTTCTATGGCTTTTATAAATCGGGAGCATTCTTTAGCCTTTTTATGATTATGAGTAGCATTGGCAATTCTTTTAACTGCATCCAGCATCCGTACCACCCTATCCAGCCAGGAGAATATATCCCCAGGATAGGCCTGTATCTGGTACCGGTTTAGCAACCTCCGGCTGATGTCCAGGGGATCATAGCCATTCAATCGGCTTTTTATGATTTTAGACGAAAGTTCCCTCTGCAAACAGTCACAAAATGGTCTTTCCTTACACTCACAGGACATGAAATCAATTTGAATATTTAATACAGTCTCCTGCAGCCCGGGATCCAGTTTAACCAGGTTTTCGCCAGAAGAAATAATATCCAGGGTGGAATCAGCCAGAAGCCTAGTGGAGAAATTGGCTTTCACTGCCTGAGAAAGCTGCCGATGGAGCCGGCTGGATAAGTAGGCACTCTCAAATGGTTCCAGATAAAGAGCAATGTCCAGTGGTCCTTTTTTTGATTTTCTTTTCAGGTTTTTCTGGATATAGTAAGCATCCTCTGAATTAAGAAAAGAAACAGAAACCGCCCTTCCATAACGGGTGGGTTTAATACTACCATGATCCACCTTAATCCAGCCATAAGATTCCATGGTAAGGAGGGCCTGATCTATGTCCGTAGATAGAGGCATTCCCTGGTAAAATTTGGAAATATCCGATGTATTTTTCAGGGCATAGGAGGAAATATCCGCCAGGATTTGTTCCAGGGTATCTTCCGGGTAATAATACACCTGGACTGAGTCCACGTCACTTTCCAGTAATTCCACTGCCTTTAGTTCTTCGCTCTCCTCATCAAAGGTCAGCCCTATCTCTCCTAAAAGGTATACTCGGCCCCGGTCATGGTAGGAAGGTCTGCCCGCACGTCCCAGCATCTGGGAAAATTCATTGGGAGTGATCCATTTATTACCCATAAGCAGAGTTTCAAAGATTACCTGGGAGGCAGGAAAATCCACCCCTGCTGCTAAGGCCGCGGTGGTAACCACGGTGGATATTTCCTGGCGGCTGAATGATTTTTCAATCCTTTCCTTTTGAGCATAAGATAAACCAGCATGATAAGCCGCGGCAGTAACCCGGTGCCGGGTTAAGTAATTGGCTATGAGGTGGGTTTTTCGCCGGGAGTTGGTGAAGATGATGGTCTGGCCATGGAATCCTTTTTTGGATTTTTCTTTAAATTCCTGGCGGGAGATCCGGGTCATTAATAGCTTTTTTTCCTCTTCAGTCCTGGTGAAAATAAGGTGCCTTTCCAGTGGTACCGGACGACGGTCATATTCTACCAGCTTCATTTTAAATTGCCCTGCAATTTGTAAGGGATTTTTAACAGTAGCCGAAAGTCCAATGACCTGTATTCCTGGAAAAATAGTATTAAGGCGTTTAATAAGGCCGTTTAGTCGAGGACCCCGTTCTTCATCATCCAGGGTGTGTATTTCATCAATCACCACCACCCCCAGATCCTGCAGGAGGTGGGATTTACCAGAGCGGAGCATGAAGTCCACCCCTTCGTAGGTTCCCACTATGATATCTGCCTCTTTTATATCATCATCAGGGAGTTTTATTTCTTCCCGTGCTTTAATCCGACTCATACCCACCTTTATAGATGTCTTAAGGCCTAATGGAGAGTATCTCTTTTTAAAATCCCGATATTTCTGATTGGCCAGGGCCACCAGAGGGGTTAAAAAAATGAATTTCTTACCATTTAAAGCAGCAGGTATGCCGGCCAGTTCCCCGATAAGGGTTTTACCACTGGCGGTGGCAGATACCACCAGCATGCTTTCCCCCTGCAGTAGTCCGTTTTCTAAGGCCAGGTACTGTACCGGTAATAGTTTAGAACTACCCTGCTTTTTTAGAGCTCTTTTGAATTTTTCAGGGAGTTTTAAGGAATTAATATCTACTTCGGGTATGTTTTTATCCCGGATAGAGGTGATTTTATCAAAAAGAGTGAGTTCTTTATTTTTTAGAGGGTCGAAACTGGGGTCCATTACCTGAAGTACCTTATCCAGGTTCCCGGTTTTATCCAGTAATCTTTTAAAGTTATTGAAGGTTTTTTTATTAATGCCCCGGTATTTCAATTCCCTTTTTATTTCTTCTTCAGCACACATACGACAGATCTTTTGCTGGTGATGATCAAATGAAGATTTAGAGGTTATTATAGTTATATTTCCATCCATAGTACAGTGCTGGCAAATCTGAGTCCTTCGGTACTTTATATTTAAAGAATCCAGGAATTCTTCTGTTTCTTCATCTTTTCCAATTAAAAAAACCGCCTGTTTTCTTAATAATTTTATAGCCTCCTGAGGCGGAAGGACGGTTTCTTTGTCATTTTTTACCATAAAACGGTGGATTTTACTACCGCTGGGGGTTTTTCTAAATTTGATATATCCATAAAATTCTGGTTTCCGCCGGGAATTAAGGGCACCCTTAGGACTTCCAATAGGAAACATTTCCAGAATTTTCTTTTTCTTTTTTAGAATTATCATTTATTATCCTGTAATGGTCTTTATCAGGCCAGGTCTTCTTGTTCTGCTTTTTTTTGTTTTAAAAGTTCTAGGGAGAGTTCTTTTAGTTTGAATTTTTGTACCTTTCCACTGGCAGTTAAGGGGAATTCCTCCACCATGAAAACATGCTTGGGGACCTTATAACGTGCAATTTTGGATATAGCATAGTCCCTTACATCTTCCTCTTTTAAATCAACATTTTCTTCTTTTATGATGAAGGCCCCTACCAGTTCCCCGTATTTATGATCAGGTATGCCCACCACCTGCACATCCTTAACACCCTGCATGGTATGCAGGAACTCTTCGATTTCCCGGGGATAAATATTTTCACCCCCCCGTATAATCATGTCCTTAATACGGCCCACAATAGAATAATAACCATCTTCATCCATTACTGCTAAATCCCCACTGTGCAACCACCCTTCAGAATCAATGGTTTCCCGGGTCATATCCTGCATTTTATAGTACCCTTCCATAACATTGTACCCCCGGCAGCAGATTTCTCCAGGTTCACCCACTCCCCGGGTTTGGCCTGTTTCCGGGTCCACAATTTTAACATCAATATGGGGCATTTTAGTCCCTACCGTATTCACTTTCTTTTCTATAGGGTCATCCACACTGGTCTGGGTGAATACCGGGGAAGCTTCCGTTAAACCATAGGCAATGGTTACCTCTTTCATATTCATATCTTCCATCACCCTCTTCATGGCCTCAATGGGACAGGTGGATCCTGCCATGATACCGGTGCGGAGGGAAGATAAATCAAACATACTAAACATAGGGTGGGTGAACTCGGCAATGAACATGGTGGGAACGCCATATACGGCGGTACATTTTTCTTTTTGAATGGCCGCCAATACCAGCAGGGGATCAAATAACTCCACCATTATAAGGGTTCCTCCATGGGTTAAAATCGCCAGAACTCCCAGTACTATACCAAAACAGTGAAATAATGGTACTGGTAAACATAACCTATCAGAACCGGTGAATTTTTGTCTTTCCCCAATATAGTAACCATTGTTCAGGATATTACGGTGGGTGAGCATTACCCCTTTGGGAAAACCCGTGGTGCCGGAGGTGTACTGCATATTAATTACATCTTTATTGGAAAGAGATTTTTTAGCCTGAACTAAAGCCTCATCTGAGGCGTGTTTTCCTAAAAGTAATAATTCCGGAGTGTTATACATCCCCCGATGTTTTTCCGGGCCAATGTAAATCACACTCTTCAGGTGCGGGAATTCTTTACTCTTCAAATTACCCCGGCTATGAGTTTTAAGTTCCTCCACCAGGCTGTAAACAGTTTCCACATAATCCACATCCCGGAAGCCATCTATGATGGCCAGTGCTTTCATATCAGATTGTTTCATTACATAGGCCAGTTCATGGCTTTTATAGGCCGTGTTAACTGTTACCAGCACCACACCTATTTTAGCCGTGGCAAACATGAAGGTGAGCCAGTCCGGAACATTTTTAGCCCATATACCCACATGGTCTCCTTTTTTCAGGCCGATAGACAGCAGACCCTTGGCCAGCATATCCACCCTTTGATTGAATTCAAGATATGTGAATCGTAAATCCCGATCAGGGTAAACCATGAATTCCCGGTCTGGATGTTTTTCTACTTCTTTTTCAAAAAATTCCCCTATGGTATCCTCAGTAAAGACCATGTATTCACCTGATAAGTTTTATTAAATTTAGTATTTTCAAAAATATAAGTATATTAGTTTAGTATTTCCTGTAATAATTTTAATTTTTATTATTTCCTCTAATACAAAAAGTTGGTCCCTATTTAGCCTCTTGTGGTTCTTCAATTAGATGTTTTTCCAGTTCCTGACGGATACTTCCCGGAATTATGCGGCTGGTATTTTCAATAAAGTCAAAGTGTACAATAACTGCTTTACCGGTGGCCTTTAATTCATTATTCTGCCAGGCCTCATGTCCAATAGTAAAGGAGGAGTTTCCAATATGTGAAATGAAGCTTCTTATTTCCACATCATCCCCATAGTACATCTGTCCTATAAAATCAAATTCAGTCCGAACCAGGATCAATTTCCATTTTTCATAGCTCAAATCCAGATCAGGAGTAAACATCCGGAATATAGGATTTCGCCCTTTTTCAAACCATACTGCTAGCACAGTATTATTAACGTGTTTTAAACCATCTATATCCCCAAAACGTGGAGTAACCATTATTTTAAACATGATATCATCTTAACTAAAATTTTAATATTTTTTGGAATTGAATCCCGGAAATTAATTAAAATGGGGTATACACTACTGCCAGTATACGGGCTTTATTTTCTCCCAGAGCATGTAAATGATGAGGCACTACTGAATCATAATATATGCTGTCCCCTTCCTTTATCTGATATTTTTCCTGCCCATATAGCAGCTCGATGTTACCATTCAAAACATATAAAAATTCTTCACCTTCGTGGGAGGATAATTTATAGCTATCCTCCTGGTGGATATCCACATCCACCAAAAATGGTTCCATGTGCCTGTCACTTTTAGGCGATGCCAGGGAGTAGCATTCAAGAGTGGACTCTTTATTGTGACCTTCTTCCCCAGAGAAGTATATAACCTGATGACTTTTACCTTTTTCAACCACGACTGGTCCTTTTTGAGGTACATCGTCCATGAATGTTCCTAAACGTACTCCCAGGGCCCGGGCAATTTTTATTAAAGGGGTAAGTGAAGTTACAATCTCCCCATTTTCTATACTTTCTATTAAGTCCGGGGTATTCCCACTGGCCCGGGCCAGTTCTTCCATGCTCATTTCTCTTTCCTGTCTTAGATTGCGAATTTTTGCTCCGATAATATTCTTTTCAGTCACCGAATCACCTGAATCATTTCATGGAATAAATATCTATTAATCCAGAAGCTTTAATAGTAGTTGTTTGTGTTTAGTTCCATATAAATTAGTTTTAGTTGTAAAAGCAGAAAAAAACTTACTAAAATAAATTAGTTTTAAAGAGCAGAAACCAGGCAAAAACTATTTTTCAAGATTAATAAGCAGTTAGTGTTCATTTATCTATTAATATTATGCTAAAAAGATAATTTAGTTAAATTTTAGGAATGTTTTCTTACAGATTTATTAAAACTAACACTATTCATTACGATTACGGGAATTAGAATCAAAATTACTTTGGTTGGTGGTGTTATTGGTGGTTTGATTAGTGGTGTTATTGGTTATGGTAATAACTCTCTCTCGCAGGAGTACCGGCTCAAAATCCGGGTCTCCGATAATACTTATTTGGCCATCATCTGCTGCCAGGGTGGTGGGGAGTTCTAGGGATATACTGTCAGATACCACCAGACTTAAGGAGGATCCGCAGCCATAAGCAAAAAGGGCCAGCAGAATAACAGCAAATAACTTACCTGATTTTTTTGGATTCAAATTAGCAGCCTCATAAACTTAAAATATTTTATGGATATTTATAGTGTGAATTGCAGCAGTATATTAATCTATCTAAGTTCATCTAAGCCCCCTCTAACCTGCCAATGATAACCTCCCCCAAATATAACCAGTTTAATTGATGTAATATGAGGATTCAAAGCCGGTTTTATAATCCCAAAAATATGGATACCAGTACAATTAAAAAACTACTATCCCTTTGAGAATGATTTTTTAAATAACCAGGGGGGTTATTGTATAATTGTCCCTATTAATCCCGGTTTTTTTAATCCATACCCATCATTATTACAGTTACTATTACACAAGATCCTTATTTATCAGGGCAGAGGTTCTATTATTTTAGATGGTTTAAGGAAAAATATGATGATTCCATCGGCAATTAAAAATAGTCCGATTAAAACCGCCAGGTAATAGGAATCCAGTTGAATACCTGCTATTATTTGATAAATGATGCTCAGATAGATTATTCCCAAAACAATGCTAAGTAGGCCAGTGCTGCCCCATTTACCATTAACTTGTTTCCGGAATAGGAAAGTAATCATCCCGAATACCAAAAGCATTATTCCCACTACCACCAGCCAGAAATTTAGTAAAGGGTCAAAAGAAATTATACCTGTATAATAAACTAAAGCACTGATAATGGCTAGAATCCCAATTAAGAACACCATTGAGCCGAATAGTTTACTATCTTCCTGGATATTGAAGCTTAAGAAAACCCAGGCCATACCTAAAAAGAGGAGGCCTAAGCCAGTTACCATGGCCGTGGTGAAAAAATAGAAAAGAGGCATTATAATTATCAATATCCCGATTATTATTTCTAAAATGCCCAGTTTGTTATATAAATCTTTTTTCATTTGCTTCACCCGAAATCCCTTGTTATAAATTTGTATAAGATGATATTTAAATCTATGGAAGGTGATAGTTAGGTCTTTAGCCCATCCCATTATATCCTGAAATAATTAATCACAAAGATTAAATAAAACCTCTTAAAGATATCTCATCGGAAAAAGGTTGCCTTTGTCCACTAAAAGGAGGTAGATGCCAGGTAAGATAACTGAATGACTAAATGCATATTAAAGTTTTATTGAGCGTATAATAACCGTAAATAGCTTATAATCATTTAAATTATAATTTAAGACTTTATATGACCACCATAAGTATTATTTAAACTATGATTTATTTTAAAAAGGAGTGATAGGATGGTAGCAATAATCAACTCAGGCGACACCGCCTGGATGATGATTTCAACTGCTCTTGTGATATTAATGACCATACCCGGGTTATCTCTGTTTTATTCTGGATTAATTCGCAGACATAATGTTTTAAACACCATGTTTCTTTCATTTATTACCTTCGCTATTGTGAGTATATTGTGGTTTGTTTTTGGTTATGACCTGGTATTTGGGCAGGATATATCCGGATTAATTGGATACTTACAAAATCCATTTTTTAGTGGATTTTTAGAGACAAAAGCCGTGTCGAATCTGGCCCCCACCATACCAGGAGGCCTTTTTGCACTATTTCAAATGACCTTTGCCGCCATAACCGTAGCGCTGATTTCAGGAGCCATTGTAGAACGTATGAAATTTTCAGCGTGGCTTTTATTTGTTCCATTATGGATGATACTGGTTTACATCCCTATAGCCCACTGGGTATGGGGAGGCGGATGGTTGGCCCAATTAGGAGTCATTGATTTTGCCGGGGGCCTGGTGGTTCATTTAAGTAGTGGTGTAGCTGCACTGGCACTGGTTTTATTATTAGGGGTTAGAAAAGACATGCGTCTTCTGCCTCATAATCTGGGATATTCCGTGATAGGGACCGGGCTTTTATGGTTTGGCTGGTTTGGATTTAATGCAGGTTCAGCACTAAGTGCCGGAGACCTGGCCGTGGCAGCCATGATTGTAACCAATGTTTCAGCTGCAGCAGGTATGTTAGGCTGGGTTCTAATGGATAAATTTAATACGGGAAAGCCAACACTTTTAGGTGCTCTTTCCGGGGCTATTGCTGGTTTAGCAGCTATTACCCCAGCAGCAGGATATGTTAATGTAACTGCCGCTTTAGTAATAGGTTTTGCAGCTTCAGTTATATGTTACTATGCAGTATCTCGCCTGAAACCCCGTTTAGGTTACGACGACGCGCTGGATGTGTTTGGGATCCACGGAGTATCTGGAGTGGTAGGAAGTATATCTGTAGGTATTTTTGCCCTGCCAGTACTAAACAGTACCCTGCAGTCTGGAGGTTTAATCACTGGAAGTTTCAGTCTCCTGGGTAGTCAGATTTTAGCCGTTCTGGTGGTGGCCGGTTACTCTTTTTTAGTAACACTGGCCCTGGGTAAGCTAATTAATAAGATTGTGGGTTTAAGGGTGAGGGAAGACCACGAAATTCAGGGTCTGGACATCAACCTTCATGAGGAATCTGGTTACAGATTATCCTAGATATTTTTAAATGGATGATTAATAAGATTATATCCATAAAAATATTAACAAGACATTCATAATTTTTTTACAGGTGAAACAATGAAAAGGATAATCGCAATTATCAGACCAGATAAACTGGAAGCAGTAAAAAATGCCCTGGAAGAAGTAGGTATCCCGGGTATGACTGTAGAAGAAGTAAAGGGCCGAGGCCAGCAGCTGGGAATAACTGAAAGCTATCGTGGAAAAGACTACAAAGTGGATCTTTTACCTAAAAAGAGGTTAGAAGTCGTGGTGAAAACCAATAATGTGGACCTGGTAGTGGAAACCATAGTTAAAAATGCCCAGACCGGAGATATAGGTGATGGTAAAATATTCATATCCCCGGTAGAAGAAGTGGTCCGTATTAGAACTGGAGAAAGAGGTGAAAACGCCATTTAATCTACCTATTTTTATTTTTTTTAGGTAGTGATGTTAGTTTTTATATTTTCTATTTTTTTAGAAAGTTGGAGTTTCTTTTTTTATTATACTATCCGTACCGAATATTAAGTCCCTTTTTGGCGTAGTATAAATTTGAAGCGGTAAAAAATGGATATTGAAGCAATAGCTAAAACCAGGATTAATAATATATTCCATACAAATTGGTAGGGGAATATTAGAGATATTAATATTGCTAGCATTAAAAATGATCCAAAAAACTTGCCTGCAGGATCATAGATCAGTTTTTCTAATGTAGAAGACATTATAAAAAGGGAGAACATGACCAGTAATAGTAGTGGGAGTAAGAGTGGATACCATCCCTTAATTCCCATCCCCAGAAAGCAGGTGCTTATAAATATAAAATCAGCAGTCACATCAATATAAGCTCCCTTATTAGAATTTACATTCATTTTCCGGGCCAGGTATCCATCTAAAAAATCCGTTAAGATTGCTAAAAGAAATACTAGAAGGGAATAAAAGTATAATCCATTTAAAAATAAGTAGGCCCACACCGGAGCGGCTGTAATCCTCATAAGGCTTAATAAATGAGGTATATTTTTTTTAAAAAAAATTGAAAAATCCATTTTTGCTCCACTGAAATTCAATCTGCAGATTTTTTTTAATCATGAGAGATTTTAAGGTTATAAACACGGGATTTTATATTTTAATAGCATATAATTGTATCCATTAATAAATAATATCCTGTCTATATTTTTTTTTATTTTTTTAAAAGGGTTATAGCAGGGTTAGTGTATCAGGGAACTTCTGAAGGTTTATTTGAATTGTAAAGTTAAAGTGTGTTGAAATGCTACACTATCTCAAATCCATAATTAGCAATCTATTAGCAAAAAACATTCTAATAGTCTCTTCAACCCCCACCAACTGGAAAGCCCTTTTATTGCAAAAGATTATATATTAAAAATTACCATATTTGATTATCGGAATAAGGCTTCCTTCTTCCTTATAACGTGGGTTCAAGCTGAATTGTAAAAAAAAAGGAGCATTAAATAAGTTATTCAAAATCAAATAGGAGTGCTACAATGGTGCAAAAGATTCTGGTATTAAAAAATCAGGGTTCTTTAGAATTAGAAAGTCAATCCTGGCTGGAGTTAAAAATATTTAACTATCAAAGAATTACAATCGATAAAACCCACAACTATCTTTTAAAAAAGAGCGAAGAGGATAATTTCTATTCCCTGCAGGAGATGCTGGAAGAAGTAGACGGAGTTATGATTTTTGTTTTAAATTCCCCGGCTGAAGTAATTCGGGACATGGTGGATATTCTAAAAAGTAGAGATATTCCCTATGTACTGCTTATGGAAGAACCCCACCGGGAAATATCCCAAAGGGAAGGTGAAGTTTTACAGGTGGATAAACAGGTGGAAAGCATAATCCTGGCCTTTAACCGTTTATCCCATCTAATCGAAAAAAGAAACCAGGCCCCCCAGTTAAAGCAGCAGAAAGTTAAGCTTCAGCAGCTGGAAAGTCATGCCCGGAAAAAAAAGAGGGTGGTAAAAAAATCACCCCAAAAAAAATGCAGGACCTGGAAGACAAAGGAGATTTAACAAAGGTTAAATTTAATTTAGATCCGGGATTAATGGGTGAAGTAAAAGATTGTCTGGATACATCTGGTTTTTCAAATATTACAGTAACTGAACTTAAACATTCCCAGCAAATCCAGGTAAAAGAAATCTATCGGGGAAATGAAATCTTCAGAAAACGGATTAATCAAAGAGCCCGGCTGGAAGTAATGATGGTTATAAAAGAGGACGAAGTGGAATACCTTCTAAGTAGCCTTTCCCACATTAAAGACCCTGGACTGGGAAATTCACTGGTTATCAGTAAGTTGCAGGATATTATAAGAATAAGTAGTCAGGAGAGGGGACTGAATGCCGTGGACTAAAAAAAAAAGAAATAATTAAATTTAAAGGTTTATAATTAAAAAAATAACTCAGGATCTTTTACCATCCTCTTTCCTGCATACGATCAGAATCAGATATTTCACTTATTTCCAGTCCATGCATTGCTTTTCCCAGACCGCGGGATACTTCCGAGAGTATCTGGGGGTCATCATAGTGGGCCGTGGCTTCTACAATAGCCCGGGCAAATTGTTCCGGGTTATCTGATTTGAATATACCAGATCCTACAAATACACCATCTGAACCAAGCTGCATCATCAATGCCGCATCTGCCGGGGTGGCTACTCCACCTGCAGCAAAGTTAACCACCGGGATTTTGCCCAGTTTAGCGGTTTCTTTTACCAGGGGTAGTGGTGCTTCGATTTCACGAGCTAGAGCCCATAATTCTTCTTCATCTTTATTCTGTATCTCCCTGATCTGACTCATAATCATACGCATGTGGCGAACTGCTTCCACAATATTACCAGTTCCAGGTTCACCTTTAGTACGAATCATAGCAGCACCTTCATCAATTCTTCTTAAAGCTTCTCCAAGGTTTCGGGCACCACAGACAAACGGTATGGTGAACTTTTTCTTATCAATATGGAATGATTCATCTGCCGGAGTTAAAACTTCGCTTTCATCAATCATGTCCACCCCTAAAGACTCGATAATCTGGGCTTCTGCAAAGTGGCCAATCCTCACCTTGGCCATGACTGGAATAGAAACTGCATCTATTATCTCTTCTACCTTGGTAGGGTCGGCCATACGGGCTACTCCACCTGCAGCACGGATATCAGCCGGTACTTTTTCCAGGGCCATGACTGCAACTGCACCTGTTTCTTCAGCAATAGCAGCTTGTTTTGCATTTACAACATCCATTATAACTCCGCCTTTAGTCATCTTGGCAAAGCCTTTTTTTAAAACTTCGGTTCCATGTAACATAGGATAATCCTCCTTATCTAAACTCAGTGTGAATTTAATTCAAGGTAAATTATTGATTACACATAAATTTAAATAAGCATAGCTAAATAAAGTAATCAATAACAATCAGTTTGATTTTAGAATAATAAATACTTTAACTATAAAATTAAGATTAATTGATAATTCAACTAAAAAGTAAAAATCTTATGAGATTTACCCTGGATAAATTTAAATAAAGATAATTGGTTAATAGAATACCTGGATTTTAATTCTAATACCATAATATAGGCTTAAAGACTGTATAATTAAAAAAAAAATGTGATAACATGGTTCAAGAAGTATTTACTGGATCCTTAATTTATTCCCACATATTACCTGCTATTTTAGGTTTTTTAAGCATAATATTTCTATGTAATGGAATAATGGATGATAATAAAACCTATACCATAATGGGTGTAGTGATGTTTTTTACAGCAGGTTTATTGCCCTTTGTAATTTTACCTATAATTTTAGGGGTGTAAGTGCATTTAAACCCACTAAATCACTATAAAGACTTATTTGAGGTAAGTTTTCTAAATAAGCATTTATTTTAAAAATAGAAACTAAATCCTGTTTTCCAATTTTCTGGTGGCTATTTGAGCTGCAAATTTCCCGCATTTAATTGAATCTTTATTATTTTTTTTACAACTTAAATAAGCAGCCAGATAGGTATCACCCAGTCCTGTGGGGTCACCCATTTGAGAAGGGGGATAGGCCTTAATTTTATGCACCTGGTCCTGGGAGTAAATTAAAGAACCCTTATTCCCACAAGTTATAACTATTTCTTCCGGGCCATAAGAAGCCAGCCTGTTAATAGACTCCATAAATGTTTCTTTTCTATTT
Organism: uncultured Methanobacteriaceae archaeon; assembly: GCA_947259185.1. Classification (GTDB taxonomy): domain Archaea; phylum Methanobacteriota; class Methanobacteria; order Methanobacteriales; family Methanobacteriaceae; genus Methanobacterium_F. Next base: position 58,625 of record CAMYKT010000002.1, read on the forward strand.
AGTTTTATGGCTTTCAATTCATTTTCATCTAAAAATAATATCCTCACCATTTTTAGTAGTTCTTCAAACTCTGGCCTTAAATTCAAGTTTATATCACAATTTTTAAGGTTTCTTAAATAGCCCTGGGCCCCAGCATATAAGGGGATATCTTTTTTAGATAACCATTTAACGGTGGATAGGGGAATATCAGAGGATAATAAGGGAGAGAGTATTATACCCTCAAAGTCCATTTCTTCAGATTTGAAAATTTTTAAAAGATCTTCTGTAGTTAAGGGTATATTAGGGGCATTGGAACGTTGTATGCGTTTATTAGGATCGTTATTGAAGTATTTATTTTCAAAGCGGACTGTTTCTTTTTTAAATACGGGTATTAATTTTGTTTTTTCTGGAAATTCGTTTAAGAGGTGCTGGTCATCTGCAGCTAAGGTTACCACTGCGGTGTGGTTTAAATTTAAACTGGAAAAAACCCGGGACTGATAATATACCGCCCCTCCCACCGAATGAGTTTTTAAAGCATTTTTAATGATGGTATCCTTACTTAATGGTCCTAAAATTAAAAATCCACTCATAATATTCCCTGATTAGCTTAAGTAATTTATATAAAACACCAAAAAAATATATTCATAAATGAATTTGTCCATTATGCAGGGCAGATCCAATCAGAACCTTTTTTATACCCTGAGTATTTAATTTTTCCTTATCTTCCGGGGTAATACCCCCACCCAGTATAAGGGATGGTTTAAGATCAATAAATTTTTCTATTAAGTCTTTATTGAATCCTTTATAGGTACCTACCTGGGATATATCCAGTAATATGATCTCAGGAAGATTTAATTTTATTAACTTATCCTTGAATTCTTCCAGGGTCAAGTCCAACTTAGGAGCATATAGTTTGCCCTTTTTAACATCCACACTCACCACCATGCGGGAGGCAGGGAACTTTTCACAGATTCTATCCAGCTCCTCCACGCTTTCTAGTGTTTCTGTGGCCACGATTATTTTGTAGGCAAATTTGAGGGCGAATTTAAATGTTTCCAGATTCCTAACCCCACAATCTAAAATCACTGGTAAAAAAAGGTTGATTTTTTGAGCCACATCCAGATTAGAGCCCTTTTTTTCAATCATATCCAGGTCAGCCACATAAATCTGCCGGGCTCCATTTTGTCTAAGGGAATTGGAAATCATCACCGGATCACTGGAAGTACTATAAACAGTTTTTAAAGGAGTATAAGTATCTCTTTTACCTGATTGTCCTGATACAGCTATTCCTGATTTTAAATCCAGAACGGGAATTACTTCCATCATAAAAATTGTTTATTTTTCCATTAATTATAATTATCGAATATAGCCGATTAAAAAATTAATCTAAAAAAAAAACATCCAATTTTTTTTTTTACAGTGACCCCCTATGGCTATTTATAAATAAATTCTTCAGGTAAGATTAGCTAAAAAAACCTGAAAAATTATTTTACTATTTTCTAAAACTCAAATTTCTGGTTTTATTCCCTATACGGTAAGCATTTAATATTACCACAATACTTAAACCCATATCTCCTACTAAAACACCCATCCATAAAGGAACAAATCCAAATACCGCCAGTATAGCCAGGGAAGTTTTAATTAAAATAGATGTATAAACGTTCTGTTTAACTATAGCCATGGTTTTTTTACTTAAATTAATCAGATAATCCACTTTAGATATGTCATCATTCATTAGGGTTATATCTGCAGTTTCTATTGCCACATCAGAACCATTAATTCCCATGGCAATACCCACATTTGACCGGGCCAGTGCAGGAGCATCATTTACTCCATCACCAATCATGGCCACACTTCTATATTTACTTGATAGTCTTTCCACGATTTTTACTTTATCTTCAGGTAATAGTCCAGAATAATACTCATCAAGGGCTAATTTTTCTTTTACTACTCTGGCTGTCCCCTGGTTATCTCCGGTGAGCATTATTGTTTTAATTCCCCTGCTTTTTAATTGGGAAATGGTATTGATGGAGGTATCCCTTATCTTATCTGAGAGTCCAATGACCCCCATAAGGTGGTGTTCATTCCCCAGGATTATGGTGGTTTTACCTTCATTTTCCAGTTTTTCTATAATTTCATCAGGATATTCAATATTATCTGCAAATAAACTCTTTTTACCAATATAGAATATTTTATTATTGATTTTTCCCTTTAAACCCTTACCAGTGATTGATTCGAATTCTTTAATTTCTTTAAGTTTTATATTTGATTCCTGAGCATAGTTAACCATAGCCTGGGCCAGGGGATGTTTAGATTTTGATTCTAGTGATGCTGCTATTTGGGAAATTTCAGGGAGGGAATAATTATTTAAGGGGATGATATCTGTAATTTCTAATTTTCCCCGGGTGAGTGTTCCGGTTTTATCAAAGACCATGGCTTCAATATTTTGCATTTCTTCTACATATTCTCCACTTTTTATTAATATTCCCTTTCGACTTGCAGCGGTTATTCCAGAAACCATAGATATGGGTGTGGATATGGCTAAAGCACAGGGACATGAAACCACGAGAAGAACTAAAGCCCGGTAAAACCAGGTGTCAAAAGAAAGGCCCAGGATAAAATGAGGTACGGTGGCCACAATTAGGGCCATTCCTATAGCCAGGGGAGTGTAATAATTTGCAAATCTATCAATGAAAGCTTCAGTTTTTGATTTTTTCAACCGGGAATCTTTAACCAGCTTTATAATCTTAGATATTATAGTTTCATCACTCTTTTTGGTAACCTGTACCTCCAGATAGCCTTCTCCATTGAGGGTGCCAGCAAAAACTTTGCTGCCTTCTACTTTAGTTACCGGTATGCTTTCTCCAGTTATATGGGCCTGATTTACATCAGAATTACCTTCAATTACCAGTCCATCTACTGGAATTTTATCACCAGGCCGTATCACCACAATGTCTCCCGGTTCAATAGTTTCTACATTAACTTCCAATTTTTGATTATTCTTTTTAATAGTTGCAGTTTCCGGGGCCAGTTTTAACAGGGCGCCTATTGAATTTCTGGCTCTTTCACCCGCACGTTCTTCTAAAAATTCAGCAATATAGAACAAAAATATAACTGATGCTCCTTCTGCGCCTTCACCTATTAAAAAAGCACCTACTACGGCAATGGTAGCTAAAAAGTTTATATTGAATTTACCTTTAAAAAATGATTTTATTCCCTGGGGAATGGATTTATAGCCAGAAAGGGCGACTACCATTAAAAATAATATTTCTGAAGGAAGTTTATAGGTGGTAAAAAAATTAAAATATAATCCTAGAATGAAAATTAGGGCAGATATACTTATTATGTAAATATGTTTTCGTCTTTTAGCCGGTTCTTTTTCTTCAAATAGGTCTGCAGCACAGCATCCACAGGAACTTTCTATATCATTTTGATTATGTTTTTTTTTAATATTTTGTTCAGCATTGCATTCTTTTATTTCTGGTTTGAAATTTTTATATTCCTGATCTTTTATTCCTGATTCGTGATTATGACTACAGCAAAAATTGTCAGTTTTTTGTGCAGGTATTTTTTCAGGGTCTATTTCATTTTTCTCATTTTTCTGTGCCATCTGATACTCACCTAAAACATTAGTTCAGTTCATATGATTGTGTATTCATATGAACATATATTTAATGATTATGGTGAAAACCGAAATAAAAAAAAAAATAATATAGAATAAAAAAAGTTTTTCTTAGATGTTTTTCTGAAATGTAAAATAAAATTTCGATTAATTATCCGTATACACTGATTAAAAAAAATATTCTACCAAAAATTATATAAACAGAATAATAACACCCTTAAAGCATGAAAAAAGAAGCTAAGAGTTTAAATGAATTTTGGTCTGCATTAATTTCTGCTGCAATTGGAGGGTATTTAGGAACCTATATTGCAAACTTATTAAATCTCCATTGGATAATATTAGGATTATTAGTGGCAATTATATTTTTAATTTCATATAAGTTATTTCTTATTTTATTTAAAAAAATTTAATAAATAGAAAAAAGTATTTTTTTAAACTACAGCTTCTCTTTGGTATGCTCCACGCAAAGCTCAATTAATGCAACCACATGTTGATCAGCAAGAGAATAGTAAGCCATTTTACCTACTTTTTTGAATTTTACCAGATTTTTGCTTCTTAAAACTCGAAGCTGATGAGAAATAGCAGACTGATTCATTTCAAGTGCTGCAGCCAGATCACAAACACATAATTCTCTTTGAGATAATGCATAGAGGATTTTAAGTCGGGTAGAATCACAAATACTTTAAAATTATCAGATACTTCAAAAAGAAGTTCATCTTGAAGCATTTTAGACTTTACAAAATTTACTTCTTCTTCATGTGCACAGACAATTTCACATGTATCTTTCTCTTCCATATGAATAAATGAGCATCAGATAGAATAAAATTTTTGATTTGAAATAATACTTAATAAAAATAAAGAAATGTAAAAATGTAAAAATTAAGACTCCCTAAAAAATAAATCAAATTCACCTAAAATGAATAAAATAGGGTGTCAACCTTCTATCATGATGAGTTTCCCTGTTTCTGGATCTTTGTACACCTTACCCATCTGAACATATCCCTCTCCAGATCCAGAAGAAGTATCAGGCGTATCATTGAGTTCTTCTCCCATTTGAAGTTCTGCTACCTGTTTCATGGCTTCCATGGTCTGTTGACGTTCTTCAGGGGACATATCGGCAAAGACCACGCTCTGCATATTCCAGGATAATACCAGAAATATTAGAAATCCTACTGATAAAACCAGCATGGCGTCCACCAGGTTGGCGGTTCCCGCCATAGGGTCTTCATCTTGTCTAGTAAACCGTCTTCGTTTGGGCCGTCGAAGCATTTTTATTAACCTCCAGTACAGTTTCAGCTAAGGTCTCCAGATTAGAAAGGTATTCCTCATACCATCGTCTTCTAACCTTGGAAATAAAGTAAGCGATACCTCCTGCAGCCAGACCGGCCACAGTAGTATCAAAAGCAATAATAATAGCCTGAGCCAGCATATTTATATCACCAGCCCCCAGCGCCGCTAAACCGGGCCCCATAGGAATTAGGGTTCCCATCAAACCCAAAGTAGGTCCCAGTCGGGTGACCATGTCCGTTTTCTCCAGGCTCTTTTCAATTTTAAGTTCTTCATTTTCAATTAATTTTCGGGCCAGTGCCTCACGAGACTCCGGACCCAAATCCGTGCTTTTAGCAATTTCACCTAAAATATTCTTCTGACTCTGAGGAAGACCACTACTATCCACCGTGGCAATAATCTCATCGGAGGTGCTTGAATGAGCAATAGATTTAATCAAATCCTCAATCTGCTGAACATCAATCTTAATCCGGGCCGAATACTCTGATATGAGGCCTCCCATGGAAATAACCGCATATACAATAAATGCCAAAAGGCCAATAATAACTGGAATAAGAAGACTTTGCGCTATGACGTGTAATCCGCCACTTAATAATTCACTACCCGGTACTGCTACCATCTAAAATCACCTATATAAATTAATTTTTTTTATATAATCATTTATTTTTCAAGTAAAGTGCTTTTTTTCCTGTTTAAGAAAATCCCCAATCCTACCAAAGCACCTACCACTACAATAACATAAAACAGAGTTAATAGAGAGGGTACATTTAAAGGACTGGTTTGAGTTTCTGAAACAGCACTTATATTGGGAATAAGGATAGCCGAAGCTAAAAAGTAAAGCCCTACAAAGAGCATGAAATTGCCCAGTAAAAGAGGGTAGGGTTTACCAAACCACTTAACTATAAAATCAGAAGCTAGATAAATTGCTATAATAGTCACGCCCATTATAATTCCTGCATATTGACCCACTAAAGCAGTTGAAACTCCTATAACCGGGGCAGCCATAAGTATAGCTGCTAAAACTGCACCAAAACAACAGGGACAAGGTGCAATCATGGCCACGCACGTAGCTTTAGCATTATTTCTACCATGCACCTTCCACTCTCTTATGGTATGGAAACCCGCATAAATGATTATAACCGCCAAAACAACAAAAATTATAAAATTATAATCATAAACCACTTTAGATATAATATCAGTATAATCTGAAATCAAATAGGATAATATAATAATCCCGGCACCATATCCCGTTGCAATAGCCGTTGCTGTCTTTTTAGAAAGACCAGCAAACCCCATAGCAAGTCCAATTTTAACCCCAAATACCAGTACTGCTGATAAAATTCCTAACTGCCATAATAAATCTAGCATGATATTATACACTCCTTAAGTTTCAAACCCATCTTTATAATACATTATATATAATAGTTATTATTACTTTTACTGGTTTTCAGGCCTTATTTGTAATACTGGAACCCTGGTTATTACCCCATAACCATTTTAATAGGATTTTTTGTTACTACTTTTTTTATTTATAAAATTTATATAAAAAGCTCTTTTAAAAAAAAATAAAAGAAGGAGGATTACTTTTTTAAAATTCTCCACAAATCATTTTTAAAGTATCCTGCAGCTACTAAACTTAGTAAGAGAATAACTCCTACAATGGCAGCTATGGGAACACCTGATTGTGCAGAACTTGCAGCATGGGCCTCTTCCACCTCATATGCTTTTTGATTTTCAGTTCCCACGCTTTCATCTGAGTCTTGTTGCATCTCCACTTCCACGGCAGAAGTCTCACTTGCATCCCTATAGTCACTTACTTCACCAGTAGAAGCAGGATTGCTGGGAGTAGAGGGAGTGGTAGGGTTTGAAGGAGACTCTGGATGGGATGGATTAGTTACACCAGGTAAAGATAACTTCATCCCGGTAGCACTCTCCATGATATTTGCAAACTGTTGAAGGGCATTCTGGCTTAAAGTGGAACTACTCATCACATACTCATTAAAGGCCATGTTGGCACAGGTATGATGACAGCAGGTCACACCGTACTCCAGGTTAGACTGAATATAGATATCAGCTATAGCAGAAACGAGAGATGGATCACCATTCCACATATTCCTACGGGCAACTTCCAGAGTCCAGGCCGCAATAGATTTGAATGCATGGGGGTTAGCCTCTATTAACTGATTACGCATATCCGCATTCAATACAAAATATTCCGCAACCGTATCCCACATCCAGTCCTCTACTGATTCTGGGGAAATACTATGCCATCTAAACAGGTTTTCTACATGTTTATTGATGGTGTTTGCTCCAGAGAATCCATTCTTAAGCAAGCCTTCCGCCCATTTAGGATTAAATACCCGGGTTCGAAGTTCCGTATTCAGGAAGGTGGATAGACCCTCAATTTTAACATTAAGAGTCCGGCTATTGGCAATGTAAATATTCACTTCTTTACCAGAAAGTGACTGGGCAGCCATGGTTAGACCTCCCAGATACTGCACCACATCGTCATTATCCAGAACACCATATAATCCATCCCGTACCTGAACCGTGGCATCTATCCGAGTTAGCTGGTTTTTAAATGTTTCTAGACCACTGACTGCAAACTGGTTACGTCCATAGTAATAGGACATCCGGTGGAGGTAAGTATCTACCAGGTCAGATTGATCTTCCCAGCCAGTTGTGGTAGTGGTCAGTTCACTTAATCCTGTACCATAGGCTTCTGGAGCAGGCCCAAATATGCGGGCAATGGCCAGATTTTCAGCATCGGTAGGACTTAATCCCAGATTTAAGAACTTTTCACGGTCTTCTAAATAATTTTTCCGGATATGATTTTCTTCCCCATTTTCATCTAAAGATGCTACTAAACGGAAAGCATCATCCAGCATGTCAATAGTATAGGAAAAGGTATCACGGAACAATCCACTAATAGAAACCGTTACATCTATCCGGGGACGTCCCAGCTCTTCTAGAGGAGTAACCTTAAATCCATTTAATCTTCCAGAACTCCATACTGGCTCCAGACCCATTAAACGAAGTATAAGGGCAATACTCTGACCATTGGTACGCATGGACTCAATAGACCACAGTACCACACCCACATTATCAGGATAGTAACCTTTCTCCTGGTAGAATGAATTTACCAGGTCATCGGCCATTTTCTTTCCTAACACCCAGGCAGCAGAATCAGGTGCTGTACGGGGATCAAAGGAATAGAAGTTATATCCAGTGGGTAGTACATCTGGTTTTCTTATGGGACTACCAGAGGGAGCCGGTGAAATAAATTCACCCCTTAAGGCCGCCACTAAATTCTGGATTTCATAGTTATGGCTCAAGTTTTCTCTTAGCATTTCCCGGTATTCCGGGTTGTCCCTTTCTTCCGGGTGGAAACTCACAACGGATTCTATCATTTCCTCCAGTAGCTCCCCGGATAGAGGGGCACCAAAGATATGTAATCCATAAGGCATCATTTCTTCAGAGAGATCTTCCAGATAATGCTCCACCTCATGTACAATATTCTGAAACGAATCATTTTCCATATCCAGATTCAAATCCACATGAATATGTAGTTTCAAGATCATTTCCATGATTTGATATTGGAGTACCTCTTTTCTTTGAGGATCAAGGGAAGTGTGGTAGCTACTTATCAGATCATTTAAATCAGCCAGATCACCATATAGTTCGGAAGGAATCATAGGAGGAATCATATGGTCAATGATTACAGCATAACCTCTTCTTTTAGCCTGGGTACCTTCTCCCGGATTTTCTACAATGTAGGGATAGATATTGGGCAGGTTTCCCAGTAAAGCATCAGGCCAGTCATCTTCTCCTAAACCCACACTTCTTCCAGGTAACCATTCCAGGGTTCCGTGGGTTCCCAGGTGAATAACCGCATCGAAATGGTTTTGCAACCACATGTAGAAGGCAATGTACTGGTGATGTGGGACTAAGGTGTTAGAGTGTCTGATTTTTTCCGGATCTTCTCCCCAGCCACGCATAGGTTGGGGACCTAAAAATACATTCCCCAGCATGATTCCCGGGATAACAATCTGATCATCATAGGTCATCACATTTCCTGGTGATGGTCCCCATTCAGCTAGAACTTCTTCCTGGAGTTCTAAAGGCAGAGTTGCAAACCACACCAGGTAATCACTGATAGGTATGGTTATAGCTCCTGCTTGAACCACTTTTTCCAGTTCACCTGGGGCCCAGGAACCCACATTGTTACCGGAATGGAGCATCAAGTCCACAATGTCTTCTGCAGAATAATTTACCGGTATATGATATCCATCTTCTTTTAAAGCCTGTAGGATATTCTCCACACTGGCCACCACATCCAGGTAGGAAGCAGATACTCCATCTTTACCTCCCCCTATATTGTAGTATAATAAGGCTATTTTTTTGTCCATATTATCCCTGTGGCGCAGTTTAACCCAGTTAACTACTCTACTGGTGATTCTTTCAATCCGATCTTCTAGAGGTGTAAAGCTTATCACCAAAATCCCGGTTTCAGGGTCCACTTCAGCGTTTTCTTTACCTCCCATGAGGATAGGTTCTATTCTACCATCGATTTCTGGCTGGGCAATCTGCCAGTGCAATTCACTCACCAATCCATAGGAATTATCCAACCATTCCTGTAAATTGGAAGAATATACTGGTACAAAAACAGGTACATTCAAATCCTGGAATAATTCCACGCCTCTGGTAACTCCTGAGACGTAGTTAAATCCTACACAGGTTATAAGAGCATCGATACGTGAGTGGTTTTCATTTTTAAAGTAAAGATCCATTATGTTAATTCTCCCCTGGGCATTGGCAAAGGTGAGGATAACATTTACTCCTTTAATCTCCAGGCTCCTCAAAAGAGCGATGTGCATCTCCTGGTTATCACCTTTAAAGCTGGAATCATAGGCCACGATACCCACCCAGGGTGCATCAGCCTGGTAAGATGCATGATTCTGATACCAGTTATAGTATTCTTCCCAGGTAAGGAAAGTGGGTACCGGAGAATCAGGGTGATAAATCCACTGATTAGGCCATTTTACCACAGACAAATCTTCACCATCTTTTAGTTCCATGCCAATGGAATTTAAGATATAAAGCTGGAATCTGCGGATATTTTCCTGGGCACCCTGCGCCCAATATTCACTAGTGATGGTATCATCGCTGTTAAAGCGAGGATCATCCACAAAACCCACACCACACCGAATGGCTAAAATTTCCAAAGCATTGGTATTTTCAATTAGGTTTTTGATTTTAGCTACACTATCAGGACCACTCACCATCTGAATGGCTATCAGGTCCGCTTTTATGGCAGCTTGTTCTAATCTTTGTTTTGTTTCTGCATCATCTGAACTTAACTGTGATAAACTGAAGTAGTGCAGGTTGTAGTAGTATCCCTGGTTTTTTAGTTTTTTATACGATTCTGCAAATGCTTTAGAGTAACTATCAGAACTACTGATTATCAAGAGTTTGTAGGCTCTAAAGTTTACATTTACTTCTTTCTGGAGTTTAGAATCTTGAGAGACCAGTTGTGAAAGATTTACATTAACCATTTGAGCTACATGTCCTGGTGCACTTATATTCAATTTAACGCTGGTTTTATCACTGTTAAAATTAATCTGATATTGTTGGTTGCCCGTTTTTATCACTGAATTTACCGGATTAGAGTTACCATGTGTATCTTTCAGGGTTATTGTAGGTAATTTATCCCCGGCGAGTGCTTCTGGATGTTCCAGGTTCAAATTCAAATTAATAGTTGCTTCATTCAGGGGATTGCTGGTGGTGGAATAGGACACTGTTTCCATATTCACTTCCAGGGGATCAGTTGGTGCACCTCCCTGTGAATCTTCGGCATGCACTGCTCCACACAGTACTAATGTGAAAACAATTGTTATTACTAGTAAAATCGTTTGTTTTCTAATTTTTTCACCTCCTTTTTTTGTTTTAAAGTTTCAGTATAATTATATTCAATTATACTTGAATAGAGTTCAATGTAAACTGATATTTAAATTTACCTGATTTTTCAATTTAAATTGAAAAAAAATAAAGTAAAGTTTAAATAGAGGGGAGATTAATTAGAAATTGTGCGAAAAAAAAGACATCGATTTTGGGTCCATCTATAACCTCCTTATTTTCCAAAAAAAAGATGTCTAATGAGGATCTGCTAAAAAAGATCCTCTGATTATATTTTAAATAGAAAAATAGCAATCTTATTTACAGATATTTTAAAAATAATAAAAATTTGAAGTAAAATAGATATAAAACCACTGATATTTCAAAAAAAAAAGAATATGGTTTTCAAGGAATAATCTAACAAAAACCATATCTGATAAAATAGTGACTTTTCTTAATTAGTGGAGCCCACGTATATGCTACCAGCAATATCTGAGTCCACAGCCATCTGAGTGTGTTCCATCTGGAATACATGGGAAGGGTAGGTTTGTATAATCTCTATCTTCCTGCCGGGTAAAACACCCATGGCCAGTATCTTCTGGAGATTATCTCTTTTAGATGATTTTATATACACTATCTCTCCAGTTTGTCCCTTAGCCATTTTATTAAGGGGCAAGACCGTTTTATCAATTATTGTTTTAACCCCAGCGGTACAGTCACATTGACGGCGTCCATGACCATGACCATGGCCTCCATGGGTCCGGCAGTCGCAGGGAGGTATGGGTTTACCATGGGGACATTTATCCGGATGGGATAGGAGGTTACAGATACTTTCCTCCACTCCACCCTCCATGATATGCTCAAAATTACAGGCGGCAGTTTCCATGTCCTCTCCACTTAAACCTAAAATATCATGGAGTAATTTTTCAGCGAGCCGGTGCCTTCTTATAACATTTTTAGCCTCTTCCAGACCTTCAGAGGTTAGTTTAAATCCTCCCTCTTCTTTTTGTATAAATTTTAAATCATCCAGCTCCTTAATAACTTCCGGATCAAATGATTCAATTTCCGGTGAAAGGGGATCTTCAGGATGGTCTTCCTGAAAGACCCATATCTTTTCTAGTGCTTCTTCAGCAAGTTCACTTATCATCTTCACTTTTAAATCTCCTTTTTAAAAATTTCATTATCTTTTTTCCTATTTCAGGGGCAGGTAGAGTTTCATATCCACAGTTAGGGCATTTTATTTTGGTGCATCCTGCTCCCAGGCAGGCCTGGCAACTTTCCAACCTCTTGGTTTCATCAAATTCAAATCCGCATAATGCACATTTCATAATACTACTCCTAAAGTAGATAATATCAAGTTGAGCAGGAATCCCACCAAAAAGGCATATACTAGTACAAAAGCTCCCATGGCCAGGGCGACTTTTTTACCTCTTTCTTTGATCATTACCACAAACTGGGCCACACAGGGTACAAATAGAGTAAGTACTACAGCTGCCACTAAAAGCTGTACTCCAGTAAGGGCATCCTGTATTTCAAATAATCCTGCGGCACCATAATCTCTTCTAAAGAATCCCAGGATAAAAGTTTGGGCTGTTTCCACCGGTAAACCAATAGCGCTTAAGACCGGGTTCAAAGCTCCAATAATAAAGTCCAGAATTCCAGTAAGCTCCAGACCCCAGATTAATACACTGATGGCAATAAATAAGGGGAATAATTCCTTGAAGTACCATATTAGTCGGGTGTAAGTTTTTCTCAATACATTGGAAAGTTTAGGAACTCTAAGGGGAGGTAGTTCCATATAGAAGGTGGGATTGGATCCTGGTAAAATTTTTGAAGCCGCAAACCCAATTATGATGTAATTAAATAGAATTACAATTACCCACAGCCATAAAGCACTGCTGGAAGTTGCTAAAACAGCAAATATTACTCCTAATTGTGCAGAACAAGGTATGGCCAGGGCCAGTAGTAAGGTGGCTATATTCCTTTCACGTTTAGTTTCCAGGGTCCGAGTGGTCATGGTGGCCATACTACCACAACCTACACCTAATACCATGGGTATGATGGCCCTTCCACTAAGTCCTATCTTTTTAAATAATCGATCCAGTAGCAGGGCCAGACGTGGTAAATATCCACTATCTTCCAGAATGGAAAATACTAAAAAGAAGGCCCCTACTATGGGGAGAATGATGGCTATGGCATAGGTTATACCCAGAGTAAATATACCATAGTCCCCAATTATCAGACTTTGCAGTGCTTCATAAGGTATGCTGCTAGTTACAAAACCTTCTACCAGAGGTAAGGCCCATTCGCCGAAAATCTCTGTTTCAATAAAGTCCACCATATCCCCTGCAGCAAAACCACCTACAAACCGATACAATCCAAAATATAAAACTGCCAGTAATATAGGTATGCCTGTAAGGGGATTAATCATAGCCCGGCTTAATTTTTCTCTAAACCCAATCTTAATCTCCCCTATATCCTCAGATACTTCAGAAACTAATCTCGTAGCTTCTTTTTGGAGTTTCATTTTTATAAGATAGTTTAAAGGTTGTTTGAATTGAGATAGAGTTTCATTTAGTAAGTTATCAATAAAAGAGTAATTGCTTCCTTCTTTTTCCTTTATCAACTTTTGAACATCACTGTCTTCTTGTAATAATAATAAGGATAATGAACGGGGGGATACAGGATATTCCCCCTGCAGCAGGTCACTTATTTTCTGAACGGCTGATTCAATTTTTTCATCGTATTTGACATTTAAACCGTCTTTAATTTGATATTCGGCAATTTTTTGGTTAAGTTGAGCTATACCCTGACCAGTGGTGGCCGCTGTACTAACTACTGGTATATTGAGCTTTTTTTCTAGCTGGGAGGTATCAATTTTTATTCCTGCATTTTCAGCCTCATCCATCATATTCAAAACAAGAACCACAGGTAGTTTTGCTTCAATTAATTGTAAGGTTAAAGGAAGCATTCTTTCCATGTTTTTAGCATCCACCACATGCAGTAAGATATCAGGCTCATCTTCCAGTAGTATCAGTTTGGATATTCGTTCTTCTTCGGTGATAGAACTTAAAGAATACATCCCTGGTGAATCAATTATTTCATAGTTTTCCCCGGAGATATTGCATTTACCACTGTCAATAGATACGGTGGTTCCCGGATAATTGGATACCGTTACATAGCTACCAGTTAGTTTGTTAAATAGTAAGCTTTTACCTACATTGGGGTTACCAACCAGTACTAGTTTTTTCAGCTTGCTTTTGCTTTTTTCTGAGTTTTCCTGAAGATTCCGGGTTTTTGAATCATTTGAATCAGATTTAAATCCCCTGAACCATGATTTTATGGTTTTGTTTCCCATTATGGTTATTCTCCATTGGATTTTATTTATATTTATAATTCATAATTTTTAGGTACACCTAATTCAAGTGTTAGGTATACCTAAATCTTTCATAGTATATAAATATTGTTATAATTATTTCAAAAATAAAAAAGCAAATGGTCAAATATCTAATATTTTTACAAATAAAAAGAAAAATCTAGCTTAAAATCATTTTTAAATATAATATATAGGCAAATTAAATTATTTTCTTAAAATATGTAAAAGCTCATCCCGGGCCCTCAGAAACAGTAACTTTGATTTCAATATATAACTATATTTTTCAGGCTAAGAAAAGATCAGCCCCTGAGATGTGCTTTTTTAACCAGTTTCGGGCTGTAAAATATTTTTTCTATGTACCTTCACCATCAACTTCTAAGTGATGCTTTACATAAATTTGATGCAATATTTTCCGGCATAATATCCCCGGGTTTTATACCACCTTTCGAATAAGTACCGAGGTATTATTTACTTTACCCCGGGGCAGGATCATCACTTCTTTGTGAAATCCCCGGGTTGCTCTTTCAGTGACTGGTGAGTATAAAATGGCCCTCATACCAGTATAGGTCCGGTATATAACTGGAGTACGGGTGTCCACCATTTCCCATAGATTGGAAAAAACTCTTTCTTTAGGTTCTGCTAGAGCAGCCACCATGATAACCTTGTATTCTCTGTTTTTAAGACTAGTTTCATCCCCCTCCACCACTTCAATAGGGGAATCCAGGCCCAATTTTTTTAGAACCTCACGGGATAACTGAGCCACTTCCGGTATTATTTCTATACTGATTCCTCTGGTTTTATAATGCTGGTTGAGTAGTATAAGGGTTAAAGGTAAGGACCCTCCCCCAATAAATACCACTTTCTCTTCTGGAGTGAACTTAACCAGCTGATTTTCATTTTTTAATAATCCTAAATAGCGCTCATAAAAATGGAATGATTTTAAGGTTTCCCAGGGATCATCTGAGGCCAGTATTTTCTGGGCCATGTCTGTCTCCAGCCGGGTGCCCAGGTAAACATAAAATTTACGTATAACCTTCAGAGCCTCCCTCATCTTTTTATCATCCAGTATATGTTTAGCCGAATCAAAATCAATTACCTTATCATGGGCGATTTCTTCTACTGAATCCAGGATAGGTATAATATCATCCAGAGGCATTTGGGAAAGAGAGTAATTTTCATATTTATTCAAAGAATAAGCAATGGATTTAATTTTATCCCAGTACATATAACAACTCATTTTAGGGCTCCTCTATGCGTGATTTAATATAAACAGAACTTATTTGCAAAAAATGTTTTATGAGATTATTTAGATAATAATTCTATCTTTTTAAAGTTTCTTTTAGTAGGAGTATATAGTAAATTTTATATAATTCATTCTATCCTTTATTAATATAAAGTAATTGCATAGTATTACTTTTTGAGGTGTATCCCCGGTTAAAGTAATAAAATGATAAAGGTGAATGAATGACTTATTTCCAGGTGCAAAATTTACAAGAGACCCCTATTTCTTCTGGTGAAATCCAGGATTTTCTTTTTGATATGATTCAGGAAGAATTTGGTTATGGTTATATTCCGGATTATCATCAGGATATCCAGCATATAGAGGATTACTATTTAAAACCAGCAGGTAACGACTTCTTACTGGCAGTAATAATGCTCATGAAAAATTAATTGGCACCATTGGTATCCGGGCCTATGATAAAGATTTCCCCTTATTTAAGGACATCTACTATCCCCATAGCACCGCCAGCATATGGAGGGTTTTTGTGAGTAAATCCTGGCGCCGGAAGGGAGTAGCTTCCACCATGGTAAGTCTGGGTGAGGATTTTTGCCACAAAAAAGGTTATGAAAATGTATATTTGCATACCCATCGAACTGTTCCTGGTTCTCTAAATTTCTGGTTAGCTCAAGGTTACCACATCACAGTAGATACTAAAAATGAAATGGGTACAGTGCACATGGAAAAACAATTAAATAACCAGGTTGATAAGGAAGCAACCGAAAAATGTGAAATCTATATTTAGGATCTTAGAATAAAAAATTTAAAATTAAATCCTTAATAAGTTAAGGATTTTTAATTACTCTTTCTTTTTACTAAAAAAACACCCAGGCCGATACCGGCTATTAGTCCCACTAATAAACCAGAAAAAAATGGTATCAAAAATCCGTTCTCTGAGCTGGTGGTGGGTTCCTCTGCAGAAGAAGTACTGTTTCGGTTAAGTTCCATTAAAGCATTTTTAATTTCTTCTTCAGAACCTGCACTTACCATTACCTGGGAGGAAGTATCCGGGTTGTTGGCTATAAATCGTTCAACAGTTTCCTGATAGGCCACTGCCAGTACCTTATTATTGTAGTCAAATACAAAGTGTCCCAGTTCATGGTTAACCTGGGCAGCCGAGGTGAACTTGTAAACCTGGGCATTTATTCCCATTTCATCAGCTACTTTTTTAGCCAGGGCTCCAGTGGATTCATCCGCAATTATTACCACATCCACATCAGATTCTGTGGCAATGTGAACCCCGTGGGCAAATACGGGGGATATTATGGCCAGTATCAAAATACATAGTCCTAAAACTTTAAATTTCATATTTTTATCTCCTTAAATCTTTATTAAAGTAGATTAAATAAATAAACCTTACAGAATTACCCCTAAATCTTTATTTCCAACTAGATTAATAAAACTTAGAGGTCTTGTTATATTTTATTCAAACTCAGTAATTCTGGTTTAATTTTATTTATAAAGGATATGATCACTACACTGGCCGTACTTTCTAAAACTGCAATGAATAGATAGAAGGGGACTAATGTAGCAATAAGTACTTCCAAAGTAGCAATTCCCGCCACCAAAAGGATTAAAACATGGGCTAAAGTGGCCATTATAATCCCCATAAAAGTACCGGAGAAGATGCCTAATCTTAAATCAAGATCCTTAAGCAGGGTATAGAAGATATAGGTACTAAAACTAAGGACCACCCCAATGGTGAAGGTATTGGCCCCCAGGGTGGTGAAGCCCCCCATGCCCAGGAAAAAATACTGGATAATCAGAGTTAAAAATGCCACCACCGATGCACTTAAAGGCCCTAAAATAATGGCCACCAGGGGTATGATAAAAAAGTGAATAGGAACCCCTAAAGGGGAAGGAATAGATAGGGATGATCCAATTATAGATGCCACCACCAGAAGTGCCGTGGTAAACACCCTTTTTTCCTTATCTTCATCACGGGATATTTTATAAGTGTAAATAATAACTGTTAGAATAGATATAATCCAGTAAATTGCAGATTGAGATAACGGTATAATTCCATCAGGGACATGCAATATAAAACCTCATTTTTTAGTTAATCAAAATTCTTCCTTTATGCAAATAAATAATTTAATTAATTCTAATATAAAATTAACTATTAGTATTACATTTCAAGCTGAATAGGTAAATTTGTAATACAATTAAGAGTAATAGAATCCATTTAAATTGATAATAAAATTCTAATAGCTAAAAAAGAAAAAAAGAAAAAAAGATTTTTTTATTTTCCAAATAGAC
Organism: uncultured Methanobacteriaceae archaeon; assembly: GCA_947259185.1. GTDB lineage: Archaea > Methanobacteriota > Methanobacteria > Methanobacteriales > Methanobacteriaceae > Methanobacterium_F. The sequence continues at coordinate 76,322 of CAMYKT010000002.1, forward strand.
CAAATCCACCTCTAAAAAATCCAAAAGCAGCCAAACCACCAATAGCCAATATACTAATAATTATAGCATATGCTGGTACATCTGACTGGTTTTCAGTAGATGGTTGGGTTTTACTTACCTCGTAGGCTTTTTCTTCACCACTTAACTCTTCCCCTGCTTCTAGTTCAGGAGCAGTATGGGAGTGAGTATGGGCTGCTTGGGTATGGGAGTGTCCCACCGTTCCGGTGTGTACATGACCACCTGGTCCGTGAGTGTGTCCACCTGTTCCATCATGGGTATGTCCACCATCACCATGTTGATGATCTCCGCCAGGAACCTGAATCAAATCAGATAGTGGCCGGAAGGGTAGACTTCTCAAAAAGTCGTTGGAATTGAAATCAACTCCACCACCCTGCTTAATTAATTCAAATTCCGCAGCGGTGATATATTTTGGTTCTGTGGTTTCCAGTTGTATGGGAGAAATTAGTCTTGCAAATTCTTCGTTTTTGTATAATGCTACAAAACCAGCAATTTGAGCTTCCCTTCGGGCTTCATTGGTAGTAAGACCAGTAAGGTCAAACTGAGGCCATGCAAAGGTTACTATAACTGCCCTACCCACATTATTTATTGGATCCCATATCACCAGCAATCCTTCGTCTCTTCCACCAGGTAACTCTGGATTGTTATCCAGGAGGTCCTCATTCAGGAGCCTTTGGCTCATGTAGGTTCCACTACCCGGGGATATGCCCATCAAATAGATTAGACTGTCGTCTTTACAGTAGATACTGGATGCAATCCAGAAGTAGTTCTCCTGTCCACTTAATGGGAAATCAGTTAGAACTTTATCAGTGATGAAGAATCCGGGCTGTACACCAGGACAGGCATGGTCGTGGTAGAGGAAAGTCACCAGCTGTTCAAATGGCGGATTATTTCTCCAGGCATTGGCAATGGATTGAATATTAAACCAGTTACCTTCCTTGAAAACGTTTTTGGATAGATCATTTACTTTTGCCGCATTATTCAATGCATTGGGACCAATATCATTTACCTGTTTACCATCTTGAGATGTTCCCACCCAGAATTGATGGGTTTCCGGATCGTAACTCATGTAAATAGAGTCCATGGTTACTCCATCAGCGTCTCTTAAGGTAAAGGCAAAGTACAGTGGTTTCCAGGGTGCATTGTGCATGGGAAGTAGAGTGTAACGGCTTAATCTGGATCCCAGAACTTCAAAGATTCCATCCAGGGTCATGTCAGTTAACTGACCATTAAATCGAACGTATCCAGCAGAAGTCTGTACCAGAAGATCACGGTCATCTTTTTCCAAGATTATTCCTTTTTCATTGAAGAATATCTCTTTAGCCAGGTTAGCTGCATCAATTCCGATTTGTTTCATCTCTTGTGGAGTTAAAGTTCCCACCGGATTATTTGCAGGTACTGCTCTTAAAGCATCTGGTAATCCCAGGCTTTCAATATAAGCCACGTCTAATCCTGCTGCTTCTTGTGCTGGAATGCGCACGGTTCCATCAGGATTTTGTATATCAGTAGCAGAACCCAGCAGGTAGTAGTAGGCTTCCTCTGTTAATCCATCCTTAGCCAGTAATATGTCGATGTATTGTTCCGGGTTTTCATTTAGTTTTCCCAGTAGCCAGGTGGTTAACTTCAAAGGATACATGTTGGCATGTACGTGTTCATGGGTTACTCCGTCGTGGCTGTGGTCATGCTGGGCCTGATTAGGACTCAGTCCGGTTTCAGCAAAGAAATCCTGCTGGAACTTGGCACGGTTGAAGTTCAGTACAATAATGGTACCGGTCTTTAGTACATCACTCCATCGAATGAAAGCCACCATTTGCTGGGTAGCACCAGTTTCACTGGTATTATATCCCGAAAGAGCTCCTCCTTTACCCGGGGTGAGATTCAGGATGTATAAAAATGCATCGTCTTTAGAATCACCAGGGATGGTTATTACCTTATAGGAAGTTTTATCAGCAGGTGCACCAGAATGAGTCAGGGTTTCCTGTATGGGAGGGAAGTACTTTAAGAGCACTTCGGTTATGGCATATCCACTGATGGTACCATCACACATATGTCCGTGGAAAGCAGCAGCCTTCAATAGATCGGTAGGGGTTCCAACTGCCCAGGCATTGGCCAGACTGGCCACCGGATAAGTGTCCTTGCCTATCTTATGATTGGCATTGGTCCACTGGGCATCAGTCATACTTGCAGATATGGTTCCCACATAGGATGGGGTTAAAGACCCATTGTAGAAGTAGGCCAGTAGTAACTGGGTTCCTCTTTTTACCACAAAGGCAAAATCCACTGGATCCACCGGGGTCTTCTTTAAGAGTAACAGGTTACCCTGTCCATCGGTGATTAAACCATTGGACTGATTTATGATACCTTCAATGGCATCCTCAGATGTGGTTCCATTGCGTTTGGTTACCCCTGCAGTGGTGATACACAGTACTTCATCGGCGGTGGCAAAGTTCAGTAATTCATCGGCTTTTTTAGTAACTTCCCGTCCTAAACGGTAGTTATCAGTGGCCACCATATTGAAAACTATATTAGCATATAGATTAGGATCAGCCAAATCAGTTGGATGTTTATTTACTGTGACTTCCTGTTCCTGGGTCTTATAACCTGGAGCAGAAATTATTACTTTGAATTTACTTCCTTCTGATGCACCAGGATATAAAAATTCCAGTTTATATCCCTGGAAAGCAGCATCATAGGTCTTGGTAAAATCAACAGCCTCACCTTCAGCATCATTTAAACTGATACCTGGATTTATAACATCATCATACTCATAATTCACCTTAACCCCAATAATAGGATCAATAAGTTCATCGAGTTCTGTATTAGTTGCTTCATCCCCGGATAAAGGCTGATCCATAGGCAGTCCGCCTTCACCACCGGTAGTTTCTTCAGTAGCTGCAACCGCACCACACATAGCCAGTGCGAAAATCATGGTTATTATTAGAAATGTTGCTTGTTTTTTTATCTTTTCACCTCCGTTATCTTATTGATTAAAATTTATTTGCACCATTCTGCAGTCTTAGATAGGAGTAATAACATACATAAGCTTTTATTATTACCAATATAAGGTAAAGTGAAAGTTTAGTAATAAAAAAAGCAAGTATTTAATACTAAATTTAGTTTAAAGGCGTGATTAGTATTACTCATTATTGGGGGAAAGTGAGGATTTTAATTAAGATTAAATAAAAAATAAGTGTTAATAACAGTATTTTTATTTTTACAAAATAATTAAATCACTTTTTATCATAACGATAGTTATAAGTATTACTCAAGTAGTAGAAAGGGTTAATAAAAAAGTAATTACCAGCAGGGATCAGAAGTTGACCCCTACTGAAAATTATTCAGGAGGGATTGCCATGGTTAATGATAACTAATGTTAGAAACACCACAAATTAATACTTTAAATACATTAGTTATCAACCATAGTATGCCCTAAAATCTATTTAAGAGTTTCTATTTAATTTTTATTATTAATTATATCCGAAAACCAGTAATAGTAGTAATAAATAAAAATTTAAATTAAAAGCATCCCCTTAAAACGCTTGAAAAAGTAATTAAAAATCTAAAATTAAATAACAATAAAAAAAAGAAAATTAGACTCGATATTTATCATCCAACAAGTTTTCCAGAGCCTGAAAAGTATGTTCCAGGGCACGATCCACTAAATCTTCCTCCCAGATGCATAACTCATCCACCTGAAGATCAATGGATAAATCAACATCCAGTTCCTCATCATAGGAAATTTCAGATTTTACATCCAGGTCATTTATTTCTTTAGTGGGGAGCTGATTTAAAATATAATCTTGAGCAGTTGAGGATAAAAAATCAGAGATTTCATTTAGATCCTCAGGGCTCAATTTTTTAAGCTTTCCTGGCAATTAATTTCCCATTCCCGGGTTCATTCCAGCTCCCTGCATGGCTTCCTGTAAAGAGGCCTGCATTTCCTGGAGCTTTTTCATTACCCTTTCCTCCTGACGAGTGATAGTTTTCTCTCGAAGCTGGAGGGTTTCTGCTTTTTCTTCCATTTCACTGTTTATTTCTTCTTTTTTGACTTTAATGAGCAGATTGCCTGCTGTTTTAAATACTTCAGCCTCATCATCGGCTTTTTTTAATTCTTCCAGTGCTTTTTGAGTTTCCTGGATTTGCATTTCCACGGTTTGTTTTTGCATGGAAATTGCCTGGGCCTGTTGCTGCAGTTGCTGAAACTGGGCTAATTGATGCTGAATATTTTTAGGGAGTTCCATCATATCACCTCAAATTTTATAATGATTTAATAAATTTAATATTAAAATCCACATAAATGGATTAAGATTTTAATAAATTTAACATCTCTAAAGAGAGAATAATCCATCTAATAGATGAATTAAGGGAAGCTCTAAAAGAGGGAGCATCCCGGGCATGTATTTTTAAATATAAAGTGCTGCCTTCCCTATCCATTTTCATGGTAGCGCGGGAAGAAGGTGAGCTTTCCAATTCAGGGGAAAGTGATTCAAATATTACACGGGATTCCTGTTCTGAATCCACTTTTAATTCCACGGTGGCCTCAAGAGAATTTAGGGCATTGAAGGCCTCATTATCAATGGGAGTTAACATCTTCACCTTTATTAATTTATTTTATATAAATTTTTAAGCCAGTGCCATCACCATTTTTATCAATAAAATCCATAACAGCCTGGTATTTTTTATCTGTATTTTTTATCCAGACTAAATTAGAATAATTATGTTCATCATTAGATTTAACTGGTAAAATATCTTTTAAAATGGATAATTCAACTATGTCGCACTTAAAGCTTAAATTATCAGGTTTTATATGTAATCGGCTGTCTGGTAAAGCAATATTCACATCTAAAGATATTATTTCCTGTCCCTGGTGTCCATAGAATGTGATTTTAGAGGGATTGCCCTGGAAGTCGTTGATTATCAGGGTGGTTTCATATCCTTTGCTTGATGTTTTAAGAAAAACATCTCGCATGCTCATTTTACCACGGTTTATACATTCCGCCTTAAAAACCCGACTTAAAGCTTTGCATAATTGACGGGTTTTAGTAGATGGCTTTCTGGAGGTGGTTATAAGCATTAAAACAGCCTTATCTTGAAATAAGTGGAATAGCACGTACAATTATCGGGCTTTAATGGTTCTTTTAACCACAGGGACTTCTTTAAATAAAATTCGATACCTGCATCGGGGGCATTTATTTTCCATGCTTGCCCGGGGATCAATTATAAAGCCACACTCAGCACATTTATACAATTACAAGCCTCCAACAATCCTCTTAATGTTTCGGGTAGCAGTTTTGCCCATAGGTGTAGATGGGACATAGGCCCCGCCAGTGAAAACTGCGTCACATTTTTTGCATTCCCATATGCCTCTACTTACTCTTTTAACATAAGGTCTATCACATTTAGGGCAAACATGCTTCTTTTTCATGTTTTCTTCGATTTGTTTTACGGTTCTTTTGGCTTTCCTACCGTATCTTGCACCAAATCTTCCAGTAATACCTACTTTTTTGGTTCTTGCCATTTATATCACTCCAGGTAAATTTTAAATTTTCAGGATACCCGCCACCAATCCAATTATAGTATATGAACCGGTGGGGAATTATAAATCCATCATATCCATAGTGAATGATGATTTATTAAATTTAGATAACCACCAATTACTAGTGGTTCTTTTAAAAATGCAACTCCCATAAAAATATCTTTAGATAAAGAATCTTCTTAAAAAAGTCACTTAAATATCAAGTTCTAAATATTCTAATTGAAACTATTAGATTCATGCCAGATGACATATATTAGATATTAATTAAAATATAATTAAAGGAATATTTAAAGGTAAGGTTTTGGAATGATTAACATTCCAAATATTTCATAAGTTCTTTTGATTTACTTTCAGTAATTTTTACTGCATTCATAATCTCCTCTTTAGTCAGGGGAGAGTCTCCACCTTTTTGCATGGCGCAGATTTTATCAGATGCAGTAATTCCAATAGATAACCGTGCAGAGAGAATTTCTTCTTCATCAAGTGAAGGGTCAATTACCAACTGCTCCCCTATCTTAGCAAAAGTGCACATCACTACCTCTTCCCGGATAGGTAAGGGTTTCATATTTTCATGGTCAATTATTATTTCATTATCCACCACTTTTACCTCAGGAATCATAGTATTCTTTAAAGCAGCCACCGCACCTAAAACAGCAGCATCCATTAGATTACCATCATAATCCAGTATATGCAGGTCAATGAATACCATCCACACTTTTTTGCCAGGAATAATGCATAATTTTTCCAGATCAACCATTTGACTTTCCCGGATACATCTATCTGCCACCCGGGATAGCTCTACCGATCTTTCATCTGGAGGTCCTGGTTCAAAGCTAGGGGAGGCCATGGGGAGTAGTTCGGAATTAGTCATTAAAACCCCAACATCAGGAGTGTCCGGGAATGGTTCACCAATTTGTGGTTTGGTACCTACCATTATCTGAGTATTACCTATTTTTACACGTGCAGAACCTTCAGCTTTGGAAATAACACCGGTTTCCAGGGATATCTCACGATATTCGTCCATGGCCCTACCATCAACCCGTTCTTCGTTATTAATCAGATGAGTTATACTTTTACGAGTAATTTCTGGAACGATATTCATTTTATTCACCATACCTCTTTTTCAGGGCTTCCTTTTGTACTTCGCTAATCTGGTTGCATCCTTTAATGGCCAGATCAAGTGCTTTTTCAAATTCAACCGTAGATAAATTTCCATCACTCTGTAACAATGTAATTTCGCCACTGCGAGGTAAAATGGCCACCGGTACGTCTGCCTGGCCGTCTTTATCTTCCACTTCTGAAAGGTCCAGTACCACCTGTCCATCCACTTTACCTGCGGCACAGGCCACCACCATATCCTTCATAGGGATACCGGCATCCGCCAGGGCCACAGAAGCTGCAGTAATTCCAGCACACCGGGTACCTCCCTCTGCTTCCAGTACTTCAATAAAGATCTCAATCACAGACCGAGGATATTTTTCCAGTATCACCGCGGGCTGGAGTGCTTCAGCAGTTATCTTAGAGATTTCAATTGATCTCCTATCCGGGCCGGGTCTTTTACGGTCATCCACCGAAAAAGGAGCCATATTATATCTACATCGTATATAGGCCCGGTCTGGTCGCTGGAATCTTCGTATGAATGATTCTTTAGGACCATATACGGCCACCAGTACTTTATTCCCCCCAAATTCCAGGTAAGCAGAACCATCCGCCCTTTCTAATACACCTGCTTCGATTTTTAAATTTCTTAATTCATCAAAAGCTCTTCCATCTTCTCTTGATTTTGCCCCAATATTAGTACCTAATGTGATGATAGTAATCACCTCTTCAGATTAAAATTCAGTTTAGATTCTATAATTTCTTGAGGGAGGTTTTCATCCTCTTCAACAGACGATTCCTCTTCTTTTTCATCAGAGGACTGGTCATTATTATTTTCATCAGTTTCTCCCTCTAATTCTTCAGTTTCGCCCAGATCTTCAGATATTTCTTTAGATTCCTCAATTTCTTCACCAGTAAGTTCAGCAAGCATTTCCCGGACACGGTCCGTTAATCCGGAAGTATGAGCCTGGTTTTGGATCATTTTTATGACCTTTTCAGCAATTCTTTCCATGTCGGTTTGCCCTTTAACCCATACTACTCCGTTTTGACCAACCACTATATCACAGTGGGTTTTATCTTTAATCATATTGATCATGGAGCCTTTTTTGCCTATTAAACGGGGAACTTTTGTAGGGGTGATATAAATCAGAATCCCCCCTCTGAATTTACCTAAGCCACGGCCTTTCAATCCCAGTTTAACTTTTTTTACTTCATCCACATCAATTACCCGCAGAAAAAGAACATCTCCCACTTTGAAAACCTTTTCCAGTTCTCTCTTCTCTTTTCCAAAAACCTCTGAAGCAGGTAAAAGACCAGAATAAGGAGAGTTGATATCCAATCCCCACATAGAGAATCTGATGTCGTTTATTTCTCCTATTACCACATCCCCTCGTTTAGGGATATATTTGCTTTGTAAGGGAATTACGCTAATTTTTTTGTTTCTGATGGCCACCAGTCCCACCACTGATGAGCAAATCTTATTTTCTTCCTTGAAAGTCCCTCTTCCAGGATGAAAGTCTTCTTCTGCTAAAATTTCACCAGGAACAACCAGATCTTTATCATTTACGAATATCACATTATGCCTCCTTTTATTGGAAGGCCACCTAGAATAGGTAAAAGGAGAAGTTTATTTGATAACCCTGGCCTCGAGTTCGCCGCCTGTAAGCTGACTCATTTTCTGATAAAAGTTATCTTGCAGGCCTCCAGGTATCTCCACCACAGCTATCCATGAGCCATCCTGTTGCCATTCTTCCTTTAATATCTTCCCAAATTTAGAAATATCACTGTAAGAACTCCCTGCAACTTCTCCAGGGAGTTTAATGGCCATTTTAACTTTTTCAAATCTAATGGGAATTTTCACTCGAATGGCTTTTAGAACCAGCTGAACTTGTTCATCAACAGGTTTGAATGGATCAATATGAACTTTTGCCTCTTCCATGGCCTTTTCTATACGCCTTGTTGGGTGAGGTAGCCCATTTTGAGGATTGATAGATTCTCTAGCTATCTTATTTACAATTTTTTTGTACTTTTCCTCTAGCATTTCCCGCCGCTGCTGGGCAGTAAGCTGTATTTGACCTTTCTGGATAATGGCAGATGCCACTTCCAGAGAATCTACAGTTTCAAATACTTTAAGCATGGCTTCTTCTGATGCTTTATCTCCCTTTTTAGCGTCTTTAAATATTTCCTGTACTGCCAGAACCTCTTCTAAACCCATTGAAGGATCTTTTTTAAATTCAGCAGATAAATCAGGATCAACAAGTATTTCAAAACGTTCACCAAAAGATTCTAAACGGGCAATAACCGCATCATCAAGGTTAACCATATCCTATTCCTCTTCGTCTTCTTCCTTTTCTTTTCTTAAAAGAAGTTCTTCTACGTGATCCTTTATTTCATCTTCAGATAATTTTCGGTATTTTTTATCTTTAGAATCAATAACTGCGATTTCAACACTTTCTGGAGTGGTTTTACCTTCAGTGGCCTCGTAAACTGCATCTAAAGCCAGTTCAATAGCTTCTTCCAGAGTCATGTCTTCTTTATATTTTTTTTCAAATTCTTCCATAGCTATTGGTCTTCCAGCACCTATGGCAGTAGCTTTATATTCTATTAATGCTCCACTAGGGTCGGTTTCAAATAAATGGCATCCCTTGCTATTTACTCCACCAATTATTAAAGCCGATCCAAAAGGACGTACCCCTCCATGCTGAGTATACATCTGTTTCATGTCACATATTTTTTTTGCCAGGGATTCGACCCTGATAGGTTCATTGAAGGTTATTCTGTTAACCTGAGCTTCTATCCTGGCTTTTTCAATAATTGCCCGGGCATCTGCCACTAAACCTGAGGTAGCGGTTCCAATATGCTCATCAATTTGGAATATCTTTTCTATAGATTTAGGTTCTACCAGTTTACTGGTTGGTCTCTTGTCCACCACAAGGACTACTCCTTCAGCAGATTTAACACCTAAAGATGTAGTACCTCTTTTTACGGCCTCTCTTGCATATTCCACCTGAAATAGTCTTCCATCTGGACTAAAAACAGTAATGGCCCTATCATATCCTGCACTCTGAAGTGGTTGCATAAGTATACCTCTCTAATTTATTCAATTTTTCTTATGAAAGTGATTTATATTCTAAAAAATTCTTTTATTCAAAATTCAATTGTTTTAATTTGTTAATTCTAATATTTATGTTAGGGACTGGGTTTAATAAACTTTTGTGTTGCAGATTTAATTGTGCCTGCTAAACCCAATGTGTGGAAAACCAGTTTTTTCCCTTTATAACTATTTATAAGACATAAGGCCCCTCTAACCTTTTCTTCATCCCCCCGATTGCACTGCAAAATACCTTTTAACTGAAAATGATCCTTTTTAGAATTATTTGAATTTAAATCCCAGGACCGGGTAACCCACAGCCGGAATTTACTGGTCTCACACTCACCGTGAAACTTTAAGCAGCTTTCCCATATCATGAATATCAAATCATCTCTGGGGAGTGGTATTTGTGAAATTGTCTCAAATGCCAGGTATCGCTTATCCCCTCGCAGGGTGGGAGGTAGTATTTTAAGTTTCATGATAATACCAGAATTTTTATAAATAAATTAAGGTTATTTTTTATAAATAAATGCTTAGTATGAAAAAAAATCAATTTATAAATATTTAAGCTGATAAAATAATCCTGATTAGTATACTGGAAATAAATGCCACCTGTAAATACTAATTAATTCCGGACTATTAATTGAAATTATAATTTCTAAAAACCTGACCTTATTATTATTTTTCATCAATTATTTTCACTCCATCCACCACCATATTCTTTCTTTGCTGGTTATAATCCAGAATAAAAGATGGTGAATCAGATATGGCCCTTAAAATCTCTTCTTTTTTTAGTCCCAGGCATCTGTACAAAGCCATGATATCCTGAGGAGTTCTCAAATCATATATCGTTCTGGCCCCACTGGTAATTAAAAGCATAAATTGGAACTTGCGTTGTAATTTTATAATATCCCTGAAATGAGCAATTATCTTAGACCTTAAACTGTTTCTGGATTTTAAAAGGTCGCTAAAACATAATTCAATAGCCACATTATTTTTAGCAGCTTCCCGGGATAGAACATGATTTAAACCGCAATCTCTACGCTTGTAATATGGCCGGGATAAAATGTCAACCTTTACATTCTCACATGCTGCCCGGTTAATCTTCAAATCTCCCCCATCAACCATTAGAATGTTGGTTTTATTTCTAAGGCTTCTTATTTGTTTTTGGAGGTGGTGGGGGTTTTTACCCTGAATTATAATACCAGGGGTTATTGAAAATTCATCAATTTTAAAAGATTTAAGGTGAGTAGGAGAAGTTTCATCATTTATAATTTTATTAAAATTCTCCAGAGCTAAGTTATATTGTTCATTAGAGTAAAATATGGATATTCCATGGTACCCCAATCTTTTAGCTTCATTAATTAGAGCTAAGTCAGAATCCGGGTTTTTACCTTTTAGATGAAAATCAAAGTACTTCACATTAATCAAACAGTTCCCGGGCTAGTTTTAGAGCCCCTTCTTTTTTAGCAGGATATGCGGCAAATTTAATCCGGGTGTGAATAGAGTCCCCATGTTCAACTATCTTCCATTTATTGGAAAATGCATCTTGTTTGCTGAATCTAAGGAATAAATTTCCATGATCATCCATCTTTTTTTCCAGGTTATCTATAATATCATTCCGGCAATCAGGTTCTAATTCCTTTAAATGTTCCATGAAATTTTTAATTTCCTTTTTTTTAGTGAACTTTTGATGGAATATTATAACCTTATTTTTATAGTAACCTTCAGTTAACTCTCTTTCAGGTGAAGCATAGGGAAAAATGGTATTCAATGCTTCTAACACCTTTTCCTCGTTTTCTGTTCCATGGGCAAATACACGGTAGGAAATATTATGGATCATAGGAACCAGTTAAAATAAATTTATCAATTTAAAAATAAAATAAAAAAGATAAGAAATCTATTTAGATTTTCTTACCTTTTCTGCACCTTTTCCTTTGTGTCGGAGGCCACGGGTCTTTTTACCCTGGCTGGTCAATCCTCGGAAGGCTCTTCCACGGTGCTGTTTTTCACAAATCCAGTTTATCTTAGGATCACTCTTGATGGATGGGTGGTTAGGATCTACCAGTATAACTTCGTAGAATTTGAATTTACCATCGGCCCATACCCAGTAAGAATTTAAAACTTCCATATTAGGGAATTTTCTGGCAACTCTCTCTTCTGCTATTCGCTGGATGGACTTTTTAGGAGTTATCTTAACAACACCCATTCTTTTAGGTCGTCGACCTGCTTTGAATCGAGTTTTTCTCCTTCCACCACGCCTAACACGAGTTCTAACAACTACGTATCCTTTTTTAGCTTTATATCCTAAAGATCTAGCTCGGTCAATACGAGTAGGTCTATCTATCCGTTCAATTATACTTTCCCGTCTCCATTGTGGAGCTCTCTCCCACATAAGTTCCCTTACATAGGATTTATCTGGATTTTTCCATGCATCTCTTATATATTTATACATTAAAACACCTCTTTTGTTCAGCTTACGCCACATCCAGGGGAATATGTCCCCAAAAAAAAGTTGCTTGTATCGCTTAGAATTGGCGATGATAAATATTGAACCCTGGCCCTTAAAAAGGTTTTGCTAAAAAGTTATTCACAATTTATTTAAGGAATTCTTAAAGGGGAACAATGGGTTTTTCCTGGAAAATAATGCATATTTTTGTCCCTTTGCCTTTTTCAATTAATACTTCGGCATCTATCTGTCCAGATAGGCCCTGAATTAGTTTAAAACCTAGTGAATCAGATTTATTTATATCAAAATCATCTGGTAATCCTACTCCGTCATCAGAGACAATTAATGTATATTGGGAATTTTTTAGTGAAAATTCCACTTTTATCCTACCTTCTTTATTAGGTGAAAAGGCGTATTTTAAACTGTTGGATAATAATTCATTGAGAATAAGGCCTAGAGGAATAGCAGTATTTACATCCAGCATTAATGATTCTACATTTAAATCTAAATCAATTTTGTCTGAAGAGGTAATATAATTATTAAAAAGATCCCTGGAAAGTGAACGAGAATATTCCCCAAAATCAATCCGCTTTAAGTCCTGGGACTGGTATAGTTTTTGGTGGATTAGTGCCATGGATTTAGCCCGGTTTTGGCTTTCTTTAAAAATATTTAAAACCCTAGGATCTTTTATATAACTGGATTGTAGATTCAAAAGACTCTGGATTACCATTAAATTATTTTTAACCCTATGATGAATCTCCTTCATCATTAAATCTTTTTCTTCCAGAGATTTATTAAGTTCTTTCTCCAGTTTTTTCCTATCAGTAATATCCCGGATTACCATTTGAACTGCTGGTTGGTTATCATATATTATAGGAACATCGCCAATCTCAATATCCTTATTCTGGTTATCCAGGGTTATTATCTTTTCTTCAAGAAAAGCTAAAGATTTTCGATTAACATAAACTTGATGTAGTCTTTTTTTAGAAATTTCCCTGAAATCAGGGTGTAAAAAATCCAGTATATTTTTTCCAATTAAGTCTGAAGAATTTTTGGCCCCTAAAAGATTACAGGAAGATTTATTGGCAAATACTATTTTTTCATCTATTAAAACCAGGACTGCATCTGGAGAAAGGTCAGTTAACATTTTATATCGTTCTTCACTATCAGTGAGTTGGTTTTGGATCAATTTACGATAAGTAATATCCTTGATTATGAGTATCTTCCCCAAGTTATGTCCATTATCAGTTATGGGGCTTTTTTCTATTTCTACCCATATGTTCCAGGGCTCCCCTATAAAAATTTCCGATTCTAAAAGCTGGTTTTCATAAAAAGCATTAATAGCAGTTAAATTCTTAAAAACATACTGGTAATGATTACCTACAATTTCCTCCCCTAGTTCCAGTAGCATAGAATCATTATTAATTTCTATTAAATTATCTTTATCATCAAATACCATAAGACAGTTTTTCATGCTTTTTATAAGTACCTGGTTCATTATGGGACGTATGGCTAAAAAATCATGTTTAAAAATGGCAATAGCAATAATAAATCCAGAAAATACAATTCCCAGAGGGGTTACATCCAGGCCAGGTATGGGAATAGTACGGGTGGTGTAAATCAAACTAAAAATCAGAGGCAATAATCCACTTAATATTAAAGCAGATATCTGGGGGTGGTATAATCTGGAAGAACTATTAAAAATTTGCAAAAGGATTATTATTCCCATTAAGGTCATTATAAAACTGTATATTATATTAACCCAGAAAAAGGGTCCTGGAACATAAACTAAAAGTGCTCCCGGAAGATTTGATACGGGGATTATACTACTCCAGAGCAAGGGATATAAAGGGTAGGTTAAAGCCAGAGATATAATTATTAAAGGTATAATTAAAATTGCAGCCTTAAAATAAGCTTTTAAATATTTATCATAACCACCATAACTTAATATGAACATGAACCATAGAGGAGGAACTAAAGCAACCCCTAAGTAGCCTAATTGAACCCAGAATATTTTGTAACCTGCCTGAAGGCTAAAATATTCTCCTGCAGATGCAAAACACCATATAAACGCAAAAAACATTAATGCGCTGAAATATTTATGTGAATTTTCAGAACGATTTTTATAGCTATAATATGATAAAAACAATAAAATAATTGAGCTTATTAGTAATAGGGCACCAAATGAAGAATACTGGTAGTTCATATATACTGCTCCAGGTTACATAGGGTTAGAGATTAAAATATTATCCTGATTTAATTACATAAAAGTTTGGTTTAAAAATTATATAAGCTCTTTTTGAGAAGGGATAATTTAGAAATTTCTCATAAACAGGATTATTATTTTTATTATTTATAGATTAGAATGAATTCAAAAAATAGTGGAAAAATAGAAAAAAATAGAGGGAATTTTTATTCGGTTAATTCATAGAGTATACGCATGGCCTTGGTAAAAGGAGGCATACCTGAAGTTAAAAGAACCACCCGCAGCACATCCACTATTTCATCCCTGGTGGCATCAAATTCCCGCATGGCACTCATCATCTGCTTTTTCATGGCCCTATCATCTGAATTAGCCGCAGTTATAGCCAGAGCAATTAATTTCTGGGTTTTATAATCCAGTGCCTTTCCCGTGTATGCTGCTTTATTTAATTCCACCACGGAATCATAGATATCTGGATAGTCCTTTTTAACATGGGCCATTCCTTTACCATAAAATACATCTTCTTTCACAAAATCCCTCCATCCTGAGTTACAAATTGTTCTACATAATTAATATGTCTCATTTATTATATATCATTTTTTTAATGTTTCAACTGTAAATATCAATTAAAGGAGTTTAATAATCAATTACTATCATGATTAATCAAATATTAAATCATTTTAGTCTGATTTTAAAAGCAAGTGCATTAAGAATAAACCCAATTTAACATTATTTGTCATATTTAATCCCCGGTGTTGAAACTACACTTTAAAAATCTCTATTTTTGGATTTAGTCCCTTTAAAAAAACATTTAAATAGTATTAATTACCATTAAAAACCTATGTCATTTTTTTCACTTATAATTAAAAACCCTTTTAGAAATAAAACCCGGAGTGCACTGGCTATTGTAGGGATAGCCATAGGAATTGCCACCATTGTGGCCCTGGGTATAATAACCGACGGACTGAAAGCCTCCACCGAAGAAACATTGAAGGCAGGAGGCGCAGATTTCAGCATAGCTGAATCTAATGTATCTGATTTATTCTTTAGTAAAATAGATGAAGAATACATAGCCCGGATAAAGGAGGTGGATGGTGTAAATGATGTGGTAGGAATCTTAATGGCCATCCAGCGGGTAGAAGATAATCCCTATTTTGTTTTAATAGGGATAGATCCTGCAAAATTATCTATAAGTAATATAAAGGTTACAGAAGGCCAAGCATTTGCTGCAGGAGATGCTAAAGAGGTAATTATAGGAAAAGTGGCCTCTGAAAAGTTAAATAAAACCGTGGGAGATACTATAACCTTAAATAGAGAAGAATATGAAATAACCGGTATCTTCCAAACCGGTGACCTGCAACAGGACGGAGGAGCATTTTTATCCCTGGAAAATGTGCAGGCTATTGAAAATAAAAATGACACCGTCACCATGCTCTATGTGAAAATAGATAACAATGCCGATGTAGAAGAGGTGACTGCAAAGATAGAAGAAGAATATGGTAATGATTTAACCACCATTGCCTCTTTAGAAGACCTGGCCAGTATTGACCAGGGACTGCAGACCATTGACACTGCATCATGGGCCATATCCCTCTTGGCAATAGTTATTGGAGGTATTGGTGTAATAAATACCATGATTATGTCCGTTTATGAAAGAACCAGAGAAATAGGAGTTCTTAAAGCAGTAGGGTGGAAAGATAGGAGAATTTTATCCATGATCCTGGGAGAATCTATTGTACTCACCCTGGTAGCAGGCCTGGTAGGGGCTATTATGGGAATCCTGGGCATACAGGTTCTATTGGCTTTGGGAATGGACAGTTTCATTGCACCTGTTTACTCTGCAGACGTTTTTATACGGGCATTTGCCGTGGCATTAACTGTGGGCCTTTTAGGAGGATTTTATCCTGCCTATCGAGCCAGTAGATTACCACCAACCGAGGCGTTGCGCTATGAATAAGGAAAATATAGTGGAGATTCAAAACCTCCAGAAGAGTTTTGACCATGGTAAAATAACGGCCTTAAATGGAATAAATCTGGAAATAAAAAAGGGAGAGTTCGTATCCATTATTGGACCCTCTGGTTCTGGTAAATCCACCCTTCTTAATATGATTGGGGCCCTGGATAAAGCAGACACCGGGAGCATAGTGGTATCTGGAAATGACCTCATCCAGAAAAAGGACCTGAGTGAATTCCGCTCCCGCGAAATTGGTTTTATATTCCAGTTACACAACCTCATACCCAATTTATCGGTTCTGGAAAATGTGGAAATACCGATGTATGAAAAGAAGATGTCCTCTTCCCAGATGAGAAAAAGAGCCCTGGAATTACTGGAATATGTGGGATTATCTGATAAATTAAAAAGAAAACCCACCGAACTATCTGGTGGAGAAAGACAAAGAGTGGCTATTGCCCGGGCCCTGGCCAATGAACCATCCATCATCCTGGCCGATGAACCCACCGGTTCTCTGGACTCTAAAACAGGGGCAATGATACTCAATCGACTAAAAGATCTCCATGAAAAAGAAAACGTGACCCTGATTATGGTAACCCATGATATGGATGTGGCTTCCCTGGCCGATCGAACCATAAAGGTTCTGGATGGTAAAATCCAGAACTAATTATTTTTTTTAAAAAATCTCTGATTAAAAAAATCTTCTTATTATTTTTTTATTGGAAAAGCATTTTAATTATTTTTTTTAAGGTACAAACTTTACTGGTTTTTATTAGAAAAATAAATTAAGCAGAAATTATATAAATAATTCCATGACTGGTGCTAAAAAAAGAATTGCCTGGGGAATTACCGGGGCTGGTGAAAAACTGCCCGAGACCTTTGCCATAATGAAGGACATACAGGAAAAGTACAGGGACTCCCTGGAAATCAGGGTTTATATTTCTAAATCCGGGGATCAGGTGGTTAAGTACTACGGAATCTTCCGGCAATTAGAAAAATATTTCGACAATGCCTGGGTGGAAATAAATGCTAATTCTCCCTTTCTAGCGGGTCAAATACAGATGGGAAAATTTGATTTACTGATTATTTCTCCCTGCACCTCCAATACCGTGGCCAAGATATCACTTAGAATAGCAGATACCCTGCTTACCAATGCCGCTATTATGGGTCAAAAAGCCGGTGTGCCCTTGTATATCATGCCCTCTGATTTTAGAGAAGGGACCATCACCACCAAACTACCTAATGGAAAGGACCTGGAATTGAATATAACCAGGGAAGATGTGGAACATGTGGAAAAATTATCCAGAATGAAAAATACTCAGGTATTTGAACATCCTGAATATATTTACAAAATATGTGAGGAACACTCTATTAAATAGAAAATCAATTAGTGGCAGAATAATTATCCCTGAAATAGTTTATATTAACTTTTAATATGCTTGAGGGAGCCCTCAATATTCTTCAATTATGAGGGAAGTAAATAAAATAAAAAAATATAAAATATTTTAAGTTATTTCCTGAATGGTGACTCCAAAGGTGTAGTATGTTTCCCCTTCTGGAGATATTTCTTCCTTAAAAGGAGAAACTCCTTTGAAATATGATTTTATATCGCCACTGGAAGCAATATTCATGGTGATAGGTTCCATATCAGTAATATTTTCAAAGAAATCCTTTATTTTAGAAATTTCTTCTTTTTCACCATTAAATTCCACCGTAATTGTACCGGTCTGGCGTATTTTTAATTTAACAATGTCTTGAATTACTTTTAACTGATTTTCCCCTGTTTTCAAATTTCCACTACTTTTGGTAAAAACCACTTTATCCTCTAATTCACCCATTTTATTTCCCCCTTTTAATAAGATACCTGATTATATATAATATGGTTCTAAAAATATATAAAACTTCACAAATACTTCTAAAACAGGAATTATGATTTAATCATAGTTTATAGCCAATATCCCGTAAAAACTTCTTACGGTACAAAATATCATCTTTTGATTCTACTTTTTGAGGGCTGAACCCATCAATAACTCCAATTATACCTCTCCCCTGACTGCTTTCTACAATTAATACTTCCACCGGATTAGCAGTGGCACAAAAAAGGTTCACCACTTCCGGGACACTTTTTATGCGCTGGGTGACATTTATAGGGAAAGCATCTTTCATATAAATCAAAAAGGAATGGCCTGCTCCTATTTCCTTCATCTTGTCGGTGGCTAATTTCTCCAGCTGGGGATCATTACCAGAGTAACGGATGTAACAATCACCAGATGCTTCTCCAAATGCCAATCCAAACTTAATACCTGGAACTGTGTTTACCAGGGCTTCATGCAGGTCCTCTACCGTTTTTATAAAATGGCTTTGACCTAAAACAATATTACAGTTTTCCGGGACTTCCAGTTTTATTTTTTCAATCTGCAATTACTAACCCCCTAGGTAATAAAAAAAATAGATAAATATAGTATGTTTTTTATATTTATTAATCTTTAAACTTAAATCCTTAAAGAAGCTTCATGAGCTTAATTTTCAAAAAAAAACCCCTTCATCAGGTGATGATGATGATTATTAAATAAAAATAAATGTATTAGTGGAATTAAAATTAGATGGAATGGCATCTTGTTCTAACTGAGTTATAACACTTAATGAACCATTAGTTCCAAGTATTAACTGGTAAAAATCTTTAATATTATTAATTCCATTAAATTAAAAGCGCCAGGGAAGTGATTCCTTCAATTAAAGGGATGCTTTTTTGAAGTAAAATCACTGCAATAAACGATACAAAATGCTATTGTAATTACAAAATCAAATTATTCATTTTAGATATTATAAGTTTCCTGAAATTTTCAATAAAAAAAAACTAAGAAATACATTGGTATTTCCAACAGCGATTATCCTTAAAGCATCCGTTCCATTTTGAAAATACCCATTCTATTGATGTCATAAATTAGATTTCTCCTTTCACGTTTTTAGTTTCCATTTTCTTTTATCGTCATATAATATTATTACATCATATTATTGGTTGTATTATAATTTAATTATTAAAAAAATAAATTATAATTAGTTACATTTGAAAATAATAGTAATAATAAGGGCATTAATATGGATTAACTAGGTTTAAGTGGTTGGTCATAGTAATGGGTCAAAAAGATTATAAAGAAGGAAGCATCACTCTATGGGGTGCTGTTGGAATGGGAACTGGGGTAATGCTTGGAGCTGCTATTTTTGCAGTAATAG
>CAMYKT010000003.1:0-90000 GCA_947259185.1 uncultured Methanobacteriaceae archaeon
TATTTAGGATTTCCATCATTTCATAAATAATATCTCTGGAAATCTCTTCTCTTTCAATAAATGCTTCTTCTAGTCCTTTCTGCATATTAATATCAGTAATAACTCCTAGCAATCCCAAATATTGATTTTTAGAGTTAAAAATTGGCGAAACAGTTAAATTTGACCAGAATATTTTTCCTTCTCTTTGTAATAATTTAAACCAGTTATATTGTTCAATATGGATTTCAAATGTTTTTCTAGGCCTCCAAAAGTCCTCGCTTTCATATGCAAAAGTTTTTATATGTCTATCGAGCATTTCACCTTTGGTATAGCCTATTATCTGAGCCATGTGTTCATTTAAATATTTGATTATTCCTTTTTCATTTAAAATAAAGATTCCCGCTGTGGATTTTTCAACCATATAACGATATCTTCTTTCACTATCTAAGAGTTCTTTTTCCATCTTTTTACGTTCTGTTAAATCCAGAAGAGATGTTATGGTCTTTTTTGTCCCGGGGATAATAGCCACATTAACTAATACAATTCGGATATTACCATTTTTATCAACCAATTGAGTTTCATACACATCAGGGGGATTTCCCATACCATTCAAACGCATCTGACGATATTTTTCCATTATTTCCAGATCTTCTGATGATATCATATCTTTCCAGGCCATATTGTCCTCTATTTCTTTTTTAGAGTAGCCAGAAAGGATTTCAAATTGATTATTGGCCTTTAAAATAGTGTTGTCTTCATCTACAATAATACTGGCAGTTCCTGTATTTTCAAAAAGGGTTCTGTAAAATGTTCCTGATTCCCTTAGTTCATTTTCTGTTTTCTTTAAGTATGTAATATCTTGAGCAGTGCCTCTTACACCTATAGTATTCCCATTTTCATCAGTTTTTGGCTTTGCAATAATATGAAAGATGCGTAAAGAACCATCCTGCCTTCTCACCCTTACATCAATTTCAACATCTTCTCCAGTATTAATTACAGTTTGAGTGGCTTTATAAAAATAATCCCAATCTTCCGGATGTATTATTTTTTTATTATCGCAATAATGTCGGAGTTCTTCACTATCAGGACTATAACCTACCAGTTTAAAAAGGCCATCAGTCCAGGTCCTATTTAATGTTACTGGATCTAAATCCCAAAAACCAAAATGGGCAATTGATTCTGCTTCATCAAATTTATTTTTAATCTCTTTAAAGGCTGTTTTTAACCTTTTTATCTCTTCAAGGTTTTTATTTATCTCCAGTTGCAGATTAGAAGCTTCGTTTTTAGGGACCATATAATCAAATTTTAGAGTTATCCGAATGTGCTAAATTAAATAATAATATTGATATCATGAAAATATAAATGCTTTGTATATTGATTAAACTTATTTTCCCCCATTTAATACCTAGTCGTTTATTAAGTAGTTATAGTTTAATCATGTACCCGGATCAAGCAAAAATATTGTATTTATCTGCCCCTACTGAAACATCCCTATAAGTAAAAAATAGAATTTAAAAATAGGAAAATAATAAAAAGAAGTTAAGGATGTTTTAAAAACTCTTTAGAATTTATTCTTTCAATTCTTCAATTTCATTATTTGAGCCGAATAGATCAAATATTTCCATTATACCTCCTATTATCAAGAAAGCACCAATTATGGCCGCTAATACTAAGGGATTGTCCATATAGGACCCTATAAAAATCAATAATATTCCAATTATAATACCTAAAGCACCTATAGATTTACCTTTAATCCCCTCTCCAGAAAATAGGGAAATAAATCCAGCCAGTATAATGAAAAAGCCCACCACATATAAAGCAAAGAAAGTAAAAAATTCAAATGCTTTAATATCTGCAATAAATACTATTCCCATCATTATGGCAAAAATAGCCACTAAAAGGCTGGCAATTCCTGCCACTAAACTTCCTGATTTTAAGCCCTGAATTATAATCCAGATACCTAAAAATATTATCCCAATACCTAAAATAACGTTAATTGTGAAAACACTGATTAATGGAAACATGATAATAATTAAACCTAGTAATATTGCTAAAATACCCATTAAAACATTTTTTGATTCTTTCATGATGAATTCTCCCTTTTATGATTATCTTCCCACATCTCTATAAAAAAGTTTTAGGAGTATTAGTCATGTTGGAACAGCATTATAAACCCTGTGATTAAAAGCCATAAACCAATTAGAGTGCCTAAAAGTTCAGGGTCAGATATCCAGGAACCAACAATCAGGTATATTACACCTACAACTAAAGTGACTATTCCTGCTCGGTTATCTCCCTCTATAACACCGGCGATGGTGGCAATTCCTGCTCCTATAAACATCAATCCGGCTAAAATTACAAATAGCGAAGCTACAAAGCTAAAAAGTGAGGGATTGACGATGAATCCAATACCCAGAATCAGGACTAAAATTCCAGTGATTAAACTTAAAATACCCCAACCAACCATTTCCCGCAGGGCCACTATTCCACCTAGTAGAAAGACTACACCCAGAAGTGAGACTATCAATCCGGTTATCAAACTAAAGGGGATAACTCCTATAACTGGAAAAGCAATTACAATTATTCCCAGTAATATCAAAATTAAAGAAACCTGTTTTTGTTGCATATAATTCACTCCTTATAAATATCTTTTTTTAATAGAATATCATGAGGAAGTTTCTTCGCATATAATGGTCCTTAATCCAGTATTTAGGATTTTTAATTAAATATTTTAATCTATGTATAAGGGGTTTGTTTGGATTAAATTTATTCTGGTGGAACCGTAGTTTTAACCATATTTGATGGGCTTATAAAGAATAAAGCTATACCATCAATTATTAACCAGATACCAATCAATAAAGCCAGATAATAAGGATCCCATGCATATGATGCCAGTATTATGTATAATATACCCAATATGACACCTGCACCTCCTGCTCCTTTACCAGTAGTTCCTTCCTTGGCGAATAAAGACATTATACCTGAAATTATAAGGAAAAATCCAGCAAAGTAAAGCCAGAAGCTAGCTAAGAAACTAAAGGCAAGTATGCTTCCAAATAAGCCGATTCCACCTACCAATGCAATAAGCCCTAGAATTAAATAGACAATACTTATTCCTTTACTGGTACTCCATACTCCAAAACTCTGTACCAGTAACCATATTCCTAACAATATAATAGCAAAGCCAGCCAATACACTGGCCGTAAATACACTAAATAAGGGGAAAGCAATCACTAAAAGACCTAAAATAATCGCTAAAATACCTAATAAAACATTACTTCCTTCTGCCATGTTAATTATACCTCCTTAAACAATTCCAACAAACCCCACTAATAATATTGCTGTTTAGATAAATATAACTATTGATTTAAATGTACAATTAAAAGGTTAAATAAGATCGTACCTAACATGAAAATAGAATTAAATTAAAGAGGTGATAAAAATGAGCTATTTAAATCCGGACCAGAATAAAATGAGTCCTTTGCAGCGCAATCTGCTCCGATTATTAAGGGTATTTTTGTTAGTTTCTGGTGTTTTTATACTGATTTTTGGTGGTGCCAATGGTGCAGAAAGGATTTTTGGTTTATTGATCCTGGTAGCGCTGGTTATAATCAATGCCCCTGCATTTTTTACCCGTGGTCGGTTACGTGCCATACCAGTGGAAATTGAGCTAATATTACTGGCCATGGTTCTTTTTGAATTGGTGGGTGGAGATGCACTGGGATTATATGTGAAGATTCCATTATATGACAATTTTATGCATTTCATGCTGCCCCTATTTATTGCTTTAATTGGTATGATGGTGGTTTATACCATGTACTTCTATGGTAAACTGCAGGCATCATATGGAGTTATGGCTTTTATCATT
Organism: uncultured Methanobacteriaceae archaeon; assembly: GCA_947259185.1. Lineage (GTDB taxonomy): Archaea > Methanobacteriota > Methanobacteria > Methanobacteriales > Methanobacteriaceae > Methanobacterium_F. Next base: position 3,848 of record CAMYKT010000003.1, read on the forward strand.
GTGATTATGACCATTGGTTTTGGAGCAATACTGGAAATGGGAGAATATACCTACGACACCTATTTAGCTGATGGTCCTTTAGGAGCTATTACCGGTAACACCCAGATGCAGGGATCCCCTACACAGGGACCACTGGAGGATACCATGAACGATTTTTTCACTGATACAGCAGGAGGAATAGTGGGAGCTGCCCTGGGGGTATGGATAATCCGTAGAAATGAGAAAAAAGGTGAGCACTGGAAAGTAGCCGATGAAGTAGGGAAAATCATAAACTAATAATTTTTTATTTTTTTTTTGAGGTTTTGAAGTCCATATCCCCATTTTTCGATGAGTTTTATCTAAATGACTCTAATCCCTCTAAACAGAATATTATTTAAAAAAAAAGGAATAAAGATTGAAATTAGCTGATTGATTTTATTTTAGTTTATTAAGACTATTTTTTAGTTTTTGGTAAAAAAATAGTTGTAATGAATCCTAAAATCATTATCAAACCCAGTACATCAAATGTTCGATTCATAGCAGAACTGATGGCAGAGTCTACTATCTGGGTAGCTTGTGGTACTAGTTCTGGAGGTATTTGGGGTGGTGTTTCAGTCTGCATCTTTTCCACATAGTTAATCAGGTCCTCCTGGATCTGGGGGGTGGTCCTATTTTCCACCAGATTAGAAGATTCAATACCGGCTGTAAGTCCCCCAAATATTCCAACCAATAATAAAACACCTATTAAAGCAGTACCCATAGAGTAACCCAGGTTTTTAAAGGAATTAAAAAATCCGGAGGCATCAGTTTCTTGATCAGTTCTAGCTGCAGCCATGGTTAGATTGGTTATCTGAGAGAGTAAAAGGCCTATTCCTATCCCAAAAACTATAGTTCCCGGTATTATATCCATTATTTGAGTATTTAAATTGAATACCGAGCTTAGTATGAATGTTCCTGCAGCAGCAACTATAAATCCAATCATTATAATGTATTTAGACTCTAAAAATGATGATAATTTGGCACCCAGTAGGGAAAAGACTAAAATTGCAATTGATGCCGGTAAAAGGGCCAGTCCAGTATCAAATGCATTGGTTTTGGTAACCTGCTGTAGAAATACGGGTATGATAAAAAGAAACCCTGCCAGGGGTATCTGAGAAAGAACAGAATTCAGGTTGCCCAGTCCAAATATACGATTTTTTAAAAGGGATATGTCGGTGAGTGGTTCTAAACCCTTATTAATTCTTCTTTTCTCCCATAGCAAGAATAATACAAACAATATGGAACCAGAAGCAATTAAAATTCCTACGTATCCCCAGTTTTCGGGACGACTGAGTAATAAAATTCCCACCACAATTAATATTAGGGAAAATATGGATAGAATTGCCCCTATAATATCCAGATCTTTCCATTTCAAAGTTGGTCTGGATTCTGTTAGATAGTGTCTGAAAAATAAAATGGCTGCAATAAATATAAGTTCAGATCCAAAAACCAATCTCCAGGAGATGTAGGTAGTAAAAATTCCTCCTACTATTGGTCCTATAGCAGCTCCCATAGCAGCAATACCCCCCCATATTCCAAAAGCAGTTACTTTATCCTTACCTTCATAACTGGAGCTTACCAGAGTAGTGGTGGCCGGCAACATCAAGGCAGCCCCAATACCCTCTAAAATAGCCCATCCCACCATAAGCATTGCTGCATTGATACTTAAAGTTGCAATAGTTGTTCCACAACCATAAATAAGTAATCCTACCAGAAAAGTCTTTTTCCGGCCCAGAATATCCTGAATTTTGCTCCCCAGAAGCATAAAGGATGCAATTACCAGAGCATATAAGGCAATTATGGATTGAATAGTGGATAACGTAGTATTTAATTCTACCACTAAATTGGTTATAGCCACATTCATGGCAGAAGAATCCAGTACAATAATAAAAATTGCCATACATGCAACTAAGACCACACCCCATTTGTATTGACTTTCATTTTCCATGTTGATCACTTATTGTTCTCCCTGATTAAACTCACATAAACTAATTATATTTGTATAAAAATAATATAAATAATTGTTCATTTAAATGTGCAATTATAATACGAGATAGAGAGTATTAATGCTATTGAGAATATATACTAAAAAAAGGGTGAAATTAAATGCTGATTTTAACTACACAGACTATTGAAGGAAAAAAAATAAATGAATACCTCGGCTTGGTAACAGGAGACTCACTCCTGGGGGCAAATTTGTATAAAGATATGTTCTCAGGAGTAAGGGATGTGGTGGGAGGAAGGACTTCCAAATATGAAGAAGAACTTACCCATGCTCGTAAAATGGCGCTGGAGAGTATGCAGGAAAAAGCAGAAAAAAAAGGAGCCAATGCCATAATAGGAGTCCGGGTGGCTTATCATAACCTGGGAGGAACCATGGGAAACACCATCATGGTCACCGTATTTGGAACTGCAGTTTCTTACAAGGAGTAATCAATTTTATTAGGAGTGCAAATTATGATAGCTATGATTAGTTCCGGAGCAAATTTTTTTATAGAAAAACGCTGGGCACTGATTGCCATATCTTTGGGAGTTATAGCAGGATTTGGTTCGGCACTTATTTGTATAGCCTGGAATTTAGTCATTTTTGGCTTTAATATAATGTATATTGTGTCTCCCTTACTGGCAGGATTTATTGAAACAGTAATAGCCCGCAGGAAGTATGGTAAAAGTACGGGAGCTATCAGTGCTCTTTTAACTTTCCTTATCATAAATGGTTATGGTTGGTTCGGTCCAGGGTTGATATTCCCTAAAGAACCTGTTACCCTCAGTTTGATTACCGTAATTGCCATAATACTAACTATTCAAGCAGCATTCCCCATATTCGTAAATTATCTACTTTTTGTTACAGGTTTAGGTATAGTCAGGAAGTTTATAGGATTTCTAATATTTTTACCTTCTAAAATCCTGAAAATTCCCCCAAAAGAGGAAGTGAAAGTAAAACCCCTTGAACCAGCAGTAGATGAGATTTTCCTGGATAATCTGGATACACCCTTAACATCTGTTCCCTCGATTAAGGGAGGTAGAATAAAAAAATATGTTGGTTTAGTTACCGGGGAAGCGGTAGCCCAGGAAAATGAATCTGAAGGTAAGCTGGATATGCTTACCCGGATTATTGAACCCACACCTTTGGAGGATATGAATCTGGGAGAAGCAAGAAAATTAGCCCTGTCCCGAATGATGGATGATGCTAAATCCAAAGGGGCCAATGCAGTAATAGAGTTTAAGATGGATTATGTTTCCATGGGAGGGTTGCAGGGTAGTGCTTTAATTGTAACTGCTACTGGAACCGCAGTATTATACGAATAATAAATTTTTTAATTAAGTCAGTGGTAAATTTTTGTTTCCAAAATGAATAATAAATTTTTTAATAGTTTTAAATTTTCTTTTTTAAAAGTATAATGATGGGTCAATTCTAATAGGTTTTTCCTAATTTGGAAAAATCACCCTAAATCAGTCAGGCCATCTATACCCAATCCTAGAAAAATGGTGATTTAGCGAATTTTGTAATTTTCTTCTAAAAAAGTAAAACATTTTTAGGAAAAAAAATGAATTTAAAAAGATGAATCCCCAGTTTTAAAATAAAAGTGGGAAATAATATTCATTGCCGCATTAAAAGTTGTTTTTTTATAATCTTCTAAGATTAAAATATAAAGTTTAGAGGGAAGTTCGTTATAGGATAGTTTAACGAAGATACAGCAAGTTAAAACACAGTATCATAATACGAATAGTTCAATTAGTAATATATTAAAGGGGTTATTCGAATGTTAATACTAATTTTTTAATTAATAAAAAATACTATAAAACGTCTTATATGATGTAATTATATAATAATAACAATGGTGTTAATATGACAGAAAAATTAAACTCAGTTACCTTTAAAATTGAAAAAGGATACCTGGATAAAATAAAAGAAATTTCAGAAAAAAATGACCAATCTGTTGATCATATTCTGAGATTATGTGTCATTGAGGGGTTAAGATCAATTTACGGGCCTATAAAGTTCTAATTGATTATATTAATTTTAATCAAATAAATCACAAAACTTTACAACCATGAAATTGATTATAATATAACTATAGTTATAATATAATTTATGGAATAAAATCAGCCATTCAAAGAAAAAACATTCCAGGGATACTTTAAAATCCTTATAATTATTCAGGAAATTATAATTGAACTTAAGAAAGCATTATTAACTCAACTTAAAAAAAAAGTTGGTGAACTGATGAGTGAACAAAAAATAGATGTAACAGGTGAAACCTGCCCGGTGCCATTAGTCGAAGCAAGAAAGGCCCTGAAAAAAGCATCCCCTGGAGATGTAATAGAGATAACTGGTAGCCATCCTGCTTCTAAAAAAGAAATTCCCATGGCAGTTGAAGCACTGGGTCTGGAATTAGTGGATGTAAAAGAAAAAGATGGAGTATGGACCATCACCATTCGTAAATAGGGGGTGATATTATGGCAGATAAAACAACCATTATTGTTCACAGCGGTGATATGGACAAAGTATACAGTGCACTTATTATTGGTAATGGGGCCCTATCCATGGGTATGGAAGCTTCATTATACTTTACTTTCTGGGGATTAGAACGCTTGAAAAAAGATGGGCTGGAAAAAGGACCACTTTCTAAGATGAATATGGGTGGCCTTGGCAAAAAAATGATCGAGAGTCGCATGGAAAAAGCCAATGTAGCATCATTGGAAAGACTTATACAGGACTATAAAGAACTTGGAGGTAAAATAATAGCCTGTGAGATGACCATGGAAATCATGGGGGTTGAAAAAGATGAAATGCGCCAGGATCTAATAGATGAGTACGGAGCAGTGGGTACTTACATCCAGGAAGCTCGGGATTCAAAAATAACCCTGTTCATATAAAAGAGTTGGTATGAATGTTTGAAGACTACATCTATCTGGATAATGCTTCCATGACCCGTCTGGATGAGAGGGTTTTTGAAAAAATGAAACCCTATTTTTTTGATATATATGCCATACCTACCTCAGAATCAGGATACTCCATGGGAGTTGAAGCCAAAGAGACTCTGGAAAAAAGCAGGGAGAATATTGCTCAATTTTTAGGTGCTGAAGCTTCTGAATTTATTTTCACATCAGGATTCAATGAATCCAGTAACATGGCTCTTAAAGGTGTGGTAGAGGCATTAAAAAGAAAAGGTTCACATATCATCCTATCAAAAATTGAAGATTATTCTGTTTTAAATACTGCTAAAGCTTTGGAAAAAGAGGGCTGTCAGGTTACCTATCTTGAAGTTGATCCATGGGGACAGGTAGATCCTGAAGTTTTAAAAGATTCCATCACCTCAAAAACCATTCTGGTTTCTATTCAACATGCTAATCAGGAAATTGGAACTATTCAGAATATCAAAGCCATAGGGGAACTTTGTCAGGAAAAAGAAGTTATTTTTCATACTGATGCTACCCATAGCTTCACCAGAATACCATTAGATGTTAAAAAAATTCCAGTAGACCTGGTGACCCTTTCGGCGCATAATATTCATGGCCCTTCAGGGATTGGTGGTCTTTATATCCGGAAAGGAACTCCCCTTAAAAAGTGGATGGATGGTGGGTTTCAGGAATTCAATCGTCGTGCTGGTCTGGAGAATATTCCCGGTGCAGTTGGTTTTGCAAAAGCAGTTGATCTGGTCACAGTAGAAGAAAACCAGACTTTGAAAAAAATGCGTGACCATTTAATTGATAGGATTCTTTCAGAAGTGCCCCAATCTATTCTAAACGGCCATAAAACTAATAGAACACCTCAAAATGTTAATATAACCTTTGAATTTGTAGAAGGAGAATCCATAACCCTGCACCTGGATATACGAGGGTTTGCGGTAAGTACTGGATCGGCTTGTTTTAGTCGTTCCCTGGATCCCAGCCATGTTATTCTGGGTATAGGGGGAGATCATGAAAGGGCTCATGGTTCAGTTAGATTTACATTTAGTCGTTTCACCACCATGGATGATGTGAATCGTGCTGCTGATGCAGTGGCCACTGTGGTGGAGAACTTAAGGAAAATCAGCCCTCTGGGTTAAAATCCGTTCTTGCTAAAAGAGATAATTTCCCATCATCTCCTCATCCTCAAATAACCCCCAATCCAACCACAAACTGCACCATTAATAGCTCCTACTAAAGTTAAAGGAATTAGAAAGAGATATGATCCGGTTAAAAGGCTTCCTAAAAAGAAGGAGAAACCCCCGGTAATAAGAGCATTCTTAATACCCCGCACGCGATCTTTAAATAAGTAACCCACCAGGGTTAACAAAACAAAAATTAACAGGGTAAAGATACCTGAGGTAAAGGCATATACCATGGTTATAACCACGGTTACAGGTAGTACCACCGGCCATTGAATATTATCCAGATTAAGCTCGTTTTTTATAGACTCCAGATTTAAATCCCTACCATAAGGAGAATTATAGTAGGTATTGCCATAAGATGGTCTCTGGAACCGATTTTTCAACTGGCTGCCTAATCTAAAAAATCTGGATTTTAAATGGGCAGGGATAGAAAGCAAGTAATTTATTTTCTTTTTTAGTATTTCCCTTCTGGTAGGTTTTTTAGCCAGGAATATAGACTTCCAGCGGGGATCCACAATATCCAGATTTTCAACATATCTTAAGCTTCCACCACAAGGACATTTATCCCCAAAATCTTTGGCTTTTTCACCTTTTTCTAGTTTATAGTAGCTCTTGCATTTACCACAAATCAAAAAACCCATTTAATCACCAGTAATTAAAATCCTCAATTAAGGTATAATAAACTTGTAATGTATAGCTTATGCTATTTAAATGTAGTTTTCCATTTAGTCTTAGATATAAAAATTATAAAATCTGATTTATACTAAATTAATGGATTTTTAACCAATTATTCCCTATAAATTATTTGATATTCAAAATATGAGTTTAATTAATCTTTAAGCTAATTTAAAATAAATCCAGGGGAAATTTATGAAAAGAAGTAACTAAAATACATTATTTATATTATAGCCCAGAACAGGGTATCCGTCCCATTTTGTCCATTAATATTTTGAGTCATGGGGAATTAAAACAAAATATAATAATTAGTAATGTTATAATAATAAATGTATGAGAATCCTGAATAGGAGTAATATTCTTTAGAAGGAGGTGATATGGTGAAAAATAACAAGATGTTGCAAATTGGATTAGTTATTTTAGTTTGTTGTATTGTAGCTTTATCTGGATGTACCAATGAAAATACCGGTAGTTCAAACACATCTAGTACAAATGCTTCCAGTGCAGAAGATATTATGGTCACTGTAAACTATGATGGTAACTGGGGTGGATCTGCAAGTGGTGAATTCGGATACCGTGAATTATCAGGTAATGGTGAACAAACAATTAATTTAGGAAAAATATCAGGTATTTTAACTGTCAGTACCTGGACAAAAGAAGGAGCAGGACCTATGAGTCTTAAGTTAACTAGAGGTGATGAAACCCTGGGAGAACAATCCAACTCTTACCCATCAGCTACTGTAACCATAACTGTCTAAAATCCTTCCTTTTTTTCTTTTTTTAAAAAAAAAAATCTAACTCCAATCAATCCAGATTCATCCTTTAAAAAATAGCATAAGGGTTTTTAAAAAGCACTTCAACTCAGCCTGCAATCAGTTACGCCCTGCATAAAGACAGCAGAAAAAAAATAATAAACTTTGCTTAAGGGACCCATTAGAACCCTTAATAGTTTATTAAAATAAATTTATTCAATGGATATACATTCCCAGGGCTGGTTTTCAGTATCTATGGTGGCGAATAACTCTTTATCTAAATCCTGGAACAGGTCCTCGCAGTCGAATTTCAAATCTGCAGATTTTTTAACCGGATACATTTTACCTCTTCCACTTTTAACCACTATCTCTCCTTCTCGGGTTATACCCACTACTAATTGTTTTATTTCTTTTGCCATATTATCAACTTTTAGAATGTTATGTAAACTTATCATTAATACATTTGTATTGAGGGGAAATAAATAATTTTATTTTTAATATGCAGGTTTATTCTAAAATTCGCTAAAAAAAGAATAAATAAATTAGTGGTGACTGCGTTATAGTTTTTTTCCAATAAGCTTAATATCTTAATTATAGAAAAAAATAGAATTTTTAAGTTGTTTTCTAATTTTCAATCTTTTTTAGAATTTGCCCGATTCATTAAAAAAACCCCCGCACCCATTCCAGCTATTAAACCAATTAAAATTCCTGCTACAAAAGGAATCATGAAGTTATCTTCTTTTACATTCTCCTTAGCGTTAGTGGTGCTATTTTCTCCTGCGAGTTCCAGGATATTAATTTTTATATCTTCTTCATCTGGAGAGCTAATCCTTATTTGCTGGTTTGATTCCGGGTTCTGGGATATGAATTCCTGTACTGTATCCGGGTAAGCTACTGCCACCACCTTTAGATTATAGTCATTTATAATGTGATCCAGCTCATGGCTTACCTGGGAGGGAGAAGTAAATTCAAACACCTCCACATTGATGCTACTTTCTGCTGCTGCCTTTTGGGCCAGAGCAGAGGTGGATTTATCCGCAATAATAACTACCTGGGCATCAGTAGAGGTGTTAATGTGTACTCCGTGAGCATAGATAGGTGTCATCAATGCCGTCAGGATAAGTATTAAAGATAGTATCTTCATCTTCATTTTTTTTATTCTCCTATATTTTTTCTATTTTTAATATTTCAGGACGTGTCCTTGAAAAAAAGGATAAAATAGCAACATTGGCGACTCCCTCTAAAACTGCAACTATTAAGTAGAAAGGTATTAAGGTGGCCAATATAACTTCTAAGGTGAAGATTCCTGCTATTAATAAAATCACGGTCTGGATGAATGTGGCCATAATCACTCCCATGAAGGTGCCTGAAAAAACTCCCAGTCTGAAATCAATACTCCGCAATATTTTGTAGAATGCGCAGGTGGCTATAGTCAGGGGTAAACCAATGGTCACGGCATTAGAGCCTAAAGCAACTATTCCCCCCATTCCCAGGAAAAAAGCCTGAATTAAAAGTATTATTACTGCTATTGCCGCGGCACTAAATGGTCCTACTAGTAGAGCCACCAGAGGTATCATGAAAAAGTGAATGGGTATACCCAGGGGAGTGGGTATGGATAAGGAAGAAAGTGCAAAGGCCGCAGCTGCCAAAATGGAAGTAGTAATCATCAATTTATGTTTATCCTCAACTTTAGATAGTTTATAGAGATATATGATCAGGGTTATTCCAGTTATTATCCAGTAAATCATTGACTGCCCAAAAGGCAGTATTCCATCAGGTAAATGCATTATAAACCTCCATTTTCAGATATCAATTTTATTTGAATAATATTAAATTTAACTTAAATAAGGTGGAGGCAGTATATAAGATTAACTGTAAAAGAACCCCAGAAAACCTTAAAAATTAAAAAGGGTATTATTAATCCAGAATAAAACTAATAACCTAATAGCTATAAATAAGAAATAAAGGCTAGATTTTAATATTTTTATTTTAAATTATTTTAAAGTTCCAAGTGGTTTTTTTAATGAATAAAATTCCAATCATTAAGTATAACAAAACAATAACCAATCACTTTAATAGTATTTAAAAATAAGTAATTTTATCTTAAATAATATAGAGGCATAGTGATACCTTCAGGCAGCGATAACATGGTTAATAAGAAGAATTACGTCATGGATCTTAAAGTAAAGGATATTCCTCTAGAAAAAATTGGAGGAAAAGCACTCAATTTAAGTAAAATGTCAAAAACGGGTTTTAATATTCCACCGGCATTTGTAGTTGGAGTGGATGCCTATGATTTTTTTATTAAGCAGGAGTTAGAAGCTGAAATAACGAAAATGCTTGCATCTATTGATTTTAATAATGATGATTCCTTATCTGATGGATGTACTTCCATTAGAAATTTAATTAAGACCGAAAAAGTGCCAGGTGCCATAGTTTTAGAAATTAATAACAAAATAGAAAACCTTCCACCGGGCTACTATGCTGTAAGATCATCAGCAATAGCAGAAGACCTGGATGATGCCAGTTTTGCCGGACAGCTGGATACATTCTTAAATATACGAAAAGAAGATATTTTAGAAAAAATTATTGATTGCTGGGCTTCTTACTGGAATGACCGGGCGGTTAAATACCGACACGACTCCTCCATTGAACACTTAGATAGTGCACAATCCTCTGCAGGTATAGCTGTACTGGTACAGAAGATGGTGAATGCCTCGGTAAGTGGCGTAACCTTCACCGCCAACCCGGTAAATGGAAGTAATGATATAGTTATTGAATCCACCTGGGGTCTGGGTGAAGCTATTGCATCTGGTTTGGTCACCCCGGATACTTTTGTTTTAAGTAGAAATGGTGATATACTGGAAAAGAAGATTAAATCCAAAAATAGTGGATATTTCCTTAAAAATGGTGAAAATACGTTAGTGGATCTGAAAAAAGAGGATCAGGAAAAACCTAGTCTCCATGAAGAAGTTCTTAAAAAATTATTAAAAAGCGCTCTGGAATTGGAAAGATTTTTTGGAGCGCCCCAGGATATTGAGTGGGCCCAGGAAGATGATAAACAGATATATATACTCCAATCAAGACCAGTAACCACCCTCAGTACCAGGGATAAGGATGATATTTTATGGACCCGGGCTTATGGAGATGAATACTGGGCCGATGCCACCACTCCTCTCTTTTTTGATGTGATGGGTAAAATGCTCACCGATTACGTGAACCATGAAGGTGCCCGAATAATGGGTTATAAGGAGATAACAGACTCTAAACTTCTAAAACTACATAAATCCAGAGTTTATTTTAATAGCTGGGTTTTAGAAAAAGCTTTTTCTTATTATCCTAAATTTGCCCGATCCAAAGAGTTATTAAATTATTTCCCCCTGGCAGATCAGAAGCGCATATCCCAATATCCTTCCATTTTACATAAAACCTTGCTTTCCCAGATTTTAGTGGCCATTAGGGATCCAGATGGAATGATGCACCGGACCGACAAGGCCTATAGAAAATGGGCCCAGGGGTTCATGGAAAAATGTGACTATTTTGATGAGATTGATTTAGGTGTATTAAGTGACACCCGGCTTGTGGAGCTTTATAATGAAATTGAAACCGCAGGAATAAAACACTACCGGCTGATAAGGTATGGTATGGTTTCCCATTCTATAGCCACCAATTTAATGATAAAAAACTGGCTGGTGGATTGGCTGGGCGATGAAAACGGGTCACTTTATGCGGGTTTAATATCTGGTTTAGATGATAATAAAACAATAGAAATGAATATCCGCTTTTCAGATATGGCTAAAATTTTAAGAGACAACCAGGATTTACTGGACAGAGTAAATTCAATTTCTGATTTAAGTTCTTTAAATGAATCACAAATTGATGAATTAATTTCTTCTAATTTTGAGTTTAAAGAAGGTTTTGATCTATTTATTAAGGACTATGGGCACCGCTCCAATACCAGAGAAATACTCTATCCTCGCTGGAGGGAAGATCAAGCTTACGTTTTAGAAGTAATCAAGTTATTATCCTCTTCAGATTTGGATTTAAGAAAAAAAGAAGCAGAAAGTAAAAAAAATAGGTTTGAAACCGAAAAAAAGGTTTTAAAAAGAATAAGAAAACAAAAGTTCGGGTTTTTCAAAGCCAGAATATTTAAAATAGTGCTTGATTTAGCCCAGACCTATTTAACCTTCCGGGAAAATCAGCGTTTTTATTTGGATCATTTGCTTTTCCGGCAAAGATTGTTGTTACATGAGATGGGAAGTAGATTAATACAAAAGGGAGTTATATCTGAACTGAATGATGTTTTCTTTTTCTATGAAATAGAGTTATTTTCTTTTTTTAATAAATCTCCATCTGATAAGAAGGTTATTTCTCCCTTAAAAGAGGATATACTAAAAAGAAAGAAAGAATTTTACCGTTATAAATCATCCCTACCCCCTAAATTCTTAAAAAATGGGATTGAATTTGATGATACGGTTATGGAATATAACCAGAGTGTCATTTATGGTGCCGCTGCCAGTCCAGGGATATTCAAGGGAGTGGCCCGGGTGGTGGGATCTATTGGGGAGTTATCACAGCTGGAAGATAATGAAATCCTCATTACCAGTAACACTGATCCCGCCTGGACTGCCGTATTTTCTAAATTAGGAGGCCTTATTACTGAAACAGGAGGTATACTATCTCATGGAGCAGTTATTTCCCGCGAGTATAGGATACCTGCTGTTACTGCAGTAAAAGGAGCTACTAAGATTTTTAAAACCGGTGATGAGCTGGTGGTGGATGGTAATGAGGGAGTAGTTTATATAAAAGAACCATAAAATTCTTAAACCCTCCTTAAATATATTAAAGGCGATTATATGGAGTTAGAAACACTAAAAAACCATAAAGAATGGAATGAAAGCTATTATTTTAATTTTCATGACCAAAATAATGATTTAACGGCCTTTATGCGTATTGGAAACAAGGCTAATAAAAATGAAAAGTCCATGTTCTTCTATTTAATGTCTACTGAAATTATGGCTGGAATTAAATTGGAAGCCCCCTGTGCTGATAGGCCCTGGAGTATAGCGGGTTTAGAATACCAGGAAATAGGTCCCTGGAAATGGCGACTGCAGTATGATGGTCCCCTTTTTAATCCCCTTGACAAATCAGAATTTAAAGTTAAAATGGATGTTATCTGGGAATCTTTAAACCCCCTGATGGATTATGCTAATTGTGTAGATGAAAAAGAAACAACTATGTCATCTAAGGTCGCATCAGAGCATTATGAACAGTTTGGAAAAGCAGAAGGTACGATTATAGTTGATGGGAAAGCCCGGGAGATTAAGGCCCTGGGTGAAAGGGACCTCAGCCGGGGGATACGTCAGTGGGGATCCCCCCGGATGTGGATGTGGATTAATTCCCAGTTTTCTGGTGAGGAAGCATTTAATATCACCAAACTTTCCGTAGAGGAAGGAGATATAGATGCCGGATACTTCTATCAGGATGGAGTTAATAATACTCTTATAAAAGCAGATATAGATTTAAAATTGGAAAAGGGATTTCCCTCCACATTTTCCATGCTATTAAAAGATAAAAAAGGTTATGAATATCCTGTTAAAGGAAAAGTTATTAGAATGAGTTTAATTCCTGTTGAAGGAGATATGATGCTTATTGAGACTCTTTCCCAGTATATGTGGGGTAATAAAGAAGGTTATGGTGTGGCGGAGTTTTTGGTTCCTAAATCATTGTTAAAAAAATAAAGTAATTTAACCTGCTAGAGAAAGTGAATGTGCTCAGCCGAATATAATTGATTTATATCAACTAAACTTAATTTATAGTTGATTCCATAATAAAAGGAGAATAATAATGTGGGAATCTATAGGCACCATTCTACATGGTGATCCAGTTGATGAAAAAGAAGTAAATCGCATGAGGGATCTGGTATTATTTGAGGGTCCAGAGACTAAAAAAAAACTGATAAAGTTTTTTTGCCTCCTGATTCTCTCTTCAGGTATTGCTACTTATGGTCTTTTAGGAGATTCTGTAGCAGTGGTTATTGGGGCCATGATTATCGCACCCCTTATGTTACCTATAATGGGGCTTGCTTTTAGTATAAGTGTTGCTGATCGTCTTGCTATTAAGCATTCATTACTTATAAGTATAGGAGGCATATTAACTGCCATAGCAGTTGGTTTTATTTTTGCCTGGCCCTTAAGTAACTTTTTCCAACCTCAGAATATTGGCCAGGTAATGGTTAGGACTTCACCCCGCCTTTTAGACCTTCTTGCTGCCCTTATAACCGGTTTTGCCGGGGCTTTTGCCATGTCCCGTCATGATGTTTCAGATACTCTTCCCGGAGTAGCCATTGCTATATCCCTGGTACCTCCACTGGCCAATGCAGGTATTTTACTGGCAACATCAAATTATTCTCTGGCCCTGGGCAGCCTTCTACTTTTTATGACCAACTACTTTGCCATACTCCTCACTGGAGCAGCACTTTTTGGACTAATGAGTTTTCCTAAAGTAGCCATTCTTAAACAGTCCTTGAGTGCTAAAAGAAGAGGTATTGTTATAGCCATAGTAATGCTGGTTTTAATTGCAGTACCCCTGAGTTATACCGGTTATAATATTTTTATTGACAATAGCGTAACCCAGAATGTTAATGATGCCTCTATCAAATGGTTAGAGGGTAGTGGATTTGAAGTTATTTCAGTTGATGCTGAATCAGCAGATAATGAAGTTATATTAAGAGTTATAGGAGATGGAGAACTACCACCTATTGAAGATCTAGAAGAAATGACCCGGGGGAAGCTTTATGGAAAAACCTTAAAGGTGGAAGTGGTTTATTCCAGCACTTATTTCTTAGATAGTGGATAATTCTATTTAAGTGTTGATTAGCCCTTTTTTAATACCAGATTATCCCCTATCTTATGGACCATTTTAAAGGGGATTATGGTTTCTGATCGGGATAATTTCAAAACAGCTGTAATTCCACCCGGACCAATAATTATAGATTTAATTTCCCGGGTATCATCATCAAATACCACATCTATTACCTTCCCCACCACCCCTCCAGAATTATTTAAAACTTCTTTTCCAATAATTTTTTCATTTATTCTGATTCTGGTACTTGATTTAATATTTTGATTCGCGCTTAAACTTTCTATTTTTTGATTTATTCTGGAAATACTGGAATTAATGCGGAAACTGTTATCAAAAACCAGATCAAAGTCTTTTTCATCATCCAATTTACTCATACTAAATTCCCCCACCTGCAATTTTTAAAACAATTCACCTTAATTAAATATTATGGGAGTAATAGATTTCCTAATAATTAATCTAATGTCTATTATTTAATTAATTCTATAAAATATTATTCAAAATATACTTAATTCCGGTTTTCTGGTTATTTATGAAAAAAGTCACTGCCTGAACAATAAATTTAATACCATCAAAATGATCCAAACCCTGATTTACAGCTATAGAAAATTAAACAATACCCCCTCAAAATTTAAAGTCAGTCATTTTTTTAGATATATGGCTCGGATATAAATCCAAAAGTATAATTGATAGTAAATTAAATAAACTAAATCTTTATTTTATAAATTCTGATATTATAAACAGAAATCGCTAGGGTGAGTTATTATATGAAAAATTGGCAAAAATTACTGGGAATTTTATCATTAATAATAATTATAGGAGTAGCTTTATCCTTTTTATTATTTATTAATGAATCAGAGTCCAGTGATAGAATAAATATATTATTATTAGGTTCAGATGACCGTACTGGGCAAATGAGGGGAAATACAGATTCAATGAGTGTTTTATCCATTGATAAAAATACCACAGAGGTTTCTCTTCTTTCCATACCACGGGATACCCGGGTTGATATTCCAGGAAGAGGGGTGGATAAAATAAATTCAGCTTATCCCTATGGAGATATTGATACCACTATAGAGACTGTGGAGAACTTCCTGGATATACGAATTGATTATTATGTTCTGGTTGATTTTAATGAATTTAAAGAAATGGTGAATACCCTGGGAGGTATCACCCTGGATGTAGAGCCCCATGTTGCTAGTGCTGTTCCAGAATTGAATGGAAAATCTGGTATAAGTAGATTAAATGGTGAAGAAGCTTTAGCATATCTTCGTTTTAGGTTTGATGAAGATGCAGACCCTGGAAGGGTTAAAAGGCATCAAAAAGCAATACAAGCCATTATAAGTGAAACTTTGAGTCCTGAAAAGATTGTGGATGCCCCTGCTATTTTTAACCAGCTGCGTAAAAATGTAAGAACCAACATCCCCCCTATGGAGACCACCTTGATTGAAAAACTGCTCCAGGGATTTGAAATAGAAAATTCTAAAACCGCTGTAATTACCGGGGAATGGACCACCATTAATGGGATTGTTTATCTCATTCCCGATATGGATAAAACTGAAGAAATGGTACAGGAATTAGGGTTGAGAAATTAAATCCTCATTCGGTGGGATAATACAAAAATAACCCTTTTTTTTAGTTTTTATTTTAATATATGTCCCATTTCCATCAGATATCCGGGTATTTAATTAAATAATGTTATTTTTTCTGATTAAATTTAAAGATTATAGGGCTATTTTTATGACTTTTAATCTGATTTAAGGTGGTATTTGATAAAATTTTTTTTATCAATCAAAAATTAGATAATCCTTCTCAAAGAGGGGAAGGGTAAAGTTTTAATAAAAGGGGATACAAATTACTACATACAAATTTTTGGGGGGGGATAACTTGATAAAAGAAATATTACTTTTAGGGTTAGTAGTGATGATGCTGGCTGGCGCCGCATCTGCAGCTAAAGGAGGTATGCCTGCAGCACACGGTGTAGACGGTAAAACATTCGGTGCTGCTGTAAGCAACCTGGCACAAACCAATCCCGCAGCTTTAGCTGACCATGTAAGTGCAAAAGCTGGTGGATTACCTGCAGCGCACGGTTTAAGTGGAAGTGGTTTCGGTGCTGCTGTAAGCAACCTGGCACAAACCAATCCCGCAGCTTTAGCTGACCATGTAAGGGGACTATAAGAAATTATTAATTTCTTCTTTTTTTTCTTTTTTTATGAAGATCGGTTTAGTATAATAAAAACACGGATTTAAATATTATTAATAGAAAAATATATAAATAAGCCAAATTTATGACCAGAATTTTATTTGAAGCCGTATTTAAGCCTATTTTTAATCGAATCCTTTTTATAAGATGAAAATCGAAATAAGTATATGGGTCCTGATAATGAGAAAATACAGCCATTAATAATTAGAAAACCAGAACTAAGGGATGGTAACTCGATTTACCAGCTGGTATCCCATTCACCACCACTGGATATTAATTCTTTGTACAGCTATTTACTGGTATGTGCACATTTTAATAAAAGCAGTGTGGTGGCTGAATATCAGGGAAAAATTGTAGGATATGTTTCCGCCTATATTCACCCACATAAAGAAGATACTCTTTTTATCTGGCAGGTGGCTGTTGACTCCTCCATGAGAGGTAAGGGTTTAGCACACAATCTATTAATGAAATTAATCCATAGAAAAGGACTTGAAAGTATAAGATTCCTGGAGACAACGGTAAGCCCCTCCAATAAGGCTTCCCGGAGTTTATTTGAAAAACTAGCCTGGAAACTGCAGGCTAATATAAAAGAAGTGGAATTCTTAAGTAGTGACCTTTTTGGTGAATCCGGTCATGAAGAAGAACCCCTACTCATAATAGGACCCCTCAAAAAATAGGAGATTAGTTCAAGATTGATATTATGACATCACCCTCGGTGATACAATAAGAGTGATTTGATGAAAACTTTCAAACAACATGAATCTCAAGTAAGAAGTTATGTTAGAAGTTTCCCTGCTATATTTGAAAAAGCAAAAGGATCCATCCTTTGTGACGAGCAGGGAAAAGAATATATAGATTTTTTTGCAGGTGCTGGAACCTTAAATTATGGGCATAATAATCCCCTGGTATCCAAAGCACTGGTGGATTACATCAATAATGATGGTATCATCCATGGTCTGGATAAGGCCACCACCGCCAAAAAGCAGTTTTTGGACAAGTTTTATGATACCATACTGCAACCCCGGCACATGGAATATAAAATACAGTTTACGGGACCTACCGGGACCAATGCTGTGGAATCCGCCCTTAAATTAGTTCGGATGGTGAAGGGTAGATCTAACATCATATCCTTTACCAACGCCTTCCACGGATTAACCATGGGGTCCATGGCCGTAACTGCCAATGCTTTCTACCGGGATGAAGCCTTTATTAACCGTTCCAATGTGAGTTTCATGCCCTTTGATGGATATTTTGGGGAAGAGGTAAATACTGCCCAATATTTAAGAACCTTTTTAGAAGACCAGAGCAGTGGAGTGGATCTGCCGGCGGCCATCATCCTGGAAACCATACAGGCCGAAGGTGGAATCAACGTGGCCAGTGATAAGTGGTTGCAGGATATTGAACAGATCTGCCGTGATTTTGATATTCTGTTAATTGTAGATGATATTCAGGTGGGAAATGGTAGAACCGGTACTTTTTTCAGTTTTGAAAATGCAGGAATCAATCCGGATATTATAACCCTTTCCAAGTCCATAGGAGGAGGTTTACCACTTTCCATGGTACTCTTAAAAGGTGAACTGGACCAGTGGAAACCAGGAGAACATACCGGTACTTTCCGGGGTAATAATCTGGCCTTTGTAGCATCCCGGGAACTTTTAAGTTACTGGGAAAATGATAGTCTCGCTAAAACCGTTCAAAATAAAGAAAAGATAATAAAAGATAGATTAATAGAAATAGCCAACAAATTCCCCTCCATTGATTCTCAAGTAAGGGGAAAAGGCATGATATGTGGACTTAAAGTCCCGTTGAGAGGTTTTTGTGGAGATATATCTGAAGAAGCCTTTTCCAGGGGTTTACTAATTGAACTGGCCGGAGCCAATGATGATATACTTAAATTGTTACCTCCCTTAACCATTGAAAATGACCTCCTGGAGGATGGTCTGCAAATTATTGAAGATTCTCTTGCCTCTGTTCTGGAAAGAAGAGAAGCCTTGATTGAGGGTTTGAACCATGATAGTGCGAACGATTAAGGATATTGAAGGAACTTCCCGGGAGGTTTTTGCCGAAAATGGTAACTGGGTGAGCAAGCGTCTTCTATTAAAAGAAGATAAAATGGGGTTTTCTTTTCATGAAACCATAATTCACGCCGGTACTGAAACCTTAATATGGTACAAAAACCATTTAGAAGCAGTATACTGTGTTGAAGGAGAAGGTGAAATAGAAACCACCCCTGAAGGTGAGGTTTATGCTATTAAACCAGGTACCATGTATGCCCTGGATAAAAACGACCGTCACTATCTACGGGCTTTTGAAAAGGATCTGAAGCTGTTATGTGTTTTCAATCCTCCTCTGGATGGTAGGGAAGTGCATGATGAGGATGGTTCCTATCCTCTTTGAAAAATAAAATCATGAAATATGTTTAAGAAGTAATAACTTAAGCTAAACATTTAAAAGAGGAAAACTTTAAACCAACCTTATTTTTTTTTGTTTTTACGATTTTTTTAAGATTCCCGATATAAATGAGGCTATTTTCACCAAAAACAGAATATTAATTAAAAAGGCCTTAAAAAACCCCCTTACTTGTCACTAATAAAAATATTATATAGTCATCAAAAACAAAAATATAAGTAGAATTTGTAAAGTCAAATTATTCGGACTGCAAGTTCTACCAAAAGGGGTGATTTAATGTCTGAAATATATGAGAAAATGATAAAGGAAGCAATGCTTGCTCAAAAAGCAGATGTTGAGACAATAAAGAATAAAAGGGGTTCTGATTTCAAAATAAAAGACACTAAGGCCTATTTTGATGTGGTGCAGGGAATGAAGGCCGTAGGAGACCAGAGCCAGTCTGTAATTGATCTCCATGTAGACTCTGTTAAAGCTCACTATACTATTCTAGACAGTCTAACTGACACCATAAGACCTGAAGACGATCCTTTTGTAGAACACTACCAAACACCAGTTATCTTAGAAATATTAAATGATGAAGACCCTGCTTTTGAAAAAAGTATGGAGGCCTTTATAGAGGCCATAGGGAAAGCAGAAGCATTAATTGGTAAAGAATCAGTAAGAAGATACGGTGGATTCTATGGGCCAACCTGTGTAGTTGATTTTGCATTAATGCCCGGAAGTACCAGTAACACCGTAAACCGAATCTTGAGAGAAACAGATATCCCGGAAATGCATAAACAGGCCATATTATCGGCTAAATCATGGGGTATGAATACTTCTTATGGAATTGGAGAAGTATTTGCCAATGAATTAGAAGGAGGTGCTACCGCAGCAGAAGCGGTAGAAAAAGAAGTGGCCATGGTTAAAAAAATATACCAGGAACCAGTAACTGCCCAGGCAGAACTCATGGATTCTCTGGGTCACAGCTCCTTTGATGTGCGTAAATACATGAGCCAGTATCGTGGCAAAATGGAAGGAACCATTAAAGCAGCTATGGACGATAATGTACATTACGGAAACATTTTAACTGTTCCGGCCTACTGTGTAGGTGATATATCTCACCACATAGCCCAATCCACCTTTAATATGTGTAAAGACGATGTTATAATGGCCATCATAGAAGCAACCACTGCCGTAATGGATAAAACATTAAATGATAACTTAAATAAATTCAAAAGCGAGTACGATGTCTTAACACTGGCTACCGGTGCATCTGCATGTGCAGTAGAATACATACTTGAATTAGATGGATTCAATGCACCTATGGTGGTAGATTTACTTACCAAGAGATTCCACAATTACGTACAGCTCTACCCTACCCGGGGAGCAGCCGCAGAACTGCACAACAGTGACTTCATGGATATGATTTTCAGAGGATGGAAACACCTGGATGAAGCACGTAAATTAAGAAATGGTGTTGAAGGCCCATTAGAACCAAAAGTAAGTGGATTTAAAGTGGATCTAGAACCTATACATGAAAATGAAGTTATCATGAACCCACAACGCTACACCTACCCGGCCTGTGCCATCACTGTACGCTACTCCTCCTTGATGAGGTTATCTGACTATCCATGTCTATTAACCAGTGAACCGGTCACCGCCACCCTGATGACCAACATCATTGCTTTGCACAAAGAAAGCGCGGCTTCACCAGCCAGAACCTGTAAAAACTGTGCTGCGGCCTCTTTAGTAGATTTCCGTCACAACCACTGCCAGTGGAGAGAAGCGGTATAAAATCTACTTCTTATAATTTTTTTGAGGTGAAAAATATGAAATGTTACATATGTGCCCAGATGGGAAAAGATACTGATGCTGTGGCCGTTTGTATTGTCTGTGGTATGGGACTTTGTATGGACCACGCCATAAGAGAAGAAGTGGACATATGGGAAGGAGGATATCCATTCCCTTCAGAGAAAATGGAGAAAACTATACCTCGAATACTTTGTCCACCATGTTATGAAGGACTAAAAGGGGATTAAAATGGTTTCACTTTCTAAAAGGATGCTTGCAGAGTTTATAGGAACTTTCCTGCTAGTATTTTTTGGTGCTGGAGCAGCGGTTATAACCCTGATGATCAGTGCCGGGCAACCCACTCCTAATGAATTTAATATAGGCATAGGAATGTTGGGTGGTCTGGGAGACTGGTTAGCTATTGGTCTTGCTTTCGGTTTCGCAATAGCAGCATCTATTTATGCATTTGGACGAGTATCCGGTTGTCATATTAACCCCGCAGTGACCATTGCCCTATGGGCTATTAAGAAATTCCCATCAGGTGATGTAATACCATATATAATTGCCCAGCTGGCGGGTGCTTCACTGGCCAGTTTCCTGTTTTTTGCTTCAGTTGGTCCTGATGCACTAGCCATTGGAGGATTAGGAGCTACCGCACCATTCCCCGGCATAGGATATATGCAGGCCATACTGGTGGAGGCCATTGGAACTTTCCTGCTCATGATTGCTATTATGGGTGTGGCTGTGGACAGGAAAGCAACTCCTGGATTTGCTGGTCTTATTATAGGTCTAACTGTAGCCGGAGTTATTACCACCATTGGGAATATCACTGGTGCTTCTATAAATCCCGCACGTACATTTGGTCCCTACCTGGGACAAATGTTACTGGGTGGTGCCAACTTATGGGAATTTTTCCCTATTTACATCATTGGGCCCATAGTAGGAGCAGTACTGGCTGCTGTAGCCTATAACTATATGAGTGCAGATACTGCCACCTGATAAAAAGAAAATTAAATTTTTTTTTATTTTTTTTATTTTTTTATGACTCATATATATTTTTTAAGAGATTTTTTTTATACTAAAAATAATTAATTTAAAACCTAAAAAAAGATGAGTAAATATTTAAAAAATTAAAAGGATAATTCAGATATCCTTTCCATAGCTTTTTTGGTATTTTCCATGGTGTTAAATGCAGTTATCCTGAGATAACCTTCCCCACTTGGACCAAAACCTGCACCCGGAGTCCCTACAACGTGGGCTTTGTTCAGGAGTAAGTCAAAGAAATCCCATGAATCCATACCTTCCGGGGTTTTAATCCAGATGTAAGGGGAGTTAATTCCACCATAAACATTCAAACCTATTTTTTCCAAACTCTCCCTGATAATCCGGGCGTTTTCCATGTAATAGGCAATGTATTCATTTATTTGAGACTGTCCTTCCGGAGTGTATACTGCTTCTGCTGCTCGCTGAATAGGATAGGAGACCCCATTAAATTTAGTGGTTTGCCTGCGGTTCCATAGTGGATTAACCAGATGCAGGTTACCTTCATTATCCTGGGCCTTTAATTCTTTAGGTACCACAGTATATGCACAACGTGTACCAGTAAATCCTGCGTTTTTAGAAAAACTGCGGAATTCTATGGCAACTTCCCGGGCACCATCAATCTCATAGATGCTGTGTGGAATATCATCTTCCTGGATGTAAGCTTCATAAGCAGCATCAAACAGGATTATGGATTTATTTTCCCGGGCATAATTTACCCATTTAGCCATCTGCTCATGATTCAGGGTGGTTCCGGTGGGATTATTAGGTAAACACAGGTAAATCAAATCAACTGGCTGTTTGGGTAGTTCCGGAACAAAATCATTTTCAGCGGTACAGGGCAAATATACTAATTTTTCATAGCGCCCTCCAGAATCAATAGGTCCGGTCCGGCCAGCCATAACATTGGTTTCTACATAGACTGGATAGACGGGATCAGTGACTGCTACCACATTATCCCGACCAAAAATTTCCTGAATATTACCTGTATCGCACTTGGCACCATCACTTATAAAAACTTCATCTTCAGAAAGTTCTATTCCCCGGGAAAGATAATCATTTTCAATTATTTTATGGATTAAGAATGAATATCCCTGTTCTGGCCCATAACCTCGGAAGGTTTCTGGTTTACCCATTTCATCAACTGCGTTTTTAAATTCTTCCACCACAGCAGGGGGGAGTGGTTTGGTTACATCACCAATACCCATCCTTATTATTTCTGCTTTTGGGTTTTCTTCCTGGTATTTATTTACTCTCTGGGCAATTTCAGCGAATATATAACTACTTTTAAGTAATAAATAGTTTTCATTTATTTTTACTACCATGGTTACTACCTTCTATTTTTTTCCATTAATAATCAGGGGTGGGCGTAATAGAATATTAATTTATCATTACTTATCTCATCAAGCCGGGCAAATCCAAATCTTTCCATTTGAACCACCTCACCCTCGGTTAATTTATCACAATCAGGTTCAGCCCATCCTTTTATGATGCTGGCATCCGGCATTACCACTTCGGTGGAGATATTACTATCAGAAGGCACCCATTGTACAATCTGGGCCTTCAAGGCTCGAGCTTCATCAAAGGTGTGGCTATGATAATCAACTTTACCATTTTCCACCTTCACATTTACTGCATCCATTAACCGTAGTATTTGATCTTGTTCTAAATCATCCGGATTAAGATAAACCATTCCCGTGAATGGGATTTTTCGGTAACCTCTTTTTAAAAAATCAGGATGCAGTGGTCTTTCCACCACCCCTAAGACTTCTTCCGGTACATTTTTAATATGTACTTCCTGTGCATCTCCTACAAAGAAGTAACGGTTGGATTTTTCTTCCAGGATGTTGCGATTCAATCCATAAATCTTTTTCCAGCTGATTATAGAATCAGATATTTTAACCCCTATTTCTTGCATCAATTCTTTTATAGACTGGGAATTTATACCCCTTCGGGCTATAGCCCTAATGGTACCTAGACGAGGATCGTCCCATCCAGAATATATTCCATCATCAATTCCTTGCCTTGCTTGAGAAGTACTAAGAGCCACGTCATCCATTTTTAACCGCCCATAATGTATAAAAGCCGGTACTTCCCATCCCATGTGATCATAAAGGTACTTTTGTTTTTCAGAATTGGCCAGGTGATCTTTGCCCCTTAAAACATGAGTTATACTCATCAAATGGTCATCAACTGCCACCGAGAAGTTCATCATAGGATAAATTTTATAAAGTGTCCCGGTACGGGGGTGCTCTTCTTCCACCACCCTCATAGCTACCCAATCTCTTATGGCCGGATTTTTATGAGCAATATCTGTTTTTATTCTTAATACGGCTTCACCTTCAGCCATGGTCTCCATTTGACCCCATTTGAGTAAATTTTCCTCCACACTTAACTCCCGGCAGGGGCAGGGAATTGAATTATCTTTCAATTTCTTAAATTCTCCCCCCGGGCAGTTACACATATAAGCAGCACCTTTATTTATGAGTTTTTCGGCATAGTCATAATAAATGGGAATCCTATCGCTCTGGATGAATGTTTCTTGATATTCAACCCCCAGCCAGTTTAGATCTTCACTTATCATTTGGTAAGCATTCGGATCAACCCGGCGGGGATCAGTATCTTCTATCCTTAAAATCAGTTTTCCCTGGTATCTATTTACATATTCACTATTTAAAACAGCTGCCCGGGCATGCCCTATATGTAAGGGGCCACTGGGGTTAGGTGCAAACCTTAAAACAACACCCTTGTGTGGTTGGGGAAGGTCAATCAATCCTTTTTGTTCCACCTTCTTTTTTTCTTCAATTTTACCCCCAATTTTTTCCAGTTCCAGTGTTTGATGTTTTAGATCCATAGAATTGACTTTATCTAAAACTGTTCGGGTAATTTCTGCAATTTTTTTAGCCTCTTTTCTTAAATCTGGCTGGGAACTCATTATGGACCCTATTACAGCACCGGGGTTGGCTTTTCCCTTATGTTTAATTGCATTTATGAGGGCGTGTTCATATACCACCCTTTCCATATTGCTCATACAAAATCACCTGATTATAAAAAAATTAAATATTAATTAATTTTGTCTTTCCAGAACATAATCTGCCAGTAAGATTAAAGCATCTTTAGCTTCAGAGTCATCGAAAATATCAAGTAGTTCTTTGGCTTTTCTCACGTTATCCAGAGCAACTTTATGAGTATATTGCAAGGAACCATATTTCTCGAAGATAGCTATTGCTTCACCTACTCCATCTGGATTTTTTTCCTTAAGGATGGAGATTAGTTTTTCTTTATCCTCTGGTGAAGCTTTTTCCAGAGCCTTGACCACCATTAAAGTCATTTTGCCCTCAACAATATCACTTCCCACTGGTTTTCCCAGGGATTTTTCATCACTTACCACATCCAGATAGTCATCCTGGATCTGGAATGCCAGTCCAATGAGTTTACCATACTCTTCCAGAGCAGCTACTTCTTCAGGGTTCCCCCCGCCAATTATAGCCCCGCCTTTGGTGGCAGCAGCAATAAGGGCCGCGGTTTTTTTATAAATCATATTCATGTATTCTGCTTCACTTACCTCAAATTTTCCTTCAAAACTCATGTCGCAGGCCTGACCTTCGCAGATTTTAATACAAGAATCAACCACAGTATCTAAAGCTTTTATGACTCTTTTATAGGAAGCGTCATCTAACTGAGTCCTTATAACTGTTTCAAAAGCCTTGGAAAAAAGGGTATCTCCGGCCAGTATGGCCATAGGTTCCCCCCATATTACATGAACCGATGATTTACCCCTCCTCATATCATCTTTATCCATTATATCATCATGGATAAGTGAAAAAGTATGTATAAGTTCTATAGCAGCAGCAGTTTTAAGGGCATGTTCTGCTTTTCCCCCTACAACTTCACAACTAAGTACTGCCAGTGCAGGCCTTATTTTTTTCCCACCAGCTTTTATAAGATGATTTGAAGACTCATGAAGACTAAGAGGAGTGATAGTAGATAATGCTTCCTCAATTTCGTGGTCTATACTTTCTGAATATTTTTTTAAAATTTCCATAACTTCCATCAAACCCCTCCATTAAAAACCTGAGCCTGGCCATTTCTTAAGACATGAACATCATTACCCAGTTTATATCCTTCTTCTTCCACCAGTTCTGCATATGCTCCCAGCATATTCAAATCACCATGGGCCGGTATAATATGCATGGGATTAAGCATTCTTATAAAGTCCCTATGATCTTCTTTGCCAGCGTGCCCTGAGACATGGGCATTGGTATATATCCTGGCTCCACTGGATACCATTCTCCGCTCCATCAGATTTCGGTTGGCGAAATTTACAGGACTGGGAATTATCGGTGCTGAGATTATCACATTATCACCTCTTTGAATATTGAATTGAGTTTTAGCATTTGCTATTCTTGGTAAAAGAGCATCTACTTCACCTTGATGGCCAGTAGTAACCAGCAAGTATTCCTCCCTTTTATCTTCTGCTCTGGAGAGTGCTTTATTGACTGATTTAGGGCTTCCATACATACTTGCATTTTTTGGAAGTTTCAAAATACCCATGGATTCGGCCAGACTACAGTAACGTTCCATAGAACGGCCCAGAAGCATTAATTTACGATCGCTGTATTTAGCAATGTCACTTATGGCCTGAATACGTTCAATATGAGAAGAAAAGGTGGTTACAATCATTCCTTCTTTTTCCTGTAGAGGGCCTTTCATAACATCTTCCAGGACTATCTTGGCCACCTTTTCAGAATGAGTTTTAACTTCCTCTTTTTCTGTTGCCCGGGTGGTTTCTACAATGAGGGCCAGGACCCCCTTTTTACCCAGTTCTTTCAATCGGTTATAGTCCGGGGGAGGAGAAATCTTCTGATGATTATCAAATTTAAAGTCAAGGGCATAAACTATTATTCCCTCGGAAGTATGTAAAGCAGCAATCACCGCATGAGGAATACTATGAGTAGAGTTAATAAATTCCAGGGTAATATCAGGAGATATCTGACATTTTTCTCCGGGTTTGAGTGATTGAAGGGGATTGGAAACCTTAAATTTTTTTTCTCCTTTTAGGGTACTTTCAATAAGAGCCAGCGTGTAGGGTGTGGCAATGATAGGGGCCCCATATCTATGGGCCAACTTAGCCACTGCACCTATATGATCCAGGTGCCCGTGGGTAAATACAATGGCCCGTACCTTACCACCCACATCTTTCATTATAGTATCGTCAGGTATAATCCCTTTTTCAATTAAATCCAGGCTATGCATTCGTGAGATATCAGTATCCTCATGGATATGTAATCTATCCAGGTGAATGCCCATATCGAATATGATGACATCATCACCCACCCGAACTGCAGACATGTTTTTTCCAACTTCCTCATATCCACCCATGGCAATAACTTCCACACTCAAAATTATAACCTCCTTGCATAATTTTCAGTATTAAATCCTCTCTCCTTGAGCCATTCTCTAGTTTTGCCCCGGATAACTAAACTTGAATTTTGAAGTTCCTCTAAATTAGAAGCCCCTGCCAGGAACATAGCGGATTTTAAGGATTCCTGAAACCTTTCAATTACCTTAATTACTTCCTTATATCCCATATATGCCTCTTTTAAAACAGGTAAGGCAATTCCAACTCCATCTGCACCTAACGCTATAGCTTTGGCAGCATCAAGACCACTTCTTATTCCCCCAGATGATATAACTTGAATATTGACTGATTGGCATACTTCAACGGTGCTTATTGCAGTAGGTATACCCCAGTCCCAGTAAAGTTCCCCCAGATAGCTATCATCTGCCCGGTATGTTTCTACTGCTGCCCAGCTGGTTCCTCCAGAACCTGCCACATCAATAGCATCAATACCTTTGCCCTCCAGAATAATAGCATCTTCTTGTGAAATACCAGTTCCAGTTTCTTTAACAACCACCGGCACATCCACTGTTTTTACAATTTCTCCAATAGATTTAGCATAACCCCTTGCATCAAGATCCCCTTCTGGTTGTATGGATTCCTGTAATGGATTTAAATGAACCGCCAGGGCATCAGCATCAATCATTTCCACTGCTTGAGGTGCATATTCTATTTGAGGTGCTCCAATATTGCCTATTAAAAGCGCAGAAGGTGCTTCTTCCCGGGCTATGGTATAGGTGGAGCTGAGTTCAGGATTTTCAACAGCAGCCCTCTGGCTTCCCACACCCATACCAATACCCATTTTTTCTGCGGCACGGGCTAATTCCCGGTTAATGGCCAGAGCAGCAGGATGTCCCCCTGTAATCGCAGATAGAATTATGGGTGATTGTAGTTCTTTTCCTAAAATTTCAGTAGATATATCGATTTCTTTCTTATTTACTTCACCTAAAGCTCTGTGAATAAGTTCTACATCCTCAAAGCCGGTGGTTTTGTTCTTATACTGAACATCACAATGTGCGCATAGCAGTAAATGTTCTAATTTTCGATTGGAAATCATGTTAACGCCCTTTAATAATTTAATGGATCAGGTCCAATATCTTCTATTTACAATAAAAGCCCTGTTTTTATTTTTTAATAACTGTACCCTGTACTTTTTTACCCTTAAGGGCTTCTTCAATTAAGTTATTGCACCCGGCATTGATAATTTCTGATTCAATACCAAGTTGGGCCAGTTTTAATAATTCTTCAAGTTTACCTATCATTCCGCCAGTTACATCCACCGTGGTGGTTGCATCATGAGAATCCAGTTCCTGAAGGGAGGAAAGGGTTTCAATTATCCTGTGATCTTTATTTAGTTTGGGATTTTTATTGAATACTCCATCAACATCGGTTCCCAAAATCACTCTCTCTGGAAGTAGATTTTTCGCCAGATAAGATACAATCTGGTCCCCTGAAACCACCGCCATTTGGATAGAGGGGTCCTCATCTAAAACCACATCCCCATAGATAACCGGTACAAAGCCTTTTTTCAGATAATTATCTATTATACTTATATCTGCTTTATTTATTCGTTTATTTTCAGTGGTGATAAAAGAAGAAGGTTGAATAGAAATAGCAGGCACACCTTGCTCTCTTAAAGCATCACATACTATAGAATTGAGTTTTTTCACCCAGGACTGAGTAATAGAAAATCCCATTCTTTTTTTCTGAAATTCTTCGTCTGAAGAAAATGGTTTTCCAATGGAGTATTTTCTGGCAAAAGGGTGGCCATATGATCCTGCTCCATGTACAATAATTAAATTAGATGTATTTGATTTTTTTATTTCTCCTGCAATCCTATTTAAATGATTGTAATTTACAGTAGGTTCTTTTGCAGCCTTATCGGTAATTATACTTCCGCCTAACTTTAATATTATCATAAAGGCACCTTTATTTATTAATGGTGAATTATAACTCCTTTTTTTGAAAAATCCGCATTAATTGCACTATCTGTTTTTTGAAGGATGCGGAGTACTTCCTCTACTTTACCCGGGCAAAAGGCAATAATACTTCCCCCGCCCCCTGCACCTGTAATTTTAGAGCCCATTGCACCACATTTACGTGCATTAAAAATCATCCGGGAGAGTTCAGGAGTATTTACTCCCATAGAGTCCAATAATCCTTGATTTATATTCATTAATTCACCAAAGTAGTCTTTATCCAGATTATCCTCTGAAAGTAATTTCAGAGCCTGGCGGGTAATGCTCCCCACCGATTCAATAATCGGGTCCATTATTTGGGGGAATCTTTCCCTTCTTTTTCTAACAGAATCCACCATTTCACCAGTATTACCCCGGTAAGAAGTATAACCCAGAATTAGAGAATTATCCAGATGGACCGGGAGGGAGGATATTTCTGAATTCTCATCTAAATAAACCAGACCGCCATGAGTACTAACTGCTGTATCCATTGGGCTGGCTGCACCTTGAACCATTAATTCAACTTCATGGGCCTTTTTAGCTAAATTAGAAATATTAATATTTTTTTGATGTAAATTAAATGCTGCTGCAAGTGTAGCAGTGGTCACAGCAGCTGAAGAACCCAGCCCCGCACCTACAGGCATTTCCATGGTAAGTTCAATATCCAGCGGGGATCCATCATGACCCAGAGACAGGGCACCTATAATATAATTGATAATCCCTTTTTTTCGATTTTTAAGAAAATCTATGCCTCCAGATAAATCAAAACTAGCTTCAAAATTTAAATCTGTAGATTTTATAGTGGATTTTTTCCCTGAACTTTTTTTAAGAGAAATATATGCTCTTTTGTCAACGGCAAAGGCCAGGGCAGGCTGTCCAAAAACAACTGCATGTTCCCCAAAAAGAATTGCTTTACCTGGTGCAGATGCCTTTGATTCCATATAATCACCTTTCTTTTTAGCCTTCTATGACTTAAAATAATTTAATGAGGATAAAATTTGTTACTTAAGTGGTTAGTACAATCTAAGCCACCTTGCCCCCATAGTAAAACAAATCAGGGTTTAAATTCATTTAAATAATAGAGAACCATAACCCACAACAGAACTATAATCTCCTGTGATATCTCCACTAGTAGCATACTTTAAGATTTCGGCACTGCTGGCCCCTAATATTTTAGAAGCTATGATAGCAGCAGCCACCGGACCATAACCACACATACTGATATTGTGCTGGCGAATTAAAGTATACATCTGGCTTTCATCTAGCCGGGCAATAGCTTCTAAAAGTAGATGGTCATTACGTGAAGCTATTTCTTGAGGCTGGTAATGAGTAAAGTCCGTGCTGGCTATGATGACTATATTTCTTTTTAGTTCCTGAGCAGCAGTGGCAATGGATTGCCCCATTTCCAGAGATGTTTCTTCGTCCTGCATCCACATTGATACCGGAACTATTTTAAAATCTGATTCAAAGTACTGTAAAAATGGTAAATGGACTTCACAGCTATGTTCCTGAGAGTGTGCCTGGGGATTAGTATCTATGATACTGGATTTAGAAACCATAAGGCTTGCCAATTCCTGATCAATTTCTACCGAGCCCAGGGGTGTTTCCCATTCACCTTTAACCATGGCAGAAACCCCGGAGCCCCTTCCCGTATGGTTGGGACATAAAATAACAAAAGTATCCGGGTATCCGTCTTCTATGAGTTGATAATAGGCATGGGCTGCCACTGGCCCGGAATAGACATATCCCGCGTGGGGAACAACCATACCCCTTATATTATGTTTATTGCCCCTTACAGGTATCTTTCCCGGGCCCAAAGTATGCTGGAAGCACCATTGGATCCTTTTTTTTAGAGATGCTGGATTGCTCTCATAGAAAAGTCCTGCCACAGCAGGTTTTCTTATCATAAATCCACGACCTTAATATAAATTTCTTTTATGTATTGATTTATATCTTTTAAGCCGTATTAAATTTTCAATTCGAATTCCGTGGCAGGAATATCCAATTCTTCATCTTCTTTAAGGATTCCTTTTTCACGGAGTAACTGTCGGGAGAGTAACCAGTAAACCAGAGCAATAGCCTTTCTACCTTTATTATTAACTGGAATTACCAGATCCACATTACCCAGCAAATTTTCAGTATCACAAAGAGCAACTACCGGTATTCCAATTTGATTGGCTTCAATAATTGCCTGGGAATCAGATCTAGGGTCAGTAATTAAAAGCACTTTAGGTTCTATAAACTTAGCATAGTTGGGATTGGTCAGGGTTCCCGGAATAAATCTTCCAGGTATGGTTTTAGTACCAGTTACTTCACCAAATTTTCGTACTGGTGCTTGACCATATTGTCGGGTAGAAACCGCCAGTATGTCATCAGTATCATATTTTGCCAGGAATTTGGCAGCATCCATAATTCTATCATTAGTTTTTCTTACATCTAAAACATACAAACCATCGGATCTGACCCGGTAAATATATCTTTCCATATCACTAGTTTTCTGTTGAGTTCCAATGTGCAAACCAGCTGCTAAATACTTGTCGAGTGGAATTAAAAGTTCTGACAACTTATCACCTCATTTTATATATTGTCGCCTCTTGTTTAATCTAAATAGCTTAGACAGAGTACTGATCAAATATTATTTGATTAATTTTTTTTTATGTTAAGGATATTTATTAGTCCTTAACTGAATTAGTTTATAATAGAAGAATGGAAAATGGCTAATCTTCATTAACATCTATAGCTTCTTTAGGGCATACATCCATGCATACCTCACATAAGCTGCATTCTTCTATATTTTGAATTACAATCTTGTCCCCTTCAATTATGAGGACTTCCATGGGGCAGACATCCACACATTCACCACAGTCTGCTCCATCACATTTTTCATAATCAATGACTATTTTTACCATTTATATCTCCTTTAAATATTATAAATAAACCAGGCCATTAAATTTAAAAAAGGATAGTTTGTTAATTTTAGTTTATTTATTCAGGGAAGCCATTTGTGGATTAGCAACTTCTTCTTCTATACGTATGAGTTCATTGAGTTTGGCTATTCTCTCCCCACCTAAAGCTCCAGTTTTAATTAAAGGAGTAGAGAATGCAACAGCAAGATGAGCTATAGTTTCATCGGTTGTCTCTCCAGATCTATGGGATACCACCGGGACATATTGATTTTCTTTGGCCAGTTTCACTGTTTCATAAGTATCGGTAAGTGTACCAATCTGATTAGGTTTGATGATAATGGCATTTCCTGCTTTCACATCAATACCTTCTTTTAATATTTCTTTGTTGGTTACAAAGATATCATCACCACAAATAAGGCATTTATGGCCAATTTTAGAGGTTAAATCTGAAAATCCCTGGAAATCACCCTCATGTAGAGGATCTTCTACAAAGAACATATTATAGGTTTCAATTATTTCTTTAACAAATTCTATCTGTTCACCAGTATCACGGGCTATGTTCTCCTGGGAGTATAAATACTTTTCCTGGGAAGAGTCCCACATTTCACTGGCAGCCAGGTCCAGGGAGGGTCGAATTTCAATGCCCATTTCATCTCCAACTTCTTCACATGCTTTAGATTGGATTTCTAATGCATCATAATTGGAAAGATTGGGTGCCCATCCTCCTTCATCACCTTTACCACCAGTAAAAGTTTTATCTTTTACCTGGATGAATTCTTTAATCTTTTTATGAACATTAGAATTGGCAAAAACTGCTTCTGTAATATTACTGGAACCAACTGGAACCACCAGAAACTCCTGGATATCAGGAGCATGTTTTCCAGCATGGGCCCCTCCATTAATCATATTACCCAGAGGATATGGTATTTCAGTACGCATGCTGCCACCTAAAAATTTGTACAGCGGCATATTATAGGAAGCTGCTGCAGCCTTAGCCACGGCCATAGAAACTGCTACCGTGGTATTTCCACCAATGGCTGAAAGATTTTCAGTTCCATCAATTTCCTTAAGTACCAGATCAATATCCTGCAGGTCCTCTGCATCCATACCTATGAGCTCGGAGGATATAATATCCTCTACTTCACCAATAATCTTGTCTACCCCACCTTCAGGAAAGGCTACAACTTCACGAGATCCGGTACTGGCCCCACTAGGAGCAGCAGCTCGTCCAAATCCATTCCAAGTTATAACATCTACTTCCAGTGTAGGGTTTCCTCTACTATCTAAAATCTTCCTTACACGGACGTCTTCAATAACGCTATCCACAAAAACACCTCTTTAGGCAAAAAATAATGGTTATTTTCTAATATCTAGAGGGATAACTTTCTTTTTAAGTTCTAATGTAGCTATATCAATAGGATCAAGAGATTTTGGAATATCAACTAATGGTGTTGCTCCCATAGAAAGCTGAAGAGCTCTTGCGCCTATGATTCTGGCCTTTTCAAATCGGGTTAATTTACTTGATGCCATATCATCTCATCCCCAAAAAATATATTTTTTTAATTACAATACGATGATAATTATTAAATTAAAGTAATGGGACCGCCGAGATTTGAACTCGGGTCTCCAGCGTTCCGGTGTTGACCATCCCCGATCCAGTTGAATAAATGGCCTAGAATCATACGAGGTTTAATCCCCACTACTTGCAGGGCCTGTGATATTCTTTAGATATTTAATTCAATGGCTGGGAGGATGGACCAAGCTACCCTACGGTCCCTACCATGTTTCTACATGAGAAATTAACATTCTTCTGCAACAATATCGATTTACTCCTAAATCATTTAAAACCACCTTAGGGTCTTCGCCCTCAGCAGTTCTATTCTGGTATTCATCGAAATATGCAGATACCACTTTGCCGCAGCTTATACATCTTACAGGAATCATAATAAATCAACGATTCTTATTTTTTTTATAAAGATAAAAGAATATAAGGTTATCGACTTATCGATAACTTTTCTGTTTTCTAGCTCTAGCTCCTCTTCCACCGTACTTTTTAGGTTCGGATCTTCGAGGATCTCCAACCAGCATGGTTCTGTCGTACTGAACAAATTTTTCCTTCAGATCCATGTCACTGGTCCACTGTACCAATCCTTTAGCTATGACCATTCGGGCAGCTTCTGCCTGGCCCATTACTCCACCACCAATGACTTTTACATCAATGTCCAGGTCATTGGTAATGTCTCCAGCTAAAGTTAGAGGTTCTGCTATTTTCAGGCGAGCTATTTCAGGATCATAAAGTTCAACCGGACATTTATTTATCCGTACTCTACCCTTACCCTCTTTTACAGTGCCCCTGGCAATAGCAGTTTTTCTCTTTCCGCTAGTATGAACAACTTTTTTCATCTATACACTTCCCTTCTTAATATAATCAGTTTAAACATAAATAGCTATTTTAAAATTTAGCTCCCAGAAGTTTAGAAATTTCTCCCAGTTCTATGCCTTTTTTAATATTTTCAAACTGTGCTTCGGGTATTTGATCCAGTTCAACTTCATTGAATTCTCTTGGGATTCCAACAAATGCTTTGAAACCTTTGAAAGCTTCTCTACCTTTTGATTTTTTATAAGGAAGCATTCCTCTAACAGTTCTTCTAAATATATCATCTGGCCTTCTAGGGTATTTGGGACCCATGTCACGAGGGTTAGAAATACTGGCCCGGTCAATTCTCTGTTTGTATCTATTGTATGTCCACTCTTTGGAACCGGTGATCATTATTTTTTCAGCATTTAGAACCACCACTTTCTCTCCTTCTAAGAGTTTTTGACTTACCACACTGGCAAGCCTTCCCATGATGTGTCCTTCTCCATTTATAATCATAAAAACACCACTTATCTTTTTTAACAGGTTGTTTTCCCGATACTTATTCAATAATTCGAATATTGCTTCCCTTAGGATTTTCTTCCAGTATGGTAGCTATATCCAGACATTCTCCGCCTGCCTCTTTAATTTTTTCTTGGGCTGTTTTAGAAAAGCCCAGTGCTACAACCTGTACTTTATGATCTAAATTTCCACTTCCCAGAACTTTTCCAGGTATTAAAATAGTTTCATCAACACTGGAATTTCTACTAATTTTAGATAGATTCACCTGGGCTTTTCTGCGGGTAGACCTTTCTAATCGTTTGGCCACATCCTTCCAGATGGCCGCTTGTTCTTGATTAGATTGTTTCCTAAGATTTATTATTAATTCAATGATATTAGGATTAGTTTTGGTAATTTTTCTTACCATGATTAGTTTCCTCCTTCACAAAACGTTATAATTTTATCTGCTTTATTTGATAAAACATCACAAGCTTTGATTAAAACCTCTTCCGGAGGTATTGATCCGTCTGTTTCTATAGTGAAAATGAAATCACCGTCTTTATGACCTATAGTGATGTACTTATGGTCACAAACTCGCACGCAACTTTTACACATGGAACAGTTTTCCAGGTCAACCACTTTTATCTGGTTGTTCTTTTCATCGAATTCCAGAACGCTACGAGGGCATGCATCTGCGCATTTCTGGCACTGATCACACTTTTC
Organism: uncultured Methanobacteriaceae archaeon; assembly: GCA_947259185.1. GTDB lineage: Archaea > Methanobacteriota > Methanobacteria > Methanobacteriales > Methanobacteriaceae > Methanobacterium_F. The sequence continues at coordinate 39,523 of CAMYKT010000003.1, forward strand.
ATCAATAGTTATATGAGGATAGTATTTGTAAGCACATGCCGTGGTTGGTTCCCATTTAGCATGGTCCATACCAATTCCTAACCTGGCAGTGGCTTCCAGTTCAACTTCCTGATCCTCCATAAGCTTAAGAAGAGGTATAGTATCGTATACTGGTTTTATTTTTGAGTCTTCTGAAGATAAGTCCTTGGTGTAAACTACACCTGGTCCCTTTTTTCTTAGTACCAGAGATACACTGCATTTAGGGCATTGGTCCTCACAATCACATTCAGAAGGTATTAAAAGAGCTTCAGCAGATTCAGAATCAGAAAATAGAGGAACCAAACCAAGACGGTGCGCTAAGACCTCATCGAACATTGCAGATTCATTTTTAATCATATGTACGTCTTCTATTGCTATTTTAGGAACTTCCATCATGCAGATCCTGCGAATAGCGTTGGCAAAAGACAAGTCTGAATCTCGAATTATGAAAACGAGTTCATTTTCTTGCTTCTTTTTGACATCAATCTCCATATTAGACCCTTCTTCCTCTCTTACCTCCAGGCCTTCCAGTCCCGTCGTGAGGTATGGGAGTTACATCTTCTATTTTTCCAATCCTTATACCTGCTCTGGCCAGGGCCCTAATGGTGGCCTGTGCACCTGGACCTGGAGTTCGGGGACCGTTTCCACCAGGAGCACGTACTTTTATATGTAATCCGACGATTCCTTTTTCTCTTGCATCATCAGCAGCACGAGTAGCCGCTTCCATAGCAGCAAAAGGAGATGATTCTTGCCTATCAGCACGAACTACCTTTCCACCAGACCATTGAGTAATGGTTTCTGCTCCGGTTATATCTGTAATAGTTATGATAGTATTGTTAAATGATGAGTAAATATTAGCAATACCCCATTTTTCTTTTTCAGCCATTTTATCTCCTCTTAATCCGAACTTTCCTCAGTAGTTTTGGCTTTTTCAGTTTTAAATTGTTTAGCCACCGGGGATGAAGAATAGAAATCTATTATATCTTCTTCTCCTCTTTTAACTATGTAGCTGGGGGAAGTTACCTTTTTACCATCCATGGCAATGTGGCCATGCACCACAAATATTCTAGCTTCTTTAGCGGTGCGGGATAATCCTTTTTGGTGAGCTACTGTTTGAAGTCTTCTTTTTAAAACATCTTCTACAGTTAAATTCAAAACATCTTCAAGTTTAGAATTTTCAGCCAATATTCCCAGGCGGATTAAATGTGCTAAAAGCTGCTTTCTTTCCGTTGCGGTATGTTCAGTAGCCGCGCCCAGTAAATGCCGGGCATCTCTACGGTACCTTCTGACCATAGTCTCTGCTTTCCAAACTTCTTTTTTGGTTTTCAAGCCATATTTGGATACCAGTTTATTTTCGTTCTTAATCCTTTCAGCATTCCAGGGGTGAGGAGGAGTATCGTATTGTTTTCTTGATTTTCTTGGATGTCCCATAATTATGTCTCCTTATAGTCGATAATCTAAGTTATTGTCTTCCCTTCCTTCTTCTTACACCCACAGAACTACCTTTTCTGAAAGTTGACTTGGTTCTTTGTCCCCTTACCGGTAATCCTACTTCGTGTCGCCTACCCTTGTAACTTCTGGTCTTTTTCATTCGATTTAAATCATCTCTGAGAGTCATAGCCAGGTCTGATTCAATCAAATGTACAGTTACACCAGTTTCATAATCATTACGCCGGTTCAACATCCAGTCAGGAATATCGTACTTTTTAGGATCTTTTAGTGCTTCTTCGATTTTTAAGATATCCTCATCAGAAACATAACCAATTTTTTGTTCAAGATCAAAACCCATGGCAATGCCAATGGCCTTGGATAAACCTTCTCCAATACCTTTGATAGTAGTTAGAGCATTTAAAAGTGGTTTATTACCATCTATATCTTTTCGGGCAATACGCACCAAATGCTTGAAATCTTCTTCCATTTATTAACCTCCAATTTAGAGCGAATTTGCTAAAACGGGATTTATAGCAAATTCAAGACACTTATTTTAGTGTCTGTTTTTTCATTTATTCGTGCAAATATGTCATAGGGGCAAGAATTGAAGCTAGCTTCAAAAATTGCTTAAAATACCAATAAACGCCGGGACTGGGATTTGAACCCAGGCGGAGCAAAGCTCCACAAGATTTCCAGTCTTGCGCCTTACCAGGCTAGACTATCCCGGCCAATTGAAACAATTGCATAGTTAGTGTATCATATATTACTATCTATTTACCATCTTTTTAAGTACAAAATCAGGTAGTTATTTATAGTAAAATTCTATTTTAGTTTTTTTAGTATATTAGTTTTTGGTATAAACAGGGGATATAATTTCGTGTTACAGGATACCATGGCAAAATAATAATTTTTTAACATTAATCCTTTAATTTAAAACACAGATTTTATTTCCACATCTTAGGATATGTTCCCGGTTCCATAAAAACCTTTTTTATATCTACCATAATACCTTTCTCAGATTGCAGTATTTCCAGTGAATTATCCATACTTTCACCAGAAGCCACCAGCTCTCCTTTAAGGGTTTGAACTGATATTAAATCACCTTTTTTGATGTTATCATCCAGTCCAACTATACCCCCTGCTGCTAAGTCCGCGCCATGGCATATGGCATCCACTGCTGAATCGCGAATTAGTATTTTAGGTAAATGTGTGACTGCTACCTCCATAGGAAGTACACATTTTCTAAGGAAAGACTCATCCTCATCCTCTTTCCAGTAATGATAAGCATCATTGAGATCATGCAGGGTGGTTAAAGTTTCATCCTCCACAAAAGGACCTGCTTTAGTTCGACGTAATTCCGCCATATGCGCCCCAATGCCCAGGGCTTCACCAATATCATGACAGTACTTACGAATATAAGTCCCTGCCTCACATCCAATGATGAATAAAACATCTTTGCCCTGTATCTCCAGGATATTTATGTAATAAATATTCCGGACTCTCAGTTCTCTTTTTACTGCGGATTTTAAAGGAGGAGTTTGATAAATTTTACCCTGAAATTCCTGGAATATGTTTCTTATATCCTTTTCATCAACTTCATGATGTAACCTCATTAAACAAACATATTCCTTCGGAGCCACCAGGAGTAACTGGATTACCCTGGTGGCACTATCTACCCCAATAGGCAGTATACCAGTAACCCTGGGATCCAGGGTTCCACCATGACCGGTTTTATCAGCATGTAAAATTCTACGAACCCATGAATCCACTTCATGAGAAGTGGGTCCCGAAGGCTTGTCTAAATTGATGACCCCTCGACGAAGGTGTTCTTCAATAGGCCTTTTATCAGGCCAGCACCCGTAAAGAGAACTGGTATCACTTTCAGCCTTAATTAGAAAATTTTCCATCCCATAACCTGCATAATAATATTTTTTTCATAGTCCATTTGATAGGCATAAGGCCCGGGGGCCTTCTATCAAAAAATGAGTTAGATTATTTATGAATAATCCGAAAAAGAGAAATTATTCTAAAGCTTCCAGTTCTTTTTTAATTAGTTCAGGATCCTCAGAATTTATTTCCATAGTTTTTTCTAATGGTTCCAGATGATTAATATTACATCTGCGGTTTTTAACAGAAGTACCAACTACTTCTACGAATTTTTCATCAATAATGTCAACAATTACACATTTTTGTCCGGCTTCTCTACCGGCTATTTTAACACATACTCTTCCTACTTCTATTGCTGGCAATCAAATCACCTCTTGAACTTTAAATATAATTTCTGCAACTCTTTCAGCTTGAAAACTGTTAGTATTCAAGATTAAGTCGTAAATTTCCATGTTATGAATATCTATCTGATGTATATCCAGATATCTACTAGCTTCGCTGTCTTCGCGTATTTTGATTTCTTTTTTAGTTACTTCTACGGGTTTAGATTCCCTCCCACTAATTCTATGGGCTCTAACATCAAAAGGAGCAATCATCCATACTTTAAGATCAGCATCAACAAAATGGGCTGACAACCTTCCTTCAACAATAAGGTTTTCAGCTTCCTTTGCCATCTGTGCCTGCCTTCTATCAATTTCCAGGTCAACTTCAATATTATTTTCGGCGAATTTACTGAAAGTTAAAATGTCCTGGCCGCTTTCAGCAGCCATCTGCCGGAATATATCCCCGGCGGATACAAAGGGTATTTTAAGTTTTTCAGATAATAATTTGGCGGCAGTGGTGGTTCCAGTACCTGCCAGTCCACCGATGGTAATAATCATCAGGACCTGGCCTCTTTTTTGAAATGTTTGCGGGCGCATTCAGAACAGAGATATCCACCATAAGGGCGGTTAGGTCTCTTTTTAGTCTTGGATAATTTTCTTATCTGGTAAGATCTTCCGCGAGGAACACCATGGAGAAGTTTGTTACATTCCGCACATATGTGCTTACTTGGTTTTTTCTTTTTATATTGTAAAACCGTGTTTCCTCCAGGAGTCCTTTTGAAAGTCCTCTTATATGATCTGGATCTGTGTCTTAAATTTGTCATAGTATCTCTCCTAAATATCTAAATTATAAGATTACTAAGTGTAAATCAGTGAATAGTGATATTAATCAATAATAAATCATTATCACTTTCAGTTAACCAGCAATCATTAATTGGTTACATTCCTCCTTTAAGGCCCATGAACTTCCGGAATACTTGTGACATGGCAAAGGAACATAAAATATACCATCCTAACCATTCAATTGCTCCCGGAGGAGTGGTGGCAGCGGGTACATAAAAGGTGTGCCAGAGCGGTACCAGGAGTACATAGTAGGCAATTTGAGGTAGCATTACCACAGTTTGAGATATGCTTGGTTCTTGAGCCATCCAGTAAAATACCAGAATAATAGGGAGAAAAGTAACAATCATGGGCTTGAAGGACATGGTCATCATTTCCTTCTGTTTATCCATGAAGTCCATCTGTTGCTTTTGAATTTTTTCTAATGCCTTAGCATCTCCTGATTTTCGGGCATTATTCATTTCCTGCTGGAATTCTTGCATTTCCTTTTTCAAAGATTGCAATCTATCCTGATTGACCAGTAGTTTATTGGCCAGAGTTGTAATGAAAGCCACCAGAGTGGATATTACAAATATGGCAAACAAAGGGTTTTGAGAGTTAGGATCTATGGCAATCAATGGGCCTAAAATTACGTTTAAAGCCTCATATATTATTTCAAGTACCATGGTTATTTCCTCTTAAATTATAGCATACTCTAGAGATTTAAAATTTTAAGTTATCATATTGTAAAGATAATTTATTTTAAACCAGTTATTCAATTTTTAATGTTTCACTAATTTCTATAACTGCATTATCCAACTGGTCGTTATGGTTTTCAATAATCTTAACCGTGGCTCCAGTAAGAACAGCATAAGCCATAGCAGCTGCTCTATTCATTTCCTGATGTAGAACAATATCCTTTAATCTTTCCTGGTCCCGGGTTCGGGTGGTATCACTTATTCTTCTAATTAAAATCTCATCTGGATCAGCTTCTATTAGCACAAACATGTCAGGTTGGAGTTCATCCAGAACCCATTGGGGAAGTCCAGGTAAAAAACCAGCAGGTGTTTTGATAGTACAGTGGGTGTCCACGATTATGTTAGTTTGCTTCGACCTCTCTCTTATACTTTTTGCCGCATCCTTTTGAATACCCTTTTGAACATCAGGTAGAAGAGTCCTCATATCATCTCTATCATCTACTAAGCCTTTTTCCTGGCCTATTTGTAACATTGCGTCTCCATAATTTACATGTTCATAATTCAAATTTTCCAATGCATGTTCTAACACAGTGGTACTCCCTGAACCAGGTATTCCTGCAACTACAACTACTTTCATTTGATTCACTCCCCCAGTAAGTTAATCTCCTAAAAACTTCCTTAACATAGGATGCATGTCCATGAGCTGTTCCTGGGCTATTTCTTCATACAATCGATATACAATACCCACCGTAAGCAAAACACCAGTACCTCCACCTAAAGCCCCGGTAAGATCAGCACCAAATGCTAAAAGACCCACAAAAGCCCCACCTAAAACAGTGATAGCCGGGATATATTTCTTTAATATCTTTTCAAATTGTCCCCTGCTACTCCTGAAACCAGGCATCTGCATTCCCATACCATGAAGCTGTTTAGCAACTTTTTTAGGGCCAATACCGCTGATTTCAACCCATAATACTGCAAACAGAATACACATACCAGTGAATACGATCCCGTAAAAGGCCACTCTTAAAGGGTCAGTGAAAACCACAGCCAGTCCAAAAGGAGGGGTCAGATAATATGCCAATCCACTTATGGCCTGACCCTGGGAAATTTCCCCTAGAATAGGGAATCCTATTCTCTGGAATATGTTAGCAAAGAGCTGAATATTTAAAAGGAGTGCGCTGGCCAGAATTACCGGCATATTACTGGCGTAAATAAATCGAAGAGGGTATTTACCCCGGGCACCCTTTACCCCTCCATAAGATAGTGGTATTTCAACCCGCATACTCTCCGCATAAACCACCACCAGAAATACCGCTATAACTGCTATAACCGGTATCAGTAAATCGAAAGTTGGTTGTCCAGTAGTAAGGGAATATATGAAAGCAGGTATATTACCAGCAGGTATTCCCGGAGTAGTAGGTGAAGGCAGTATATTGAAACTACCTACAATAATTTGCTGGGCAACCCCGGCAGCAATGAAAAGTCCCACACCACTACCGAATCCCCACTTGGAAATAACTTCATCCAGAAAGATTACCAGTATCCCACCGATGGTCATTTGCAGGATGATAATCCAGACAAAATCGGGAGACTGGGGAGCTATAGCCCCAGTTAAAACCAGAACCAGTGCTTCAAATAAGGTAAATATAATGGCAAGGAGTTTTTGAGTTCCCTGAAAAACAGCCTTATCTTCATGTTTGGAGAGGTCAAGTTTTATTATTTTCCCTCCCACCAGAAGCTGCAGTACAATGGACGCAGTCACTATGGGCCCTATTCCCAGGGTAAGGATAGAACCAAAACTACCTGCTAATACTGCTCTTAGGGATGCAAACTGGTCAACTGCAAATTCACTCAGTCCAAATAATGGTATCTGGGCCAGGATAAAATATAAAACCAGTATAACCGCGGTCCATTTTAATTTTTCTTTAAATGCAATCCTGTGTTCAGGTGATTTAACCTGGGGCAGAATTGAAAAGAAAGGCTGTAGTTTCTCTATCAATTAATTCACTCCTTGCCACAAAAATTTAAAAATTGATTAACTATTAAAGAGTTAATGCTTCTCCACCAGCTTCCTGGATTTTCTTTTCAGCAGATCCTGAAAATTGAGGTGACTTGATGAGTAAAGCCTTGGTAACCTTACCCTGACCCAGAACTTTATTAAATCCTAACTCAGTTACATCAATGACAATCATGTCATTTTCAGAACTTGCCATACCTTTTTGGAGTAATTCTTCTGATTTTTCATCCAGATAACTAACATTAACAGGATTAACATCATTTATGGAGCTTTTAGGTCTTTTAAAACCGTATTTCCCAAAATGTTGTGGATCGAATTTTACTATCCAGCTCCAGTGATGTTTATGGCCTCCGGCCTGTCCTCTTCCACCGCGATTACCGGCACCTCTTCTCTTCTTAGAACAGCCACCGCCCACAGTTCTTGAGCCTCTCATTTTATTTATTTTCCTTTTTCTTCTAATCATGATAAATCCTCCCCTATTAATGGGGGCTTTATTGAATTTGAATAATAATTAAAGGATTAAACCATTTTGGTTACCAGTTCTGTTATCTGGTTTTCCCGGTATCCTAAGCTTCCACCTTCTCGGAAAGAAGTTTTTGTATTTTCATATCCTTTCCTAGGAGGGTGTAAACGGAAAACAGGTTTAATGTTAGCATCCTCTAATTTTATTTCAGATTGTAGAACTGCACCTGCAAATTCTTCCACTGAAGAATAATCTGTGTTTTCTTTTAGATACTCATCAGTAATTTTTTCGCCACCAACAATTCTTCCTCGTTTTTGAATTAATTGGCTTAAAGTTTCCTGGTCAATTTCACCCCAGGTGATGTAATCCTTGGCTTTTACTAACATACCATTATAACTGGGATTATCATCGATTAAAACGGCGTGATTAATTCTGTTGAGTCTTAACATCATCATGGTGTCCGCGATGTCTTTCTTGACACCGACTTCACCTCTTACCCTAATTGCTACGTACATAATATCACCGCTTAGCTGGTACAAACACCCAGGTTTTTAAGATCTTTTTTCTGAGCCTTCACTTTACTTAACTTCTTTAGGGCATCGAATGTTGCACTGGCAAAGTTAACTGTGGTCTGGGTTTGACCACTGGTAGCAGACCATACGTCATCCACACCAGCCAGTTTCATTATAGTTTTACCTACATCCCCAATAGCCAATCCTACTCCTCCTGGAGCAGGGATTAAAGTTACTCGTACACTTCCTCTTTTTCCATCAACTTTGAAAGGAACGGTGTGTTCTTTTCCACAAACACAACCCCAGTCACCGCAGCCTCTTCTAACTTTTATAATGTTATATTTGGCATCGTCGACTGCTTTTCTAATGGCAGGACCTACTTCTCGGGCTTTTCCCTGTCCTAAACCAACGTAACCGTTTTTGTTACCCACCGCAACAATAACCCGGAAATTTACTTTTCTTCCAGATTTGTGCATTCTCTGGACCAGGTTAACATCCATTACCTCTTCTTCCAGATCAGGGAGTAAAGTATCAATGATTCCTAGTTCCATGATGGGGAGTCCTTTTTCAAATATCTCATCAATATTGCTGATGACTCCTTCTTTCACCATACGACCTAGGTTGGTTCTTGGTTCCCATTCCTCCTTTTTGTAATTGTTCATAGTTATACCTCAGCCTCATCTATCTTCTTTCTAATTTCTTCAAAGTGTTCCGGTAAATCAGATGGTGAGATTCCGTTATCCAGATACTGGGAGAACTTTTGCTTTAATTCTGCATCATCCAATGATTGTGCATATTCTGCAATATGTTCCCCTTTAATCCGGCTTTCATCAGGGAGAATAGATTCCCCATGAGGAACATTCAAACCGGCATCAGAAGCACCTTTTAATACTGCAAAAATTTTGGAGCCCCTGATTGATGATTTAAGTCCAATATCTAAAACTGCATATTCAATACCTTTACTAAGTGCTTTTTTAGCACACAGGTAGCCGGTTAAATAAGCAGCAGTAGTATTTTTGGTCCCAGCCTTCCATCCCATTTTCTCTAATTCTTTGGAATGCGCAGAAACTAAAGTCTCATCACCCATCTCTGCCACATTAATAACCTGGGCAATGACATGGTTATTGGTTATTCTGACAACTAAACGTGATTTATCAATATCAATCAAGCTTAATCTGGCCTTGTAATCCGTTTTTCCTTCTCTTCTTCTTCTAAATGATACCTTGTATCTTGATCCTCGTGCCAAATAAATCCCTCCTACCTGAGCAAGTCATGGTCCCGGGCATAGGTTTTCATGTAAGATTTACTTCTGAAGGCACCACCCTTGGCCATTTTATATAGTTTACGATAAGTAGTATTGTTAATTTCCCTTTTATCTCTCATATCTTTAAGGTCCTTTCTTAAGGCCCTTATGGTAGTCATCCAAGCTTCTTTTTTAGGTCTTCTAGCACCTTTAGCTCCTTTTATACTACCTCTTCCTTTTCTTCTTCCTTTGCTCTTTTGCTCGGCAATTTTCTTTGATCTGAAACTGCTTATCCCTTTTTGAGGTTTAGCCTTGATCGCTTTGTTATCTATTAACTGCTTCACACTTTCTCTGGTTATGGCCCGTGATACCTCTTCAAGTTGTTCCGGGTCAATCCATACCCGGTTAACCCCTACTTTTAGAATATCCGCAGCTAATCTTTTCTGAGTAGTAAGATTCATTTAAGAAACCTCCTTTGTCAGCATTTAGCTGATAAAACACTTGAATCATTTTTAATGGTTTTCAAGCTTTTCCCTTAAATCGAAACACAGATTTTTAATAAATTTATATCTGTATTTCAATGGATTGGAAATTATAAATCATGCTTTGATATTTTTAGATTCCAAAGCGTTATAATATTGCCAATCACTCCCGATATCACCTTTTGATTATTAAATCCATTAAATGATTTTAGAGATTAATCTCCCCTATTATCACAATCATGGCCTTAAATCGGGTTGAATTAAAGAATGGTTATTATCAAATTATATTATTTATTAAAGATTTTAATACCCAATTCTTTTGCTTTTTCAAGCATTATTTCCTTTTTTCTTCTGCCCACAGTGGAGCTGATTCTTCCTGCCTGGTACTCTGGATCTAAGTCCTCTAATTCTCTAATGTTGCATAGGAGTATATCCTGATAGCCAGAGGGATGAAGACCTCTTGAATCTTTAGGAGTACCGTATCCAACAGAAGGCATTGCAGGTTTACCCTTTTCGTATCTCCTAGTTTTACTAGTTTTTCCCTTGGGTTTTCTCCACTTTTGACCAAGTTTTTTGTACCTGGCATATTCCTGTCTTTTGAATTTTTTCTTCATTGAATCACCGTAAATTAGTTTTCAACTGGACTTATCCCTTGTTAGTAAGGTATATGCCGTCCTGGAATACCCGTGGATCTCTTCCCTTGACTTTAGTGGCCTGTTCCAAGTTAGCCATTGTTTGTCCCACGTCTTCCTTGTTAATGCCGGTAATTTCCACTTCCTCACCTTTGACCTTAACCTGAGCTGTGCCCACGATTTTAGCCTTACGAGGATGTCTCTCCCCCAGGAAATTTTCAATGGTAACATTGTTTCCTGTGACTTTAACTGCCATAGGGAAATGAGCATAAACAATTTTCATATTATAACTGAAACCATCAGTTACCCCTGTAATCATATTGCGGATATGGGACCGGATGGTTCCCAACATTGCTTTATCATTCTTCTTAGGAAAAGAAGATTCCACGATGATTTTATCATCATCCTTTTTAATGGTGATGTTAGGGTAGATGAATTTACGAGAAATTTGACCCTGAGGTCCTTTCACCTGTATTTCATCATTGATGGTGACTTCCACATCTTCCGGGATTTCTATTTCTTCCCGAATCAAAGCTCCTAGAACCATTATATCACCTAATATATGTATGCCAGTAGTCTGCCACCAATAGCTTTTTCTTTAGCTTCCTTGTGGGTCATTATACCCTCAGGAGTGGTAACGATCATAATTCCAAAATTTTTAGCTGGCAAGTATCTTGTTTCGAATTTTTCAAATTCGTCCTTTTTAACAGCATGTCTGGGTTTTATAACCCCACACTGGTTTATATTACCTTCCAATTCAACTATAAATTTTCCAGCTTTACCATCATCCACGTATTCAAATTCGCCGATGTAAGCTTCTTTTTGCATAGTCCTTAAGACGTGCCCGATCAATTTAGAAGCAGGAGATATATTACATCTTTCATTTCCCTGCAATTCATTGTTTCTCATATTGGTCAGGGCATTTGCAAGAGGATCCATAAGAGTCATTAATAAACACCTTTCCTATTTAATTATACTTTTTAAATCCGATTTTAGGTGCGAGTTCTCTGAAACACTGTCTGCATAACATGAGCCCGTATCTTCTAACCATAGCAGAGTGATTCCCGCATCTTGAACATTCTCTGGATCCCTTTCCATATTTTCTTGGCATAATCTCACCTTAAATTATCTCAATCTGGAATTTTTCCTGCATAAATTTCATGGTATCTTCCTTGGTAACCATGTGTTTAGCCGGTATTTTCTTCCGTTGGATTTTCCTTTTTTTTATACGGTAGCCTGGTTTTTCAAAGGTAACAGACACATTCATACCATATATCCCAATATCCGGATCATATCTCATTCCAGGAATATCAATATGTTCATTTATCCCAAATGAAACATTACCCTGGGAATCGAACTGCCTTGATTTGAGTTTGTTGCCTATACCATCTAAAACCATTTTAATAGCTTTATCTGCTTTTTCGCCCCTCAAAGTTACCTTGCAACCTATAGGTTGATTTTTTCTAATACCGAATTCAGGATTAGTAACTTTAGAGAAAGTCCGGACAGATTTTTGACCGGTGATGGAATTTATAAGCTTTTCAGCTTTAGCCAGAGCTTCACCGGCTTCACCCACACCAATATTGATGGTGGCTTTGGATATTATTACCTCTTCCATGGGGTTCATCTATTGGCCTCCTGGAAGTGAAATAGCAGGTTCTTCTTTACCAATTACAAAAACGTAATCTTTCAAAGTCAGAAAAGTCTTTTTCTCATCAGTTTCGATAACTACTGTGTTAGGTCGAGCTGATTTGGTAATTATGATTTCTTTAATTTTACCAATTTCACCGGTGTGTTTACCACCAGTAACTAAACCAATGTTGCCTTCTTCAAATTTAATGGCATCATTAATTTCTTTTTCAGGTAATTTAAGGTTAATTACATCCCCTGCAGCGAATGATTCATCACTCAAACAGTTTTTACCGTCGTGAAGATTTAATTGAGTTTTTCCACCTTTAATGATGGTCTTATCTTCAATTTTGCATAGTTTAAATGCTACATTTTCTTCAGGTATTGGATGTAGAATTAGTCTACCCTTTTCATCTGGTAAAACTCGATAATTTCCTCCAGTTTTAGGAATTTGGATTACATCCATAAAACCAACAGGGAATTTGTAATCTTTTCTAACATGGCCATCAACCAGTATCTCACCATTATTCAATATCCTCTTTGCTTCCCGGGAGTTATCAGCAATTTCCAGGATATCCCTAATAACAATTAATAGAGGTAGTGAGCTTTCAATTGAGTGAGGACCTGCGGCCGGTTTAACCGTCCATTTGTCCTCTTTTGGGTGAATAGGCCAATGTTTAGGGGATTTATATCTTTTTAAATGTTTTCTTGATCCCATTTTTGCCATTTTATCCCTTCCGCTCTATAATTTTATTTCTTTTATCATCACTTAAGTCCATTTCCACAATCCTCAAATTAGAGGGGTGAATAGGGAAGTAAACAGGGTTTCCATCTACTTTCTGGACGGTAGCTCCATCTACCAGTACCCGGTAGTTTTTAAGATCTACCTTTTCCACTTTTCCCTCGTGATCTTTAAAATCGCCACGCATAACCTGTACTGTATCTCCTTTCTTAACAGGTAGAGATCTGCGGTTATGTTCTTCCCTTAAGTCCTGACTTAAAGTTACGCTCATTAATTTGTGACGAATGTGTAAGGGTGCATTATAAATGAATTTCCTTTGCTTTCTAGGCTGTTTTGACATAATATCACCATTATACAATAATGCTAGCTGCGCTTCCTATACCCGGCCATCGGTCTGCTGCTTCTTTAGCAACTGGACCTCTAATTTCTGAACCTTTTATAACTCCTTCTGGACTTATAATAACCGCAGCATTATCTTCGAATTTCACCCGGAGTCCGTCGGCCCTTCTGTATTCTTTTTTCTGCCGGACCACAACCGCGGTCATGACTTCTTTCCTCATGTCGGCAGATCCTTTTTTTACAGATACAATGATCATATCACCAACACCAGCTACATCCAGTCTTCGGCGAACACCTTTATATCCTTTAACAGAAATGATTTCCACTTCTCTTGCACCGGTGTTATCCACACATTGAAGTCGAGCGCCTATGGGTAGTGCTTTGGCAACATTAGATGTTATGGCCTTCATTTCACTTCTCTCCCTTTACCTCAACCACCACAAAATGCTTGGTCTTACTTAATGGTCTGCATTCTGCGACTTTCACAGTGTCACCAATATTTACTTGAATACAATCAGGTAAATGGGCGCTAATTTTTGATTTTCTTTTTTCGTATCTTTCGTATTTCCTTATGAATTTATAAAAACTTCTTTCCAATGTAATGGTCCTTTCAGCTTTGTCACTAGTAACTATACCTTCCAGGATTTGTCCTCTAACAGGTAAAGTTCCGTGGAAAGGACAGTTAGGATCATTACACTCGGATTCAGGTTTTGGAACTTCAATGCCAACCATATTATCACCAATTAAATTTTCCTAAATTTCTTTTTTATTCTATCTTCAGGACGACTTACCAGTACCTTCCCATCTATCTCCACCACTGATCCTTTCGGGATTCTAAAATGGAAAAGTGAGGTACTTTTTGCAACGACAATCTCTTTACCATCCGGCCTTTCCAGGCGCATAGTATTTCGAGTTTCGTCTACAACTTTCCCTTTAATTCCTACCAGCCCTTGATGAGAGCTTTCAACTATTTCAACATTTAAACCAATCAGTTCATGTCGAAATATGTTATGTGGAGTTATCATATGGTAATTATCTTCTTCTATTACTCCTTCGATCTATCTCCCTTATTTCGATAGTATCGGAAGAAAAGCCCATATTTGCCAGAACTTCTTTAACTCTCTTTTTATGATCCCCTTGAAGTTCAATCTGACCTTTTTTTGCAGTACCGCCACAGGCACATTTGGCTTTTAATTCTTTGGTAAGTTCCTTCATATCAATATCATGCTCATCTATGCCCTCTACAATGGTCATCAGTTTTCCGAATCTTCTTCGCACTGTGTATACTTTAACGGTCTGAACTTCTCGTGCTATTTCTTCACAGACGCAGAGTTCATCTGGAAGACCACATACATCGCAGATTTTCATTTATGTCTCCTTCTGTTTTTCATTAATGATGGTAAGAACACGAGCAATAGTTCTTTTAAGTTCCTTAATTTTCCCCGGGTTTTCATATACTCCGGCTGCAGAACTTTTAGAAACATTTTTGGCATATTCGGCCTTGAGTTCATCCAGTTTTTTATGGATCTCGTCAAGTTCCATATCCCGTATTTCTTTACTTCTCAAAATCGCCATTTTTTCATCCCTTTAATAATTTAATTGAATTATTCAGATTTTTTTAAGAGGATTCTTCCTTTTCTTTAGCAGACTCTGATTTTTCTTCAGGAACTTCCTCTTCAACAGCATCAGATTCTACAGCTTCCTCTTCAACAGCATCAGATTCAGGAACTTCCTCAGCAACTTCTACTTCCTCTTCAACCGCATCAGATTCTACAGCTTCTTCAACTTCAGCTTCCTCTTCTACTTCCTCTAAAGATTCTTCCAGTTCTTCTAGTTCCTCTTCAGATTCAATTAATTCGGCTTCTTCAGCAGATTCTGCAATTTCTTCATCTTCAACTATTTCTGCTGTTTCTTCTACAACTTCAGTAACGGTTTCTTCGATAACTGGAGGGTGAATATCAACTTTATCAGGTAAAATAACTTCTGGAGGCATTATACGAACATATATTCCCAGCACACCAGGTTTGAGTTGTACAGTAGCAAATCCTTCCTTAACAAATCGGGTAGCAGGTTCACCACATTTTTTGATATATCCATCACTGAATTTAGCAGTAGCAGATCGGGCTCCTCTGATTTTTCCAGAAATAGTAACTTCTACACCCTGGGCTCCTGCACCCATAATTCTCCTGAGGGAGGTATAAGATACCCTTCTGAAGTGCATTCCCCTTTGTAACATAGAAGCAATTTTATGGGCCATGATCTTAGGGTTAAGTTCAGGAACACCCACTTCTTTAACCTCTACCTGGGGGTTTTCCAGTTCAAACTTTGTTTTCAAGTTTTGAGTTATTCCCCTAACGGTTTTTCCGCCTCTTCCAATAACCATACCTGGTCTTTCAGCATAAACTACTACCATAGTACCTAAGGGAGTAACTTGAACTTCCATTCCACCATATCCAGCTCTTTCGAGTTCACTTTCTAGATATTCGTCGATTTTTGTTCGTTTAAGACCTTCTGTGACAAAATCTTTTTCTATCATGTAAATCTAAGCCTCCCCAAGAACTATCTGCACATGAGTAGTGGGAGTGTTAAATGGACTTGCTCTTCCAAAAGCTCGGGGAGTCCAGCCCCTAATAACAAATCCTCTGTGGCTGGAAATGTGCATAATTTTCAAGTTTTCAGAGTCCAATCCTTTGTATTCCGCATTGGCTTCCGCGTTTTCCAAGACCTTCAATATATGGCCTGCAGCTTTAACTGGATATCTACCAGTAGGCCATCCGTTCAATCCTTTACGGTGACCTACTTTTTTGTTGTGTCTTTTGAAGGGAACAGCTTTTTGCATCTGAATTACCTCTTCCAGATAAACTTTGGCTCTTTCCAGTTTCATCCCTCTAAGTTCTCTGCATATCTCAACAGCGTGCTTAGGTGATATTTTGAGAGCTCTTCCAATTGCCTTGGCTGTTTTGGCCTTATCGTCTTCTTTGAAAGCGTAATTAATTTTAGCCATTGTTCATTCTCCTTATTTAAGAGGTACAAACATAGATGATCTGGTAGCTCCCATTCCGGGATCTCCATGTTGAACTTTCTGTCTAGTTGGTGCGTATTCCCCAAAGTAAGATCCAATCATTTCCGCTTGAATCTGTACCTGCACATATTCTTTACCATTGTAAATTCCAAAGGTCATCCCCACCATTTCAGGGAGGATAATCATGTCCCTGCAGTGAGTTTTAATAATCTGGGGTTTACCACCTTTATTTGTCTCTTTTTTCAATTTTCGTATTCGTTCCAACACTTTTTTCTGCCGGGGTAAAAATCCTCTTTTTAAGGATCTCCTTTGTCTGGATGGTAATATTTGTATTACATTGTCCAGTGGCATGTCCTGAAGTTCTTCTAAAGTGTATCCGCGATATTTAAATTCTTTACGTGCCAATCAGCCACCTCCTAATATTTATTTATCTACGCTTCCCTGTCCTTCTTGCTGCAATTGAACCAACTTTACGTCCTGGTGGAGCATTTCTGGATACAGTTGTAGGCCGTCCGGGGTGTTGTCTGTTTCCACCACCATGAGGGTGATCTACTGCATTCATAGCCACTCCTCTAACGGTCATACATTTTTTACCCTTTGCTTTTAAGGAATGGTATCTATTACCTGCCTTGAGGAATGGTTTTTCTTTTCTTCCTCCACCAGCAACTACACCTATTGTAGCTCTGCATTTGGGATTAAATGATTTTAATTCACCAGATGGAAGTTCAATAACTGCTTTATCCACGTCATGAGTGATTAAAGAAGCATAAGTTCCTGAAGATCTAACAAATCTGCCACCATCTCCAGGTCTATTTTCAATGTTGTAAACAGGAGTACCCTCTGGAATCTCCCCAATAGGTAATGAATTTCCAGGACTTATTGGTGCAGAAATTCCACAGGCAATATCATCATTAATCTGGATACTTTCCGGGGCTAAAATAAGCTTTTTTTCGCCATTTTCAAATTTAACCATGGCCACCGGTGCACTTCTTCCCGGGTCATGCATTATATCAACTACCTTACCCTTCAAACTACCTTCTTTTTCGAGTTCGTCGTAGGAGCGGTACTCAATTTTTCCTTTGAAACGGTGCGAAGCACTAGTGTAAGTAGGAGTCCCCCGTCCTCTCCTTTGTGAAATCAAACGTTTTCCCATTTATTATTCCTCCAAGTTAAACTTAGGATATCTAAATAATTAATTAAAATACTCCCATTTTAACTGCTATATCTTCAGCTTTGTGTTCGGCCGCCAGTTTAATGTAGGCTAATTTGAGGCCTTTGGAGTTGATTTGAGTATTAACACTTTCCACTTTTACTGCAAAGAGATCTTCAAAAGATTTCCGAATAGCAGATTTATTGCTGGTTCTCAATACCACAAATGTTAATTCATTATTTTGATCAATTAAATTCATGCTTTTTTCTGTTATGTGAGGTTTTACTATAACTGCATAAGGATCCATACTATCCCACCTATTTTACTAAATATTTTAAACTCTACTGAAAGAGCTCCCCTAATTTTTCTACAGCAGATTTAGTGAAAATGGTCAATCGCCCGGGATGAGTTCCTGGAGCAAGCAATTCAGCATTTAAATTTTCAACAGAAACTACATCCACACCAGGGTGGTTTCTAGCACCTAATCCTATGCCTTTATCTTCTCCAACAACTATTAGTGGTCCTTTAGGTGATTTATATTTTCGACCTCGCATCTTACCTTTTCCAGCCCGTATATTCTTACCCTCTTTAGCTCGAACTACATCATCCATGATTCCCAGTTTTTTGAATATTTCCCTGGTTTCTCTGGTTTTTTTAATTTTGCATAGTTCATCATCCACCACCAGAGGTATTTGAGGGACATTGGCCATTCGGTGGCCTCTATTTTCAACCAGTTCTTGATTGGTTGTAGCTGCTATTGCAGAACGGATAGCAAATCTCCTTTCTTTTTTATTTATTTTCTCATGGTAAACCTTTTGAGATCTTGGAGGATGAGCTTTCCTACCTCCAACAGTTTGGGGCACAAAAGCAGCCTTAGAAGCTGCAGGATGTCTACTACCTTTTACACGAGGCACCATTGCCACACCCCTACCAGCACCGAATGATTTTGCGGTAGTTCTTTTACCTGCCATAGGATTAGCACCCCATGGTTGTATTCGGGCGGTCTGTGCGGAAATCACTGCTCTTTTAATAAGGTCAGGCCTGAATTCTTCCAGGAATATTTCAGGCAACTCAATTTCTTCTGTAATTTCGCCTTCCAGTGAATAAACCTTAATTTTTTTCATTTAAACCACTCTTAAAGTTAAAATAATTATACACCTTGTTTAGATGCGGTGCTGATATAATTAATCTGAGGTGCGTCATTATGTTTTCCATGGGCCCTTATGGCTTTTCTTAATATTATGAGCCTCTTGGAAGGGCCAGGTAATGAACCTTTAATAATCAGATAATCATTTTTTACCAGACCGTACTTGATAAAACCACCATCAGGGTTGACTGCATCGACTTCGGATGCATCTCCAATCTTTAAGATTTTTTTATTATATTCAGTTCTTTTATGGTATCCCATTTGACCAGCTTGGGCAACAGTCCACATGGTCCTGGAAGGAGTCCATGGTCCTATGGAACCTACGTGCCGGGCTTTACTACTTCGGGCAGCTTTACCATACTGAATTCTGATTCCCCATCTTTTAACCGGGCCCTGGAAACCTTTACCCTTGGTGACTGCAATGGAGTCAACATGTTCTCCATCTGCAAAAACATCCCTGGCAGAGATTTCTTTGCCCAGTACTTCCAGAGCAAAATCTAATTGTTCCTGTGGAGTTTTACCCCCCAGTCCACATTCAAATATCTCTGGTTTCTTTTTAGGTACACTGGTTACCCGGGGATTTGTATTAATCAAAGCCCTTATTTCTACCACATAATCCATGTTTTCCTGAATATTGGCCAGTGATTTATCTTTATTATAGTCTTTAGGAAGTCTTATCTTTCGGGAAAGATCTTCATTTAGATTGTCTGCGAGAACATCTGTCAGGGCTTTAAGGCCACGACTGGTTTTCTCATAAGCACGGAAACCCATTACAAAAACAGGTGGTACTTCCATAATAGTTACAGGGGTAGCAATCTCCATTCCCTCAGTGGGGGAATTTTTAGTGTTGTCTACCATCATAATGTGAGTCATGCCCACTTTATAACCAGCAAGACCCAATAAACCCTGTTCTTCTGACTTTGGCCAGGACTTGATCCTTGGTGTCTCTTTGGCTGATCTTTTTCTAGGACTAAATGCAACTGATCCTTTTCTTGGTTGGTGATGTCTAGCCATTTAATATAACCTCCTTACATTCCAAAAATATTCCATTTTTCCTGATTATTCTAAGTTTAAGAGCAAATTAAATATGGATAAAGTAGATAAAACCGCTTCTTCAGTCCTTATGGTTTGAGTACCCTGAGATGGAACCATGTTCACCTCAAAATCCGCCAAATTCTGGCTGGAAACGTAATCGGGTAAGCCGGAATAAGGACCGCCAAACAAAATAGCCCAATGATTGGCTTTTTTTACCTTAGATTTTACTTCATCTAAAATAGAAGTTATAGGATTTCCATAACGGGATGTTGCCACAACAACTTCCGGTTTTACTAACTTTAAACTTTGGTGAAGATTTTTATTCGTAGATAATGTTTCATATCCCCAGTATGTGTCATCTGGCTGGTCAGGGTCAACTATTATCTCTTTACCCAGCTTGGTTATTTTAAAGCTCAGTACTTTATTTACGGTGAGTTGTTCCTTGCAAAAAGCAGGTTTTTCAGCACCTATATCAACAAAGGTTCCTTTCTTTGTTCTTTTTAAAGTCAATCCTTGCCTAAAATCGCCTTCGCCGGGTGTACCTGTAGGATGGTGAGGAGTTCTAAGTGGTGGGAGAATACCCACATGTTTTAGCTCCTTCCTTATAGGAAAGACCTTCTTTCGAAGATACTGAGGTGTATCCATATAAGTAAGAATATCCCTGATGAAGTTTGCCTCATCGGGATCAGCATCGTCTTTATAAATTACAACCCGTTTCGCCCTGAATATAGCCGCTGATCTAGCAATTAAGCCCACTTTATATGTTTTTAACTTTAGATCTTTTGTCTCCGCGGTTAGTGAATCCGGGATGAAAAGTGATAAATGCCTTGTATTCATCTTCCACTATTTGTTTTCATAGGTTATAAATATTGCTATAGTTCCAACTAGGCAAACTTTCTAACACCGTATTATATATCAAATATAATACCGGGCAGCTCATGCTGCATACCAATACTCTTACTAGAATGTAGGTTAGTTAATGTAGTTTAATATGGTATTTAAAGTTTCTGTTTAATGTTCTTCTTTAAAGCAGTTAATATGACGATTGAAAATCAGACAAAACTAAATTAACTTCATATAAATAGTTAATAATCTTAAAATTAGTTTCTGTTTCTTTCAACCCGTAAGACTATAACTTCTATGTTTTTAAGTTCTTTTTTATGAAAATGATAGATTTGGGGTAGTGGAAAGTGATAATAAAACTTATGGGTAATTATTGACCCTAACTTATTCCAGTATTTTTCCAGGAAGTTCTCAGTTTCAGCCATGTGAAAAGAATATACTACCGGAGATAGTTCCAGCGATTTTTCCATGAAAACCCTATCAGCTCCCCTTTTTGATCTGGACTGGGATCCAAAAGGAGGATTCTGTATAACTGTGTCAAATTTGTTGTTTAAATCCCGGGAAATATTATGAATATCCAGGGAGGTATAGTTAATGATATCCTGTAAGGACATTTTTTTAGAAATTTCTCTGGCTTTTTCAATGGCCTCCCTATCTTTATCCATGCCCCAAACCAGGCGGGCACCTAAAATAGCGGCGCCTTTTGCAAAAATCCCGGTCCCGCATCCTAAATCTGCAACTTTTTTATCCTTTATATCCCCTAAACGAAATGCATTCCATAATACATCAGAGGCAATAATAGAAGGAGTGGACTAGTGTTCTAATTCTACCTTGGGGTTAATATGGCCGGGAATATTCTGCAATGCCATTTCCAGATGTTTTTTCTTTTTAATAATCTTTGGACCGGAATTCATTTTATCTCCTGGTTTTATGCCTATTAGAGGATGATAATCTGAGGATTCATTCATTACCAATCTAAGGATAGTACTCAATTTGAAATAATTTTTAAGGAAAGATCGATTTTCAATAATCAAGTACTATTAATTAATATAATAATGGGGAAGTAACTTATGATTTGATACTAGGGGGCTTTATAATATTAATCAATAAGCCGTTATAGCAAGAGCAAATTATTAAGGAGTCATATATAATATTAATTAGATAAAAATTGAATATATATAACTAAAAGTAACGTGATGAGTGTATTTAAAGAATGGTAAACAGTCCCCTGAAAACTTATTTTAAATAATGAATTCTTTTAGAATTTATAAAATAATGAAATAATTCCTAACTAGAAAAAGGAGAACAAGAAATGTTTGACAAGATCCTGGTAGCCAATAGAGGCGAAATAGCCATAAGGGTAATGAGAGCTTGCCGTGAGTTGGAGGTTGATAGTGTTGCTATTTACTCTGATGCAGATAAAACTTCTCTCTTTGCTAAATACGCCGATGAATCATACCATATAGGCGAATCAACTCCTTCGGAGAGTTATTTGAACATTGAAAAAATTATAGATATAGCTGAAAAGTCAAAAGCAGATGCCATCCACCCCGGCTATGGTTTTTTAGCAGAAAACTCTAATTTAGGTAAAGAATGTGAAAAACATGGTATCAAACTCATAGGGCCCAAAGGTTCAGTTATAGAAGCCATGGGAGACAAAATAACCTCTAAAAAACTTATGCGCGCGGCAAATGTTCCAGTGATACCCGGTACGGATAAAGGAATCTCCAGCATAGATCAAGGGATAAAAATAGCAGAATCAATTGGTTATCCGGTAATTGTTAAGGCCTCAGCTGGAGGAGGCGGTATTGGGATGAGAACTGTTTATGAAGAAGATGAATTGGTAAGGGCCATAGAATCTACCCAATCTGTTGCTTCATCTGCATTTGGAGATTCCACCGTTTATATTGAAAAGTATCTGGAAGAACCCCGGCATATTGAATTTCAGATAATGGCGGATGAACAGGGAAATACCATACACCTGGCAGATAGGGAATGTTCCATACAGCGTCGACATCAAAAATTAATTGAAGAAGCACCATCCCCTATCATGACCGAAGATCTTAGAGAAAGAATGGGTTCTGCTGCTATTAAAGCTGCTACACACATTGATTACACTAATGCAGGTACTGTGGAATTTTTATATTCCAATGGAGATTTTTATTTCCTGGAAATGAATACCAGAATCCAGGTGGAGCATCCCATAACAGAAATTATCACCAATGTGGATCTGGTTAAAGAACAAATTAAAATTGCGGCTGGAAATGAAATTTGCTGTTCCCAGGAAGATGTTGAAGTGAATGGGCATGCCATAGAATGCCGGATAAATGCTGAGGATCCTCTGTCAGACTTTGCTCCTAACCCGGGTAAAATAACTGGTTATCGATCTCCTGGAGGGATTGGAGTCAGAGTAGATAGTGGGGTTTACATGAATTACACCATACCCTCTTTTTATGACTCCATGATATCCAAACTAATTGTATGGAGCCCCAGCCGTAATGATGCCATAAACCGTATGAAACGTGCCCTGAGAGAATATGTGATATTAGGTGTAAAAACAACCATTCCCTTCCATAAAGCCATTATGAACCATGAAGCATTCCAACAAGGAAGGCTTAACACCCATTTTGTGGATGAACACCACAAAGGCATACAGGATAACATGGAGAAAGTCATAGCACAAGATAAGGAAATGGAAAACCGTCTAAAATCCACATTCTTACCTGGAAAAAAAGTGGCAGCCATATCTGCGGCGGTGGGATCGTACATGAAATCTGTTCAAACTTCTAAAAAATGAACTATTAAAAGGGGGATTAATGCATGCAGGAAAAATTATTAGATATTCTCCATAAAAATAAAGGAAAATATGTTTTTCATGAGGAACTTGCTTCCAATTTAGACATTTCTCCAGAAGAAGTAGAAACCAATATAGATAAATTAAAAGAATTAGGATATCAATTCGATTTTTCATCCAATTTGGGATATAGATTAAAAGAGTCTTCCACCCTATTATTGCCCTTTGAGATAAAAAGAGATCTGGAAACCAAATACATTGGTCGTGAAATACATTATTTCTCTGAAGTTGATTCCACCAATAATATGGCTAAGAAACTGGCGGAAAAGGGAGCAGAAGAAGGAACCATGGTCATTGCGGAAACACAAAGTAGGGGAAGAGGCAGAAGGGGTAAAAAATGGATTTCTCCTGAAGGTGGAATATGGATGTCTACTATTTTAAGGCCCCATATACCCCCGGCTGATGCCCCTAAACTCACCTTAATGACCGGAGTTGCTGTTGCAAAAACTCTTAAAAAGGAATTTGGATTGGATGTGGGAATCAAATGGCCTAATGATATTCTTATTGGGAACAAAAAGGTTTGTGGAATTTTAACCGAAGCAAATGCTAAATTCAATACCGTGGATTATGTGGTGGTGGGTATTGGAATTGATGCCAATGTAGATACTAAAATTTTCCCCTCAGAGGTGGTTCACCTGGCCACTTCCTTAAAAAAAGAACTAGAAGAGGAAATAGATCGTGTGAAACTGGTTCAAAGCCTATCTAAGATATTTGAAGAAACATACGAAGAATTTAAATCAGGTAATTTCCCTGATATTCTCAATGATTGGAGAAATCTATCCACCACCATTGGTAGTTATGTGGAAGTAAGAAAAAGGCTGGGAAAAATTGTAAGAGGGGAAGCAATAGGCATAACCAACACCGGAGCCCTTATTCTAGAATTAGATGATAATACACTCCGTAAAGTAATATCGGGAGAATGTATACATATTGAAAAATAATAGGATATTTATTTTTTATCAAGGGCTTAGAGAAAAATAAGTCCTCTATTTAATTTTTTTAGGGAAATGGTTGTCAGTTAAAAAACAATTCTTTATATTCCCCTATAATTTTCTCATTTTGTACTA
Organism: uncultured Methanobacteriaceae archaeon; assembly: GCA_947259185.1. Lineage (GTDB taxonomy): Archaea > Methanobacteriota > Methanobacteria > Methanobacteriales > Methanobacteriaceae > Methanobacterium_F. The sequence continues at coordinate 63,879 of CAMYKT010000003.1, forward strand.
ATTTCCACCACTTCCTCCCGGGGGTGTACCCTGAAAACTTTCCCGGTTATTTTTTTAACCAGTTGTATATTGGTACGGGCATGGGAGCTTAAAGTGGGAATCTTAAAACAGGAGTCACCCGCCAGGGCCATGTAGGGAATAATTTGGTCTCCCATATAATTATCTAAAGTGGCTTCCCTTCCCAGAGAATATAGTAGATTTTTAGCAGCATCTTCGCCTACTTTTTCAGCAGATTTGCCTCTTTTTCCTAAAGCATTTTCTCCTATGCGAGTATTTCCCTGGGCCCAGACCACAATACCCGACCCAGGGGATAAATTATTGGTGCTATGTTCTACTGCTATATCCACCTCGTAACCCGTTTTAGCAAGAATTTTGTGAGCAGCTAAAGCTTGCCTTTCAGCCACATGTAGGGGAAGGTTGGTGGCATGAGAGATTCCTTTAATAGAGTCAATTTCAGGTTCTAAAATTTTTAAAGGATTTAATTTTTTTACAGGTAAAATTTCAGCTTTTAAAATTCCACCTCCAAGAGGGTAATGACCTCTTTGAATTAGCTCCATCTCACATTTATATCCCATTAGTTCTAAAATAGGCAGGGTAATATATTTTAGATAATCGAATGGTGGGGCCCATCTAACATCAGAACCTCCTTTTAGAGTTATTTCTACTTTTTTAGGGGCAAATGGTGCGGGTATCATAAATGCCTGTAATACCAGGGCCATGCTTCCCGCAGTTTTTATATCTAATTCCAAATTCCCTCCCCTTAATTTGCCCGGGCCAAAAAAAATTTCCTCAGAGCCAGTATGAAAACCCTGAAATTCTGCATTACATAGCCAGGAGAGGGCAGTTAGTGCCATTAAATGCTGAGATGAAAGGCCTTTACGAGGTCTTTGGGCCCTTATATTCTTTATATTAAGTTTTTTAGAAGTTAGAGAAGCCAGGGCAGCAGAGATTCGAACCACTGCTCCTCCTCCTTCGCCAGAAGAACCATCTATTTCTATCAAAAAAAATAACCCCTTAAAAAAAATTAGTGGGATATGAATCATCTATTTTTTAAAAAGAATGTCTTTAGATTTATCTATGTGGGGAGCTATTATTTCCAATTTTTTAAAGGAGCCCTTTAAAATATTTTTTATTTCATTTAATTCCAATTTTTTTCCATCAAAAGACGCCATATCCAGTCTCAGTGTAGGAGAAGCCCCCGGCATCCCCACAGCAGGTATGGTGATAACACCATATTCTTTTAATAAAATCATAGCCCATAAAAAGGATAGATCATCAGGACTTAAAAGTGTATCAATATTTCTTTTTTCCAGTTCTAAAGCTATATCCCGGGGTAAAATCATCACTCCGGTAGGAGTTTCGTTAAATCCTTCAAATTCTTGATTTAGTAATTTTTTTAATTTTTTCTTTTTATCCAGGGACTTTAAGATGTTCTCTGGATCGAATTGTTCCAGAGCTCTTACCATACCTGCAACTAGAGGGGCCTGGGCTTCTAAACCAAATTGATGGGCTTTTGATTTGATTTCATCAATTAAAGACGATTTACCTGCCATTAGACCGCCTCGGGGTCCGTCCATTAGTTTATCAGTGCTGGTTACTACTAAATCAGCACCTAAGTCCATGGCAGAAGGTTGATTGAAAACAATGGTCCTTAATCTTGCTCCTGAGGCATCATCCACCAGCACTGGAATTTTGCCCCCGGGATGAGAATGGGCTTTTTTAATTATTTGCTTAAATTCTTCCTCAGAAATCACCTTATGATCCATGGTTGATCCGGTTATGACCACCAGAGAGGTGTTTTCTGGTAAAATAAAATCTTTTAAATTATCAAATTCCAGATAATGCCCCCTCACCAGCCGGGTGCTGCGAGGGATAGAAGGATGGGAAGGTAGTTCAGGCAGGTAGTGAACCACGGTACTATCCTTTTTAACCAGTGCTAAAATAGTAGCCAGAATACCTGCACTGGTACGATTAAATCCTAAAATTTTTTCTCCACCTAAATGGGCCTTACCATATTCATCCAGCATTTTTTCAAATACGGCCGGACCCACATAGGTTTCTAAAACTTCAAAATCCTCTTTTTTTAGTAAATATGCTCCAGATAAACCAGTTAGATCATATAAATCCCTACGACCATTTTTCTGGATATGTTCATTAATAAAAAAAAGAGCAGTTTCCCTTTTTTTTACTTCATCTAAATTAGTTTTAATAATCATGGTAATTCTGCCTGTAAATATATTTATTCTTGATTAAGGAAATCAGATTTATCCTCATTTTTATGATTATTAGAATTATTATCAGGAGAAGGATGGGGATTTCTATTTTTATTAGGTTCTGATTTTAGAATAATAGCTTCATCAGCAGAGTTTTGTAAAGCAGCACTAAATCCAGGTTCTGCTCCAATAACAATGGTATCCTTTCCATTTTCTTTGGCCTTATTAATAATTGGTAAAAAGTCAGCATCACGAGTCATCAGGGCAACAACATCAATACTAGGATTATAAATTAATTCCATAGCCTCCACGGCCATGTAAACATCAGTGTCTCCCGCCACTACAATAGGTGTAAATCCCTGGTTTACTATTGCTTCTATAAGCTTATCTGATGCATATTGGTTCAGAAGTACTTTTCCAACACGCATATTACCATACTCCGCCATTATTTTTCTAACTAAATCTAAATTAAGGCTAAATTCTTTTCTAAGCATGTTAGGTCCGTCTACTAACAGTCCAATAGCTTTATCGCCTGCCTCTTTCTTCTTTAAAGGTATATAGTCCTTCAAAGAAGTGAGTTTTTCAAAGCTGCGCATTTTTTTATGTCCTCCATTTATTTTATCTTAAATAGATAATAAGATGAATTAAGATTTGAATAACCATAAAAGTTATGTATCTCATGGAATATATAGTTAAGATTTTTTTGCAGGGTATATAACTTTAAAAAAAGGTCCACATCCCCCCAACACATTACTCTCCTTAAAATAATAAGATAATAAGTGAAGATAAAGCTAAAAATTAAAAAAATAAAAAAAAGAGATGTTAAATAAATAATCCCTGGTGATTATTAATTATTCTATTTCCAGTGAAAATTCATCCTGGAATAGTTCCTGCACTACTTTTAAATCTTCATCAGAAATTCGGGTGATGGCACCTTCTTCTAATTCTTTAAAGTAGTATTCAGCATCAACTATCTTACCGGAATCATTCATATACAGTATTATTCCATCCACAAATTTATCAGGATTATCTGATGGTAAGAATAACTCTAAACGAACTAAAATTTCTGAACCACAGATACCATCATAGAATTTAATTTTCTCTTTTTCATCTTTCAAGAGTTTTTTAAATAATCTCATTCGGGCCTTGAGTTCCTTTTCAGCTTTTTGTGCTTGTTTATCACTCATAATATCACTTTATTAGAAAATTATCAATTACAGTAAAATGTTTTTTTTCAAGTTCTTTGGTATTTATTATTATCTATCAGTAATGTTATAAGTTTAATTATCAGGGTAAAAAAGATCAGGTCCGGTTTTTTTTAATTTTAAATTATTCATAATTACTTCATAATTTTGATCCATCTATCTAGATATAAATGAAGATTTATCAGGGGGTTTTTGGTATTATATGCTAAAAAAGTAAGTTACGGGGATTATCCCGGCACATGGTATCAATCTGTTTTTTTGTAATTCCCTCATTTAGCATTGCCTGAATAAATTGTTTAAAACCCTGCACCGGAATATCATTATGTGTCTGGCCAAAATCAGTGGCCATGATGCACTTTTGAGCTCCCACCTCCTGTATAGCCCGGGCTATTTTTTGAGGTTCCAGTCCATCATGCTGGGGCATGCAGGCCACAAAACAATGTTCTAAATATCCATAACCGGACATTTCTTTTTGTTCATCTATGGTGGCCCCAATAACACCGGTCAGGGGATGATTAATAAGGATACGTCTTAAATTCCAGCTATGGGCCAGATCCAGTACTCTGAAAATATTTTCTACCCCCAGGTGGCCTGTGGAGAGTACCAGGTCATAATCTCGCACCAGGGCCAGTATTTCTTCCAATTTATCACTATCAAGTGGTATTTCTCCAGCAGAGATGGTGGGTAACCATACTATTTTGCCCCCTAACTGGGCACAGATTTTAACTGCCGAGGGATTAATACCCCCTACACTGGAATTAAGACATATGCCTCCTATAACCGGGATATTAGAATATTTTTGTGCTATCCATGCCCTGGTGGCTGTAGATTCCACATGGCACTTGATAACCAATCCGGCCATATTTTCATTCCGGGCAGTGGTGGCTGCTTCCCGATCAGAGCATATACGGGGTTTTATATCCGGGGCGGTGTGGACATGGGTATCAATATAATTATCCAACCTGATCAAATCTTTTTCCATTATATATTATCCCTTAATTTTATTTATTTCTGGATTTAATATTATTTTCAACTTTTTTATATAAATTAGAACCTTTAGAATCCATGGCCACTACCAGCGGACCGAAATTATCTACTTCCAATTCCCATATAGCCTCAGGTACTCCCAGATCTAACCAGTGGACATTTTTAATGGATTTAACTGTTTTAACATAAAGAGCAGCGCAGCCCCCTACTGCCGCCAAGTAAACTGCATTATTTTCAACCAGGGCCTGGGAAGTGTCATCATCCATCCCTCCCTTGCCAATAACGGCCAAAACCCCTCTTTCAACTGTTTCACGTTGAAAAGGATTCATCCGGGTACTGGTGGTGGGACCAACCGCCACCATTTCAGCATCTGTAACTTTTAGGGAATTGTAATCAGCAGAATTTTTATTTTTCTCAATTTTTATAATAGGGCCGGCATGAAATATTACCGAGCCTTCTAAATCATGAGGGGCGCCTTCCTGGATAATTCTTTGATGGGCCCTGTCCCTGGCGGTGTAAATAGTTCCAGAAATGTATACCACATCCCCGGTATTTAATTTTCCTATGTCTTCTGCTTTAAGAGGTGTTTTAAGTTTAAATTCCATGATTCCATCACCTGATTTTATTATTATAGAGGGGGATAACAAGTTAACAGCAGTTATAATAAGATAATCCCCTAACTTGACCTAATAGATGATACTCCAAATAAAGGCACTATAATAAGATAATCCCCTAACTTGACCTAAAAGATGATATTCCAAATAAAGGCACTATAATTATAATAAGATAATCTTAATTGCATTATAATTTATTTAAAATATACTAAAACAGCATCACTTAATATAGTACTTTGCTCAATAAAAAATAGGAATATGTTTTTATATTATTATTGTTTCACTGATAAATCGTGATTATAAGAGGTATGATATGTCTAGTATGAATAATGTAATGGGCCTGAGTAAATACATGCTCAGTCTGCCCCAAACAAAAATTTCATTATTTACAATGGTTTTTTTAAGTTTCATAGTAGGTTCTATTGGATTTTCAATTGATCCCACCCAGGGAGTCAGTTTATTTCAGGATATAATCTATGGTGGCTCTGCAGGTTTTTTGATTTTTGGATTGGGATCCATTATGAGTGGGGCCATTACCCAGCCCTGGGTAAACTCCCTTAATGGAAGAAAAATGAAGATGAAGCAATCCATGTTTTTAGCCTTATTTTCCATGGGCATAATCTCCATTATTTATTTAATAGGCTGTGCAGTTTCCACCATTTTTGAAATTAATGTTATACTGGATTCTTTGATATTTGGTTTTGCATTGATTTTCGCTTTCAGGACCCTGGTCATATGGGGTACTTCCAATATTAGTCTTCTTAATTCCGTATTAATAGCCTCAGCCCAGCCCGGCCTAATAATCAGTATGTTGATTGTGGTATTATTTGTATCCACCACCGTGGTTGCAGCTATAGGCTACATCAGTGTGCTGGCCTTTTTATTAAAAATCATCATTGCCAGTTCCATACTCATTTTAGCAATTTATTCTTTTGTAGTGGTAATTGAATCACCTATGCGTAAAAATCTGGGACTGGGTGGATTGGAATTATTAAGCTTATTTATTTCCCATATCACTGAAGGTTCTACTGCATTGGAAGGGCTTTTTGAAGAAATAGGAGAACCTATAGATACCTTAGTAGGGGTGGTGAGTTTTAAAACAAAAAAAGGCATTAAGGCTCTTTTTATAAGTCCCTGTGTTCATCCCGGACCTATTGGGAGTATCGGTGGTTCCAATATGCCCACCATACTGGCGGAAAAGTTTGATCATTTCACCATGGTAGCCCATGGGCCCTCCACCCATGACTTCAATCCGGTATCCACCAATGAAATAGTAAAAGTGGAGGATGCTATAAAAAGTTCCCTGGATGATATTTCTTATTCAGATAAAGCCAGTACATTTGTAAGGTTAGGTAACAAAAAAGCAAAATTAGGGGCTCAATTTTTTGGTGATGATTTACTTTTAATGGCTACCTTTGCTCCAGAGGGCTTTGATGATATTGATTTTGGAGTGGGGCTGGCCATGATAAACCTGGCCAAAAATAGATGTTCTGCTGAAAATATAATACTTGTTGATTGTCATAACTGCTTTAAAGGTGAATCTGGCCGTGTACTTCCTGGTAATAAGGAAGTTTTCCATTTAATGGGAGCTGTTGAAAAAATTGAATGTCTGGATCAGTATGGATCTATACAGGTAGGTTGCAGTCATGATCCTCTCCATAACCTATCCCGGGTAGAAGGAATAGGTGAAAGCGGAGTTAAAGTTATGGTGATAGAAGTTAACGGGCAAAAAATGGCCTATATTTTATTGGACTCAAATAACATGATTATTGGATTCCGGGAGAAAATAATAGATGCTGTAAAGTCCCAGGGTATAGATCAGGTGGAAGTAATGACCACCGATACTCATTCTGTGAATACCTTAGCAGGAGGACATAATCCGGTGGGTAATAAAAAGGCAGATGAGATAATAAATAAAATAGTTGAATCTACCCAAAAAGCAGTTGAAGATCTGGAAGTTGTTCAGGCAGGTTGTAAATTAAGTAAAATAGAAAATTTGAAAACTTTAGGGCCTACCAATGCCACAGAACTTGTAGCTACTATCAGTTCCATTGTAGCTGTAAGCAGGATATTCGCCCCACTGGTATTTATTCTGGCACTGATATTCGTCTTTGTATGGACTTTTCTTTTAACCCTTTAAGGTTTTTAAGCCTTATTTTTTTTTAAAAAAAAAGAAAGTTAGTTTGAAAATAAAATCTTAAAAATAAAAAAAATTATGTCAGGTTAAGTAGCATGGACCATGCCACAAACCAGATGAACATGAAGGGCACAATACCGCTCCATAGCCAGCCCTTAAATCCACCTACTGCTTCTTTACCTAATATTCTTTCTGATAGGTTTCCTACTATAATTAATATTACCAGACCTGCCAAAGTTCCAAGAGCTTGATTATTCCCTAATGCTGCAATTGATCCATTGGATATGGTGAAAGATACAAATGCGGCTATTATAGCCCCAACAACATGAATACCTGCCATTTTAGCATCAACATCCATCATTATTCCTCCATAAAATTAAATTTATATACTTATTTACCAGTTGTCAACATTATTAATAGTTAAGGTTTAATAAATATACTTATCATCCTTAACTCCGGTGATATCCTGATAATCAGTTATGATAACTGAAAATATTTCTATATTATTTTAAAATTTAATTTCCTGAATTCCTGTTATATAAAATTATCTTAAATTAAAATAAATCTCACCCTGGTGTTAAAATGAAAAAAATGTCCAATGTAGATATTTATGCAGTATGCCATGAACTTAATGATTTGCTGGTTGGTTCCAGAGTAGATAAAGCTTATCAACCTACCAAAGACACCATTATTATTCGTTTTCATGTTAAAGGTAAAGGAAGAGTTGATGTAGTTTTTCAAGCTGGTGTGCGTATGCATACTTCCCAGTACCCCATGGAAAATCCTAAATTGCCTCCTAACTTTCCCATGATGCTCCGAAAGTATATAAAAGGAGGGGTGGTAAGCCAGGTTAAACAGCACAACTTCGACCGGGTAGTGGAAATAAAAGTCAAAAAAGAAGAAGAATACACCCTCATTGTAGAATTATTTGCAAAAGGGAATATAATACTCCTTAATAAAGATAATAACATCATACTGCCGTTAAAGCGAAAATTATGGAGCGATAGGCAAATTTCTTCCCGGGAAGAGTATAAATTCCCTCCAGATAGAGGAATTAATCCTTTGAAACTGGAAAAACCCCAGTTACGAGAAATGTTTTCCAAATCAGATAGTGACCTGATACGTACCCTGGCCCGAAATGGGCTGGGAGGTATATATGCCGAGGAAATAATAGAGCGCAGCAAATTGGATAAAAATATAACTGCAGCTGAAATATCCAAATCAGAGTTAGATACTCTCTATGAAACCATATTGAACTTATTTGAACCTTTAATAAATCATGATTTCAAGGCCCATATAGTTTCAGGGGATAAAGAAGATGTGCTACCTCTGGAGCTGGAAATATATGAGAATACTACAAAAACATATTTTGATACCTACAATGAAGCCTCTGATGAGTTTTTCTCCACTAAAGTGCGAAAAGAGATAAAGGGAGTACAGGAAGAATTATGGGTCGGTAAGGTTAATAAATATGCTAAACGTTTGAGAATCCAGGAAGAAACCCTGGAAAAGTTTGAAAAAACCATAGAAATCTCCACCATAAAATGGGATCTTATCTATGCCCATTATGCTCTCCTGGAAAAGTTAGTTAATGTGGTTTTAGAAGCTAGAAATAAGTATTCCTGGAAAGAGATAAGGAAAATACTAAAAGAAGGAAAGAAAAAAGGCCTCCAGGAAGCCCAGGTAGTGGAATCCATAGATAAAATGGGGACCATGGTCCTTAATATTGAAAAAGAGAAGGTGATGATTGACCCCTTAAAGAGTATCCCCGAAAATGCTGAAATTTATTATGAAAAGGCTAAAAAGGCCAAAAGGAAGATAAAAGGAGTTCTAATTGCCATAGAAAAAACTAAGGAAAAACTGGATAAAGTGGAAAAGAAAAAAGACCTGGCTTTAGAAAACATCATGGTCCCCCAAAAGAGAGTTAAAAAAGAGTTAAAATGGTTTGAGAAACTACGCTGGTTTTTAAGTTCTGATGGTAATCTGGTTATTGGGGGGCGGGATGCCCATACCAATGAAATCGTGGTGAAAAAACACCTGGAAAACAATGATATTTACCTGCACAGTGATATTCATGGCGCACCTTCAGTGGTAATCAAAAAAAATCAGGAGGAAATTTCCCAAGAAACACTCCAAGAAGCTGGTGAATTTGCAGCTTCTTTTTCCAGTGCCTGGAGTAAAGGATTTGGTTCACAGGATGTGTACTGGGTTAAACCAGATCAAGTATCAAAAACACCTCAATCCGGAGAATTCGTAGCTAAGGGTGCCTTTATAATTAGAGGAAGTAGAAATTACATCCGGGGTGCTACCTTAATGGTGGCAGTAGGGGTGGTGGATTATCAGGGGGAACGGATAATGGCCGGGCCGGTGAGTGCGGTTAAAAAGCATACAGATAATTATGTTATCCTGAAACCAGGTTATGGTAAAAAAGAAGCAGTGGCCAAGGAAATACTAAATAAAATAGATGAAAACAGGAATTTCAAGCTGGAAGATGTTATCCAGGTATTGCCTTCCGGTAAATGTGATATTGTTACCTTAAAAAAATAGCTGGAATTAAATTTAAAAAGAATGTTCAAGAATCCAAGTTTATATTTCCCTGGATTTCTTTTTGTCTTTGATCTTTTTATTTAAAAGGAAATTGATATCAATCACATATTTTCCTTCCTGATCAGAAACTATTATGGAATCATCTTCCATAAGCGAACTTAGATTCACTTCATAGATTCCATGCTGTTTTACCATTATGGTTTCAATGGATTCCCCTTTAACTTCTTCTATTTTTTCTTTTTTTCCTTTGCTGGAGTATTTGAAATATTTGCTGCCACATTGGGGGCAGCCTTTAAGAATTTCTTCTGTTGCTTTTAATTTAGCACCACAATTAATGCACTGATGCACCAGAATCACCAATTTCTGCTATCATAGATAAGAAGTTAGATTTCTTTTTAACAGCTTTCATTACATTGGCCGGACCAATGATAGTTAAGCCTACTTTTCTTTTCTTAGAAAACCCGAAAAAAGATCTTTCATCCTTTTCCAGGGTGAAAATATCAATTCCCACAAATTGCTCAATATCAATTTCCCGCATAGTGGTTTCTATCAATTCTGCTTCTTCTGCTGGAGATAATCCGCCTTCAATTACCAGCAAATCTCCCTCTTTAACCCTATCAACTATCATGGAAATCTTTTCCATGCTGCTGAGGGATTCAAGAGCATCAGATGATAGAAAATCCATTTTTAATCCTTCCATTTTTACAACCCCACCAATATTATTTAAATTTTCTAACCATGGACATGTATAATTCGCCAGTATTCTCTCCATGTAAAGCAGAAATAGGCACCACCGTATGTTGCGGAAATACAGATATGATTCTATCTGGATTTGATTCTTCCATGTCTATTTTATTGGCCACTATTACAAATGGAATTTTTCTAGCTTCTAAATTCCCGATAATAGTAATATTGGCCTGAGTTAATGGATCACGGGTGGCATCCATAACCAGTAAAACTCCAGTAACATCATCCAACCATTTAATAGCCTCGATTATCCCTTTAGTCGCTTCTTTTGCTCTTTCTTTTGCTTCATCTTCGGATAATCCAAATTCCAGGAAGTTTTTATAATCCACCTTGGTGGCAATTCCTGGTGTATCAATTATATCAAAGTCCAGTTCCACCCCGTCCTGTTTAATAGAAACCCTTTCCTGCCGATAAACACTACGGGTTTCGTGAGGAATGTTGGAAACAAGCCCAATAGGCTTTCCCAGCCAGTCCTGAGACATGGTATTAGCAAGAGTGGTTTTTCCAGAATTAGGATGGCCATAAAGCCCAATTTTTAATTTTTCATCCCTTCTAAGTAGTTTATTTAAAAATCTCATGAAAAATTCACGCATTTTATCACTCTTTTAGTGTAAATAGATTAATTATTATCATCGATATTATTCCTGATAAGTTTGGCCCGGTTTTAAGATAACCACATCAATATCCGGGCTTTTAGATTTAACAAGTTCTACGAAATGATCCGGATCCTGCTGTATAATGGGAAAAGTATTATAATGCATGGGAATAACCTTTTGAGGATAAATCCATTGAGCAGCAATAGAAGCTGCCTCCGGGTCCATGGTAAACCGGTCCCCCATAGGTAAAATAGCCATATCTGGTTTAAATATTTCCCCTATGACCTGCTTCATATCCCCAAATAATCCGGTGTCCCCGGCATGGTAAATACGGTAACCATCTTCCAGCTGGATTATAAAACCTGCGGCACTGCCTCCGGGTGCCACTTCTTCCATGAAGTCAATATCTGAGGAGTGCTGGGCATCAACCATGGTAATTTTAATATTTTGAACCATACAAGATCCTCCGGTATTCATACCTAAGGTTTCAAAACCCTGCTGGGCTAGGAATATGGATAACTCATGATTGGCAATTAAAAGGGCATTATTCCGGTCGGCTATTTCCATAGCATCCCCAAAGTGATCGGCATGGCCATGGGTTAGCAGGATTACATCTGCCCCTATATCCTCCACCGCCACCTGACAGGAAGGATTGTTACTGATAAATGGATCAATAAGGATCTTTAGATTTTCTTCACTGACAATTTCAAATGCCGAGTGACCAAACCATCGTATTTCCACTAGCTAGCCTCCAGTTCTATATCTTTAGAAAGTCCCCATGCTTCTTCAAATAATTTTTCAATCTCTGAAATGGATTTTTCATCCTTATAGATTACACCCACTTCAAAGCTCTCATAGATAGGATCGGTAGATATGATTAAACCATGATTATCATCAGAAACCACCGCCACCGTATGTACATGAGGCATGGTTTTAATCTGAACATCATTATCCAGAAGTACTTTAATTAACTCCACTGCGGCATCATCATCCAGGCTGGCTTCCTGAATAATCATGCGGCTATTGGTATCCATGAATTTTTTAAGAATACCCACATCTATATTTCTAATCCAGGGATACATCATTATAACTTTTTTTTCAGCACTTATAATGGTTTCTTTCATGGCATCCTGAACATCAGCAGCATCAAAAGACCAGATAATACTGGGGGCTTTAGATTCCGACCTGATTTGATTTAAAGCACCTCTGAATGAATCCAGCCTTTCTTCAATCAGTTCTTCCACATCATCCACATTTTCTATGTAATCTTTTTTCAGTTTATCCAGCCGGTTTTTAACATAATGACTATCATTTTTATCCATTTTTTTAACTGGTTTAATGGTTTTCATTTGCGGTGTTTTTGTATCTTTTTTTGCTTTTTCAGGAGATACAGCTTGTGGTTTATCTTTTGCTGGAGCTTCATCAGTTTTTTCTTTTACTGGAGCTTTGGGGGCCCTGCGAGGTACTCTTTTTGGGATTTTAAGTTCTTCTTTTTTAGGAGGCACTGCTTTTTCTTTTATTCCTTTGGCTTTTTCATCAGCGGCTTTAGAATCGGCTTTCTTTTTACCCCGGCCGGGCATTCGCAAGAATTTGCGAGGGGATTTTGTTGGTTTTTCTTCGGCTTTTACTGGTTTAATTTTAGGGGCATCCTTTTTAACTACCGGTGCTTTTTTTACTGGTTTTACTGGTTTAGGTACTGGTTTTTTCTCTTCCATTATCTTCTTAACCGTGGTGGGTGGTTTTCTCATTTTACTTCTATCTTTAGAAGGAGCTACCCTGGTTTTAGTTTTAGAAGATTTTAAAGCAGCCATGTCTATCTGTGTACCAAACAATATAATCAGCATAACCCCTATTACAAAACTACCAAGACCTACAAAAAATAATAAAAAATTCGGTGGTGTGGAAAATCCGAAAGACATGGCATAAAGCCCGGCAAATAATAAGATTAACCCTGCAAAAGTAATTATTAAATATATCATCTGATGCCTCCCATTTCAATCATATAATATTCTCCTTATAAGTATTAGATGTTTAATCATCCCCCAATAAAAACATCCTATTAATATAAATGATTATTTATTTGATATTCTGAATAATAAACTATTGGGTAGGGAGTATTGCTTATGGAGGAAGTTTTTTTTAAATAAATTTTTTTTTATTAGAAAAGTGTATATAAAAGTATGATGAAATAATTATTATTTGATGTTAGGAGGAAAATATATGGATATTTTAATGGATGAGAAAGGACAGGGGGCCGCTGAGTATATTTTATTATTTGGTGGAGTTATAGTGATTGCAATTGCGGCCTTGATTATATACCAAAATTATTTTAGAGGTAGGCCTTCATTTGTAGATGATGATTTAGATAGTATAAGGACTAATGTAGCGAGAGAACGTAATTAATAAAATTTAATTGATCCTTAAAGCAGCCAATAGTTGTTTAAAGATCTCTTGAGAATCTTTTTCCTCACTTAATGCCCAGGCTAATCTCTGGGTAATTATTCTTTTTTGATTTAAATCCTGCGTATTGATATAACGTAAAATTTTGGTAAAAATTTCATTAGATTTATCAGCACTTGAATTTTCTATTCCTTTAAGTTTATTCAATTTAATTCTAAAAATTATTTTAAGTTTATGTAAGGCCTTTTTTGCCTCTTCCAGGTTATCTGATTCTAATTTTTTTAGAAAGATTCCTATTTCAATTGGATCGGTATTAACTTTACTAAAAATTATCCCCTCAGATTTCATGGACTGAACCCTTGATATTCCATCATATATCCCAATATCATATCCGGTAACAGTAATCTTATTATCCCTTAAAAGCCTCATTAATGCTTCATTTAAGGTTTTATCTGAAACAGTCAGGCCTGATTTTTTTCTTACCTGCTTTAATAAATCAACCCGGGATAGATCTTTTTCTTCCAGTGATTGGAGTATCAAATGATGGACTTCATATTTTCTAGGCATTTTTAATTCCTTTATTATTTTATGTGATTATATTCACAATAACTAATATAAATATTAATGGCTTTGTGAGTTTATTTAAGTTAAATGATTAGTGTTGGGTTGTGTTTAATTAAGACATTGATAAATTTATATATAAGATACAACAAGATACTAATTACACAACATATGGAGGTGTTGGTGCATGAACTTTTTAAAAGATGAAAGTGGACAAGGTGCAGCAGAATATATTCTATTATTCGGTGGTGTGATTGTTATTGCTATAGCTGCTTTAATTATCTACCAGAGCTACTTCACTGAACAAACTTTCAATACAGAAGACGATATTGATACCGTCCGAACTAATGTAGCAGCTAATAGAGAGTAATTAGGTTATTAAGTGGAATTTATATGTTAATAGATGAAAAAGCGCAAATTAGTGCCGAAATGGTGCTACTTATTGGTGCAATATTGGTAATAGTCTTAGTTGCAGGATCATACGTGTTTGATATATCTCAATCCGTTGCAGGCAACATAAGTAGTGTTATTGATACTGCCCGCAATTCAACTATTAACAAGATGTAACTTTCCACACTACTACTTTTTTATTTTTATAAATACTCTCAAAGTTTTTTGTGTCTTTTTTTTCTATTATTAATTTTGTAAATAGTGAGTTTTCAAATCTTTTATCAATAACAATTGATTTTTCACTATCAAATTGTAATATTATGCAAAAATTGCTATTCGGGTTAATATATTCTTTTTTTATTTCACTGCCTTCAACACTAATAAAACAAAACGGTTTTTTATTATTCCATTCAAAATGATTTTTTTCATAATTAATAGTTACATTATTAGATGAATTTATAATAGAGCCTTTTTTTTCAAAATCTCCTATGGAGTAGGTATAGTTTCCATTCACTTCTTCACAAAAATTTCGACCAGCAATATTAAATTTAGAAGTACTTATCATCATCCGATCGTAAGTCAAAATAACAAAAGGGACAGAATTAGATGGATGAGAATACTTCAATACAGTTGAAACCTGATTTTCATCAAAATTATATTTTTTAGATAATATTTCAGAAGCTAGTGATTTTTCTAATCCTAGAATATCATTTAATATTATAACACTTTCAGTAGTATTGTTTGTATATTCATTAATTGTTAAATAGGCATAGTCTCCACTATTTGCTAACATCGTGAATATTCCAAGAGATAAGCTTTCATTGCTAGTTGAGTAAGCCTTGCTAATCCAATATTCTCTGGAAGTATTAGGTATTTTACCATCAAAAGTTAAATTATCACCATATAAATGCCTTACCGGTAAAGTTTCAATATATGCAGATCGGCCATCCCATAAAACCGGCCTCTCAGCTATCCCTGTTAAAAAATGACCATAGCTCCAATCAGATATTATTACTGTTTCTTTGGGTGTGTTGATTTTTATCCATTCAGCTGCTTCCCATAAATCATCATTAGCAGCAGGTTTTAAAACATTTATGCTACCGTGAGCAGTTAAAAACTGTGGGAGAATAAGTATAATAAGTAAAAATATGATTGAAAAATTAATAAATCTTTTATTTAGGTTAAAATTCTTTAAATATTTGATCAAAATTCCTATGCCAATACCTGCACTGATTGAAAGTGGAGGAATGATAAGAATAATAAACCTTACACCCATGCTAAGTGATAAAAATCCTACTATAGTCCATAAAATTAAAAAAAGAAATAAAAACCAGCTGATTTTATTCATATATTTAATTTTAATTTTATTATTTTTTAATATTCTGAATATTAACAAAAATCCTAAGATTCCTAGCGATAATAATATAAATCCTAGGCTAGTGACTATTTCCATTATGGAAGGTTTTTTTAATTCAGAAATCCCAAGATATAAATTAGGCCATGGGCTCCAAGGATTCCCCATTAAATTAAATATTTCCAGTAATCCATAAAAAGGCTTTAAAAAATTAATATACCCTGAAAAAATTAAAATAAGTATTAATGAACATCCAGAAAAAATTGTTAAAGTTATTAAGCAATTTTTTATCTTTTTTCCTTTGATATATCCCCATATAATAAAAATCGATGTAAAGAATAATATTAAATAAAACGAGTATTGCCATCCATTCCAAGCCAATGAAAATAAGAATAGGCTAAATGCTGAAATTAAAGAGTAAATGATTTTCATTTTTAGATTTTCAGCACGCAGAGCTTCTAAAAATGTCCAAACCACCAAAACTGGAAAGAAGATATTGAACATGTCTGTGTCAAACCATCCCCGAACTGTACTTTGTAAATAAAAAGGAGATAAAACTACTAATAGACCAGCAACAATACCTGAAACATCATCACTAAATCTACGAACAAATAAATAAGTAATAACCCCTGCTAAAGGCCCAAAAAATGCAGGTAGCCAGAAACCTACAACCAGTAAAGGAACAGTTGCAAATAAATTGATTAATTTGTATAAAAATGCACTTAAGTATATTAAAAGAGGAGGGTAATCCAGGGGTACTCCAGGAGGATAGTAAGAATAAGAATCCCATTCTATTCCATTTATAATTGTATCTCCTAAATATCCATGCTCCAGGAAGTTTTTGGTTAGCCTGTAGTGATAGTATGAATCAAGTTCATACATGTAAGGTATGCCTTCATCATCCATCATATAAAATGACTTTTCTTTCTCAGGAATTCCATGAAGGTTTATAGAATCTAGACTTATAAAAAAACCGGCAAAATATATTATTGAAATAATCCCTAAAGCTAATAAAACTTTTCTTTTATCCATATTCACACTTCATATAATTAATTTATATAGCAAAATTGTTTGTTAGGATATTATCTTTTTCAGATAATACACTTTCAAAATTTTTGAGTTATTCATTTTAATTTCCTTAACTTTTTCATATTTTTTTAAAAAGGGATAGTTTGCATCTAAATTGTTCCAAACAAAAATATAATCTATGTCATTATTTATTAGCTCTTTTTCAAGATTATCCGAATTCATATTAGTGGTTGATTCCCCATAATATTTTGATTTTAAATAATAAGAAATATATAAAGAAGCATAGTATCCTTTAACTGATGCTATGTTGCCCTGAATTCCTCCTTCTTTCAGATCATTGCTTATGTTAAACAATTCTTTTTCGGAATTCACGTATTCAATGCCATCGTATAATAGAAGTAGTGGATTTATAAGAAAAGAAAGAAGAAAAATAGCTATCAAAAACTTTTTTATCATATGATTATTAATTAAAGAACTATTTAATAATTTAGTTAGGATATAACCCCCCATTAATATTAAAATAAAATAATTCAGCCATAAATACCTTTCTTCAACGAGAACAAGCATATAACCCGCTGAATAAATTAATAAAGATAACATGAAATAAAATAATGTATCAAAAGGCATTTTACTCATGTATTTATTTATAAGGATGTAAACTGACCCCATAATAATAAAAATAGATAATATCGAAAAGTATTCAATTATTAGTAACAAATTGATAAGATTATGAGAAATTAAATTTATTTGATGCTTGAAATTAGCCCAAGAACTAAAAAAGTTCCATTTTTGTATTTCAAAATAGGAGGGATCCTCCCAAGCACTTATTGAACTATCATTAGGCGGTTCTATAAATCCCAAATAATGCATTGGATGCCCTTGGGATGTTGGTCCAACCAAAGCGTGATTATATTCTCCAGAAGTTCCAATAGTGATATAATCATATTTTTCACTAATAATACCAATCCATATCCCACTAATTGCAAGAAATATAGATAAACCAATTAAAAAATTTTTAAATATCTTTTTTCTATTATTTTTAAAACTTAAATAGAAAATTAGATTAAATATTGTAAAATGGCAAATAAAAAATGGAAAGCCATAAGATTTACTTAAATAAGCCATAACCCCCAAAAATCCGCAGAAAACGCCATATCTAATGTTATTTATATATTTGTTATCAAAAATAATTGCAAAATAATAGACCAATATACAAGATATGAGTAAATCAGGAGTGGTTACAATTAACGAAAAGCTAAGTAGTGCAATACTACTTACAAAAAGGATCATTAATCTTATTTTTTCTTCAATATCTAATAAATAAGACAATTTTCGTAATCCTAAAAGCATTATTAATCCTATTCCAAGCAGTAATGCTTTAGATGTAAATATATAAAATCCAGGTTCAGTACCAAAAAAAAGAAATGGTACCAAAATCCAAGAAAATAGGGGCCCCCAATATCCATTTATAGCATTAATAAAGTCTCCATCATAATATTTTTGAGCAATGGATATTAACATTATTCCATCATCATTGATCTGATATTGGAATTGTTCTAATAATATTAATCCAATAGTAACATAAAAAATCAGAATTAAAATAAAAAATAACTCGGATTTTGTTATTTGAATATTTAAAACTGATTTATACTTATTCATGATACTCCTCTTCAGTATTTACCAGCCAAATATTATTTTTTGATGGTTCTTCATTAATTATATTTTCAACTGCTTTAATTGCCGTAAGCATTGAATGATCCATGTTATTGTATCTATGCATTCCATTTCTTCCAATTAAAAATAAATTTTCAAAATTGTCGATATAATCCCTTATAATATCAAATTGGCCATATGAACCAAAATATGCAGGATATGCTTTCTCCACTTTAATAACAGTTCCATCCAAAACATCATTTTTTGAATTAATAAATTCTATATTTAATAATTCTTTAACTGCAAAATCAAGCATTTCCTCATCAGATTTATTCCATAATATATCTCCTTCATTACAGAAATATTCTAATCCTAACCATATTTTATCATCGTCTTTTACTAAATAGGGGCTCCAGTTATTGAATACCTGAATTCTTCCTAAATTTACATTTTTTTCTTGAATATAAATCCAATTATCTGGAATAATATTATTTAATGTTTTAATATCAGAATCATTTTTTATTTTAAGTTCATTTAATAAGAGACCAACTGTTATAAAATCCCTGTAAACAAGGCCATTAGAAATCTTTATTACTTCTTCAGGTACCTTGGAGCCCATAGAGTTTATTAAATTTTTAATAGGCATAGTTGAAAAAAAATAATCTCCTTTTTGAATCCCTATGATATTAGAATTATTATTCTTAAATTTTATTTTTAATATAACATCATCTTTTAAGTCCATTCCTATAACTTCATGATTTAAAAATATCTTTCCTCCTTTATTCTCAATTATTTTCGCTGTTTCTTCCCATATTTGGCCAGGACCCAGCTTAGGATACATAAACCTCTCAATCAAGCTTGTTTCAGTTATTTTGTTAACTTTATTTTTATTGATTTTTTTTTTGAGGTAATGGGAAATTGTTTTATAGATTGATAGATTTTTAATTCGCTGTTCTCCCCATTCTGCATTAATTTCATTGCAGGGTATACCCCATACTTTTTCTGTATAATCTTTAAAAAAAGTCAAATACAGCTTTTTGCCAAATCTATTAATAAAAAAATCTTCAAGAGATTTTTCTTCAGTTATGGGAAATAAAAAAGAGTAAATATAACTAATAAATATTAAAAATGTTGTTTTAAATCCTAAATTCACCATTGTATTTAAGTTAAGTGAAATGGGATAATCAAAAAAATGTTTTAAGAATAGGATTCTTGAAACACGATTCCTTGCTAACATCACTTTATCCCTCTTTTCAGGATCAGAATCAGATGAATTTTCTGAAAAAAGGTTTAAATCTCCGATATATTGATTAAAATCCCTATTAAGGAGCATATCATCCTTAGCAGGATAAGATTGTATTGGGAAAATATTTAGCCACCAATCAATAATCTTTTCTGATTTTGAAAAAAACCTATGTCCACCAATATCTATCAAATTATCATTATAATTAATAGTTTTTGATATACCTCCCACTTTATCACTCATTTCATAAATTATGGGTATTATATCTGTTTTTTCTAATAGTTCATACGCTGCCGTTAAACCTGCCGGTCCAGCACCAATAATAATTGCGATTTTTTGATTCATAATTAACATCCTATTTGGTAAAGATAGCCCACTGAGATAACATACCTACTTTTTTTATTTCTTTTAGGCTGAAGTTGGGTATATCATTCAAATATACTAGATTAGTGTGTGAACTAGTTCGTTTTTGGTTTAAGTGAACTGATTCTAATATTTTCATCATCCAATCCATATGGGGAATCGGAGTTGTGATCATTAATTTCCCGCCTTTTTTTAGAATATCATAACATTCATTAAAACAGTCCACATGTTCTACTACCTCGAAGGCGATGATAACATCAAAAGAACTGTTTTTAATCCCTAAATCCCTCCATTTCTTAATGTCTCCAATAATATCTGCAGGAGGATATAAATCTAATCCTAAATAATTTTTAAATCCATTTTTTTTTAGATAATCACCAACCCAACCGTCCGCACATCCAATCTCTAATATATGGTGTGATTTGGATACATGTTTTAGGAAATAGTCAATTTTTTTCTTTCTTGCATAGTCACTTAATATTGCCATAAAAATCACGAATATAATTATTATTGGAAAAGAATTATTTTTCTTATAAAAAAATTAAAAAAAAATATAATTCCCGCCGCGATTAATTTAGAATACAAATAGTAAATATTTAGAGAATTTGTTAATCCCCATAAAAGGAACTCATTTAATGTTAAACCAAACAGGGCTAGAATTGTGAACAAGGTGAATTCGGATATAGTGTTATCATATGTTCTTTTACTAAAAACCCAAGAAATACTAAGTATATAGTTTGTCAAAAGTCCCATAATAAATGCTATAGCTGCGGAAGTCAGGTAAAAAATTCCAAAAAAATCCGTTAACGAATATAAAAAGCTTATATCTATCAAAAATGCTGAACCGCCTACAAAAAAATATCTAAATAGCTGTATCCAAGTTTTCTCTGCTTTTTCTTTCAATAAAAAATTAGAAAACTGATATAAATCTTTCATAGTTTCACAGATAATATTGTTGATTTTATTAATAACATTCAAAGAATTTGAAAAGTAATATAATGTAGTTTATTTCCCTATTTAAATATAATTTCAGATAGCAATTTTATTTTCTATATAGTCAGATAAGCCTTTGGCTAAAATAAAGATTGATAAAAAAATTAGTAAAAAAACTTATTTATACAAGTTAGCTTGAATCCAGGGCACCATAGCCATCAACACGCACTGCTCACTATTACCCACCCGATCCAGCGAACCATTAGTCAAAAAACTAACCGCCCCTCTTTTTTTACCCAGATTATCCACCCCGGTAAGCTCATCCATCACATGGCCTACCTCTCTACCCTTTAAAACTTCCCCCACCACATGGGGAGGATATTCAAAACCAGCACTTACTCCTAAAGTAACTTTTTCCCCATCAAAGATAGCACACCATTGCATATCCACATAACCGGTGATGGTTTCTTTAGCCGGCACCAGACCAGATTCAATACCTACACTTAAATCAAATTCATCACTATAGGCATTTTTAGCCCTATTAACTGCTCCCTGAATGGTTTCATCCTGGCCCAGGGGTTGATCTTGTACTCCTGAGTCCACTTCCCGGGATAGTACTTCCAATTCTTGTGGGGGATAGATTTTTTTTAGAATATTCTCCACTGCCTGAGATTTAACTGGATTTTTAGAACCAACTATCACCTTCACTTAAACACACTCCTTAGTTTCTTTAAAATGTGTCCTTTGCGATCTATCTCTCCTTTTCGTATACGGGTAGAAGATATGGGCCTACCATCCTCGGCAAACACTGTTTCTATGACCACTATATCCATAGGAAGCATGCCTTTTTTGGTTCTAATCTCATTTATCTTAACTGCGGTGGGTTCGGTTTCCTGACTTACCACAATGGCCTCAAAATCTGCTTCATGGATGGTGGTTCCAAAGGGATCCTCCAGTCTTTTTATATGGAATTTTTGGGGGTAGATGGTGGATAAAAACTCATTTAAATTAGACATACGGGTATCGCAGGATTCCACATCCCCTTTTTTACCTCCAAACTCATCAGAAGTAACCCCAATAATTATTTCATCCCCAATTCTAAATGCTTCTTCCAGAAGGGAGCGGTGCCCCTGGTGAAACTTATCAAAGGTTCCCCCAACTGCCACCTTTTTATATTTTTTTGAAGCCATCATATGGACCTTTTATTTGTATAATAGAATTTCAAAAGTTGAATTAACACTATTTAATGATTATTATCTTTTAATTATACTTATTTTAGCAGAAATAGGTATTTCTCCACTAACTATGCATGCCACATCATTAACCATGATCACCAATAATATTCCAACTAAATCATCTATACCCATGTCACATCATTAACCATAATCACCAATAATATTCCAACTAAATCATCTATAACATCAAATAGCTGATTAATTTTTCCTTAAATATCCGATTCTTAGTTTATCTAAAAACGATATGTTGATAATAGTTTAAATAAAATTATAAATTATGTTAAAAGAACACCACGTCGTGTTGAAAAATCCCCGCCAGGTAGATTTACGTTTTGCATCATGCTATCCTAATTTATATCGTACTGCCATGTCTTCACTGGGTTTTCATATTATTTATCATTTTCTTAACTCCCGGGAGGATGTATGGTGTGAAAGGGTGGTTTACCCTTACTATCGCAGCCTGGAATCATCCACCCCCCTTAAAAACTTTGATATAATTGGTTTTTCCCTGCAATATGAACAGGATTACTTCCATCTTCTGGAGATGCTGGAAAAAGGTGGTGTTCCTTATCGGAAAAAAGACCGTGACCATAATCATCCTTTAGTTATTGCCGGAGGGCCCTGTGCCACCGCCAATCCCCTGCCCTTATCTCCTTTTGTGGATTTGTTTATTGTGGGAGAGGCAGAAGTAATAATGGATGAGTTAATAGATACCTATCTGGAACTGGATGATCCTAAGGGAGAAATTGATGCTTTTAAAGATATTAAAGGAGTTTATGTTCCAGATAATCCGGTGAAAAAAGCTCTGGTAAAGGATATGGACCAGGCCTGCCACCCCATTTACCAGGTGGTCCCGGAAACTGATGATAAAAATTTAATACCGGCTCTGGGATCCTCGTTTTTACTCGGGGTTTCCCGGGGCTGTACCCGGGGTTGTCGTTTCTGCATGGCCGGATATTTATACCGTCCCCGCCGGGAAGCATCTTTAAATAAATTATTTAAAATTGCAGAAAAAGGCTATGATGCCACCGGACTTCAAAAAATAGCTTTAATTGGTGCTGCAGTTTCTGATTACTCCCGCATAGATGAACTATGTTCTGGTCTTTTAGAGCGAGGTTTTAAAGTAGGGACCCCTTCTTTAAGGATTGAATCTATAACATCAGGTACTCTGGAATCCTTACAACAAAGTGGCCTTAAAACCATAACCCTGGCCCCTGAATCTGTGTGGAAAGTTAGAAAGAGTTTAAATAAACCGGTTAGTGATGAAAAAACTATAAAAGTCCTTAAAAAAGCTTTGCATATGGGTATGAATATTAAAATGTATTTTTTATCGGGTTCCCCTTTTGAAACTTATGAGGATACAAAAGATATGGTTACTATGATGAAGGACCTCTTAAAGCTCTCTCCCCGTAAGAATGCTATACGTTTTAGTGTTAACCCTCTTATTCCCAAACCCCACACCCCTTTACAGTGGGAAGGTTATGATGTAAAAGAAATAAAGTCCCGTTTGAACTATATCAAATCCCAGCTGAAGGGTTATCCCCTTAAGGTGGATAGTCCCCGTTCCGGGCTAATCCAGTATGTGCTTTCAACTGGAGGTTTAGAAGTGGCAGATTTAATTGAAAAATCATATAAAAATCAGTTATCCTTCCGGGACTGGTTAGCTTATTCTGCCAGAAAAGACTTTGATTTGGAATTGCCCTGGAAAAATATTGATGTGGGTTTAAGAGCAGATTTCTTAAAAGAAGAATATGATAAAATGAAAGAAGGAGAAATAACTCCCTGGTGTGAAGAAGCACCCTGTTATAACTGTTCATCATCTAAATCATTATGTAAATAAAAGTGATTAATTATTATAAAAATTAGGTGAATTATATGATAAATCCTGCTAATCGAGTAAAATCTATAGAATTATCCCAGATACGTAAAATGTTTGAAATAGCAAGTCCTGATGCTATAAATTTAGGTATTGGAGAACCTGATTTTGACACCCCGCCCCATATAATAAAAGCGGTGGTGGATGCCCTGGAGGAGGGATTTACCCATTACACCTCCAATAAAGGAATTATTGAATTACGAGAAGCCATATCTCACAAATTAGAGAGGGATAATAATATTCAGGCCAGCCCTGAAGAAGTTATTGTAACAGTAGGAGCCAGTGAAGCCCTTTACATGTGTACTCAAGGCCTGGTAGATCGGGGTGATGAGGTTCTTATTCCGGATCCGGGATTTTTATCTTATGATGCCTGTGTTAAGCTTTCTGAAGGGAAAACTATTCCCGTACCTCTTAAAAAAGAAAATAATTTCCAGATGACGGTAGAAGATGTTGAAAAAAGGATTACCTCTAAAACCAAAGCTTTGATTCTTAATTCCCCCTCTAACCCCACCGGAAGTGTTATGAAAAAAGAGGATGTTAAGGCCATAGCCGAACTTACCCATGATAAGGGGATATTCATCATATCAGATGAGATATATGAAAAAATAATCTATGACAAAAAACATCATTCTCCAGCTGAATTTTCAGATAAGGCCATAAGCATCAATGGTTTTTCCAAGAGTTATGCCATGACTGGTTTCCGGGTGGCCTATGCTGCTGCCCGGGAAGAAATAATTGAAGAGTTATTGAAAGTACATCAATATAACACCGCCTGTGCCAGTTCCATCTCTCAAAAAGGTGCTCTTGCTGCATTAGAAGGACCTCAAGACTGTGTGGCAGATATGGTTGCTGAATTTAAAAGAAGAAGAAATCTGGTGGTATCCCGCTTAAATGAGATGGGTTGGTCTTGCAGTCAACCTGAGGGAGCATTTTATATTTTCCCGGAGGTGGGTAATTCTTCTGAATTTGTTAAAAAAGCCCTGGAAAATGAGGTGGTGGTGGTTCCCGGGGAAGGTTTTGGTAAGTGTGGTGAAAATCATATACGTATTTCCTATGCAACTTCCTATGATGCTCTGGAAACCGCCCTGGATCGTATGGAATCTATAAAATTATGAAATATTAGGAAGTATTTTTATGAAATATAAATTTGCTGATAGGATGTCCCATATACCTCCTTCCTTTGTCCGGGAAATATTAAAGGTAACTGAGAGTCCAGAAATAATCTCTTTTGCTGGAGGTTTACCTCATCCTGTTAGCTTCCCTGTTGAGAAAATTAAAAAAGCATCCCATGATGTTCTATCCCGGTATGGTAAAGAAGTATTGCAGTACAGTACCACCGAAGGACATCTACCTTTAAGGGAATATATTGCCGGGAGATATGCCAGTCAGGGATTGAGAATAGATGCAGATGAAATTTTAATAACCAATGGTTCCCAGCAATGCCTGGATCTGGTGGGTAAGGTGTTCCTGGATAAAAACGATAGGGTTCTTCTGGAAAAGCCCACTTATCTGGCGGCCATACAATCATTCAGTTTATATGAACCAATTTTTAAGTCAGTGCCCTTAGAGGATGATGGTCCGGATATGGATTATCTGGAAGATATTCTGCTTCAAAATAAAATAAAATTATACTATGCTATTCCCAATTTCCAGAACCCCACCGGTATAAGCTATTCCCTGGAAAAAAGGAAAAAAATAGCCGGTCTTCTATCTGAAGGTGATACTGTACTGGTAGAGGATAATCCCTATGGTGATATCAGGTTTAGTGGCACGGATATTCCTCCCATTAAGTCCTTCCATGAGGAAGGAATATTATTTGGTTCTTTTTCTAAGATTGTCTCTCCGGGTATGCGTTTAGGTTGGATAGTAGCTGAAGAAGAAATTATGGAAAAACTGGTAATTGCTAAACAAGCCTCTGATTTGCATTCCAATTATTTTACCCAGAGGGTGGTTTGCCAGTTCCTGGAGGATAATGATTTAAAAGATCATATATCCACCATAAAAAAGAGTTATTATGAACAATGCCAGCTCATGTTATC